>JBMNQG010000005.1:0-64792 GCA_050944015.1 Oscillospiraceae bacterium
AAAACGATTTCAATCCACGCTCCCCGGGTGGGGAGCGACAGTGCTGCCCCTCGTTGTCCGTCACATCTTGAATTATTTCAATCCACGCTCCCCGGGTGGGGAGCGACACCAGGACCCGGCATGACCCAGACAATTACGCTGGATTTCAATCCACGCTCCCCGGGTGGGGAGCGACGTGATGCTTTACGCTGGATAAAAGATTATAAAGCGATTTCAATCCACGCTCCCCGGGTGGGGAGCGACTTTGCCGAATGGTATGTAGTTGATGATGTTCAACATTTCAATCCACGCTCCCCGGGTGGGGAGCGACTGTTCGGCAAAAACTATTTGTAAGGAGGCATAATATTTCAATCCACGCTCCCCGGGTGGGGAGCGACAGCAAAATCGCACGAAAAATAAAAAGAAACATTGTGCACTTCCATTAAAACCTACCTATATGTTGCGCTTTTCACACACAAATTTGGCCATAAAACGTAATTTAACGGCAAAATCGCCTCAGTATTTCGGTGCGAACCAGACGGCAAAACCATGGGAGCCCCATGTTCGCACCTAGACCATCAGGACATCTTCGGGCTGATAAGTATTATTGCATCCGAAATGCTCAATCTTTTTTTCATATTGGTTACCAAGAAGATAGAATCGCAGACTGTCTTTTTCCGGATTTATTATTGCGCATAATTTGGACTTCAAACTGCGGTACTGCGCAGCGTCAACCAGACATTCAAACACCGAAAACTGTACCCGCTGGCCGTAATTGACGCACTGCTTTGCTATCTGTCTCAGCCGCTTCCGTCCGGCGGCATCCTCTGTGTTCACATCATAGGTAATGACAACTAGCATCTCATTCACTTCCACAGGAATGGAGGATAGGCATCCAAATCCCCGCGGAGATACCGCGCAAGCAGCAACGCCTGAATATATGGAACCATCCCCCATTCCATTTTTTCATTCAGGTACGGATGGGTGATGCCGTCCCTTTTCTTTGTCTGCCAGCTTTTTAGAAAAGTTCTCCTTGCGTTTTCCGTCAGCGAGACTGCACCGCTTTCGCTGGTTTCAAAGTCGCCGGGGGATATGATTCGGTTGTTGATTATCGTCAGAACAAACCGATCAGCCATGCAGGGACGAAGCTCCTCCATCAAATCCAAGGCAAGGGAACTCCGGCCGGGGCGGTCGCGATGTAAAAACCCCACATAGGAGTCAAGTCCCACGCTCTCCAATGCGGACGCGCAGTCATGGGCAAGCAGATTGTAGGCAAAGGAGAGCAAGGCGTTCATTGGATCGAGCGGCGGACGTCGGGTCCTTGTGCGGAAATAGAATGCCTCCTTATTATTCAGAATCATGTGATCCAGCACGCCAAAATAGATGCTGGATCCAACTCCTTCCAGCCCCCGCAATGACTCCAGCGAGGTCTCCTCCGCTACCGCAGGCAGCAGTTGCCTCAGCCTATTGGACGCATCCTTTAGCACCTGCGTGTCTACCCGCAGTCCGTGGTCCCGGCAGGTGCGCTCAATGCTCCAACGAGCATTGAACAGCTTTCCGAAAATCATCGTTCGTGCTACGCCGCAGCTTAGCATCGGATCGTCCGCTATCCGGTACTGCGTGCGGCGCAACAGTACATTGCCGTTTCCCGCTCCGGTGACACGAGCCAGAAATTTCCCTCTGGGGGTGCAGAAGGAAAAACCAATCTGTCTCTCCCAACAAGCCCCCATCAGCGCCGGAGATGCCCCGGAATAGGAGAACGAAATGATGTTTGAAAGATTGTGCAGAGGATATCGGGCCACCACCTGCTTTTCCCGGTTGACAACCACGTTCTCGCCGTCCAGTGACAGGTACGCGTCCTCCGAGGTGACAAAGAGCGTGTTCAGAAGATGTTTCATGGTGAATCCTCCATGCCCTGACGCAGATACTCCGCCACGGAGCGTTTACTCATTAGCTTGGGCAGACATATCTCCTTGAGAGAGCAGGCGTTGCAGGATTTTGTAGGCTTTACCTTGGGCGTATGCCCCCGCCGATACAATTCATGCATCTCCGCCAGGGCTTCCCGAACGCTGTTGCGAAGTTCTTCCGTGAAGGTTACGACACTGCGCTGCCGTTTTTCTCCGTAGAACAGCGCTCCCACTGGGATCTCACAGCAGAGCATTTCCTCAAGACACATGGCCTGTCCGCATAGCTGCAGGCTATCGCCGCTCTGTCTGTTCGGAGCACCACGCTTGTACTCAACGGGATAGGGCTGCCACAATCCTTCCCGCCCGGGCAACGATATCCCATGATCGCCTCTATGGAATTCCAACACATCACACTGCCCGGAGACACCCAAGGAGGAGGAGAACACCCGCATTCCCCGAGTGATGATCAAATCTCTCCTGCTCTCCCGGTAGCCTGCGTCATGGGCGTTTTTGTGCATCAGGGTGCCGTCCACCGTGCGGAGGTTATCTTCCCATTGGTTTTCAATATGTATCAACGCCCATTGGCGGCGGCAGAACCTAAAGTGCTGCAGGCCGGACAGCTGGAGAAACTCCTCCTCTTTATATTCCATCGATGATCTCACAGTGTAAACCGGGTAGTTCCTCAAGGGTGATTTCGAAATCCTCAAAACTTGAGGGCAGATCCGTGCTATCCTTTGGCACGACAGATACGCTTGAATGAACCCGGGCGGAGGAGTATTGTCCCGATGGGCAGTTATGCTCCCACCAATACAGCTTTCTAACCTGCATGGAGCCCTCCGGACGGGCAGAGGAGGCGTCGTTTTCAAACAGGGTCGCAGGCACTCCTTGATTGTTGCCGTATCCTCCTCGGTAAAGCCGGTCTTCTGGGCCAGCTGCACATTTATGGATCCCTTAATCTTGTAAAGGCCAAATCGGACCATGTGCTTCATGCCCATAGTATCCGAGCTGCGCTTTTCTGACGGCTCGCTGTTCACGCTTTTCGTTATTTGCATTGAATGGATCTCAACGGGGCACACACTCACTGCCTGATGAATGGACACAGGGCCTCTTACGCCTACCGATACGCCGCTTTTCTCATTGGATTTAAATGCGAACACCTGCCCGAAGCTACGCACGTCCAGCCACCTCTCGCAGGCAAGCCGGGCATATTCATCCGGATCCTTGATTCCCTTCAACGCGCTGTTGGCGCGTTCGCTTAGGGACTTAAAGCCATCATCACAGCGATCGTCGGACTTTACAAAGATTTCATGTCCCAGATCCTGCATCCGGTTGCGGATTTTGCGCTTGATACACACGTCGGAAATCTCTCCGTAGCCGTTGTAATCGGTGCGGGGACGGTTCCCGTTGAGCGGGTCACCGTTGCAATTTGCCATAGACACGATCACAAGGGCCACAAAATCAATCTTATTCTTCAACAGACTCATCTTCGGCTTCCTCCTTTTCTACTCTTTGCTTTTTACGGGTCATGGCACTGCGCTGGTGATAGTAGCCCAGCAGATATGTATCCTCCAGTTTCCTGCCAAGCTCCGAGTCGCTGGCATCGGGGAGCATCTCAACAATCTCGCTGGTGAGATTCTTAAAGTAGGCCCGCAGCCCGGGAGTCAGTCTCGCGTAGTAGGGAATGAGCTTCTCTTCCAGAATTCGCCAGCCATAGAGGGGGCGCTGGGCAAACACCGACCACATGCGGATGGCGTTTGGTTCCCTTCCCTCCTCACGGTCATAGGTGCTGCGCTCCACCTGCTCCGCTATGGCGAGCAATCTGCCAAAGAGGTAGCTCCGGTCGCGATTGGATGCGTCGAGCGTCAACTTCCATTCCTCCTTTTGCAGTTTATCGTTACGGTATTTGCGCACGACCGCGCAAGCCGTCGTCAGAAGCGTTTCCCGATTTTTGGGGTTATAGGCCAAGGGGATACCCGCCCTTGTGACCAATGCCCGCACGATATCATAGGACAGAGGCTGCTTGTCCACCATGCAGCGTAAAAGCTGCTGGAAGCGTTCACTCAGGATTTTTTCATCAGTCTCTATGAACTTGTCCCTCTGGGTACCAAAGGCACATTCAACAATTCGCCGCAGGGACGGGGATTGTACGCCATAATAGGTATCCCAGCAGAGGGTGGAGTACCAGTCCTCGATTCTGTCCAGAAAGTCGGAGGCTTTTAACTCATTATAGTAGGTGAGCGACAAGCGCCCAGTTGTAGCCGCATCGAAGGCCGCAATAACCACATCACTAGTGGGCTTCAGCGCCTGCCTGTAACCGCCGAGAGTTGCTGACAGTTGCCGCTTATACCCGACATAATCTGCCGGCTCCTCGCCGGGCATCCCTAAAAACGCGAATTTTGGAACCTGGGCACCCTCCGGGTTCCAGCAGATAAAGGTTCTGTTGCCAATAATTACGCCGTCTTTGGAGGTTATCCACCGAAGGGCATAGTGGGACATTTGTGAAGCGGTGTAGCCGATATTGTACGCTTGCTTCGGTTCCGTAAAGCGCCCCCGATAGGTAAAGTTCGTATTGTCATTTGCAGAAATAAGCTTGGCGCTGTTGTCTTTAACCACTACGCCCTTAGGGTGCGTGTCGCAAACCGTATCCAACAGTCCGGTTATATAGCAGTAGTCACGCTCTTCTGAAGCGAGCTGGCTCTCGTAATAGGAGATATAGCTCTGAAATAGAGTGGCGTCCTCCCAGCATGCTGAGGAGACACCCTCCGGAGCGGGAATGACTTGCCAGCGCACCAGGCATTTGTTGTAATCGGTGCCTTCAATTTTCCCGCTCCCCAGATTACCGGATTCATCCAGCGTTATGACCCCGGATGCCGCCAAATCAGTGAGAATGGTGCCTTTTTGTATGTATTTCAGCACCGCAACTACCTTAGGATGGGAGAATTCAGAATTAGCCCACCGGGCAAGCTGAGTGATATAGGAAACATGTTTTCTCTTGTCACGGGGCGATATGTAGCATAGCTGGTCGCAGAGCGGATGGGCTCCCACATTCGAGGTTCGGCTGGCTGATTTTACACTGACCGGGATGATAGTTTTTGATTGGTCTTTTGGAACCGGATAGGCTTTCTGGAATTCGCCGTCGGCGTTGATGACTATCTCGATGTGAGCGTTTTGTATGATATGGGAGATGGGGGTCAGAGGCTCCTTACCTTCCTCAATTTTGCCAACCAGATGCTCATAGGCCCGATAGGTTCGATAAGCCGCCTGCAGGATTCCCAATCAGATCACCTCCCCTCCAAACTCTTGCAAGCCCTGGAAATTCCCATACACTGCGCCAAATGGTTTTATCTCCATATACCGCACTGGCCTTTTAATGGGGCATTCCTCCGGTGGAATAAATTCGATGACCCCTCCACGCATCACCGGATACCAGTAACGGATGGTCATCTTGTTCCTAGTCTCCTCGGAGAAGGCCTCGTCCGCATAGGTGATGCCATGGTAGGTCAGGCCAAAGGCCAGCTCGGGGAGGTCATCATAGTGGCCTTTGCCGTCCATGAATTTACAGGGAGTGACGTATCCCTGGCATTCCCGTGTGCCCAGGAAGATATCCCTGCGCCCGCCCCGCTCTATCATGCGTTTTGCGATATTGTGGTGTTTGTGCTCGTTGTGATCGGCGGAAAGCTCCGGGCGGTTCGGGTTCCAGACAAAGTGGGCCTGAACCTGGTAGCGGCAGTCCTTTAAATAGGTGTAGTAGGCCAGCTCATTGCCCCCATAATATTTGATGGGGCGAATCCCCTTCACCTCGGTCTGGATGGGGTTCATGACCCGGACGGCGTCTATCACCCAGATAAAGGAAGGCTTCCAATACACCGAGGAGAGGATACCTTTGAGGGCCTCATAGGTTGGTATCTGGAGGGTGCATTTCTCACCTCCCACCCGCATGACGGGGTCAGAAAACAGCGCATAGGCGCCTGTGACCTCGAATTCCACCGTATTTCGATGTATCATCTTATCCCTCCAAAAATTCATTCCGGCCTCCACTGACATCAAGGCCGGTTGTGTACGAATAATACTCGGGTCGAAGCACCAGAACGGAGCCATCAAATAGGCCATAGATTCCTCCCATGTCCTGCAGCCGCTTAAGCTCGTACTCATACAGGGAGATGGAAAACGGTTTGAGTTCTGCTAGCAGTTTTCTGCGGTAGTTTAAGTCATACCGTGCCTCATTCGATTGCAAATCGGAGAGTATGACTTTTCCCTGCCCATAGGGTACCAATACGTCGATGGTGTCATCGTCGAACACACGAAACTCGCTGCCCGCCGTTTTAAACGCCTGTGTGATGACGTATCTTCCTTTGCTATCGCTGTGAAATTCAAAAGTTCGATTGTCCGACAGGAGCGTAAATAGGTCGGTACCCAGACTTTTTAAGGGATAATCCAGTGCATTTTTCGGCAGATCGATATAGAGTCGGCGATAATAGGCCTCGATGGACGCGTCGGAGGCGAGATCATTCTGAAACCGGTCGGGGGCCAGAGCGTATTCAGCCATCACAGATTCCGCCGCCAGCTGGGACTGCCGGATCTCTTTAAGGTGGCTTAGATTCTCCTCTCTAAGGTTAACGATATACACCGGGCAAAGCCGCCCAAACTCGCCGTTTCGATTGCAGCGCCCCGCGGCCTGAACAATATTGTCTAGCCCGGCGGAAACTCGAATCACACAAGCGAAGGAGAAGTCCACTCCCGCCTCTACCAGTTGGGTGGATACGCAAATCATCCGGCGTTTTTTCTCTAAGGCGCTGTTGATCTTCGCCAGGGTATCCACTCGGTGGGCCATGCACATGGATGTGGAGAGGTGGTGGGTCTCCACGTCCGGCAACTGTGATACTGCGTTATAGATGGACCGCGCCTCGGCTTTGGTATTGCATATGATGAGCAGGCTGTTTGCCTGATTCATGCAATCTACTGCAAGGTCGGTCAGCTCGTCCGTGGTGTAGCCTCCCTTTTTTCGCTTGTCTTGAATCTCTGTACGGTGAAACACCTGCCGCCAGGCCGGGTCGATGGTTACTAAATCCGCCGGCTCCCTAAAATGCAGGGCGTGGGGCACATATTCCAGGCAGGGCTGCGTCGCGGAGCAGAGGACTATCACCGAATTGCAGGCGGAGGCCAGAAAATTCATGGCTATATTGAATAGAGACAGCATCTTGCGCGGGACCGACTGCACCTCGTCGATGACAATCACGCTGTCCGCCAGTGCGTGCATGCGGCGGATGCTGGACGTCTTGTCCAAAAACAATGTGTTTAGTAGCTGTACCAGCGTTGTGATCACAATGGGGGCATCCCAGGTCTCCATCAGCAGCTCGTTTTCGTCCAATTCGTTTAGCTCATCACTTTTTTTGCTTTCTCGGATGATGTTGGAATGATGCTCTAAAACCAGGGTATCGTTATTGACTGCCTCCCGTATCGCCTTTGCATTCTGTTCCAGGACGCTAAGGAGCGGGATAGCAAAGAATATGCGCTTTTTCCCCTTCTGGGCCGCCACCGAGAGAGCATATCGAAGGCCAGACAGGGTCTTTCCACCGCCCGTCGGGACCGATAAACGGTAGATGCCCTTCTCCCTTTTACCGGCTTCCCGGCACCGGTTGGAGATCTCGCGGCGTACTGTATTGATGAGAGTTTCCGAGGGCATCTGCGCAAGCTTCACTTCCAGATTTGTTAAGAGGCTCTCCCACTGATCGCGGGTCGGCAGAGGTGTCTGAATTCTGATACCGTACATGAATTCAGCGGTGTCTCGCCGATCGGCATCAATCACCGTGGATAGGAGCATCCGGGACAGCAAGGCCAGGCAGAACCGCAGCTCCTTTTCGCTCTTTAGATATGGTTTCATCTGCTCCACCATAGCCATGATCTCTTTTTCCGCTGCGTTGAACAGTCGATCCAGCTCGTCGAGATCGGCACAGTGCATTAAAAAAAGACTTCTCGCCTCCTGGTAGCCGATTTCCTCGGCTGTCAGTCGGTGGAGAAATCTATCTCTGCCATCGGAGTCAATGCAGTCAAACAACCCGTGATGGGCACCTGTAGACACAGCAATGATCTCGCTTGCCATATTTCTGAGATCGGGTGCACTCGATGTGTGCCACCGATCCAGAATAAAACGAACGGCGGCAAAGGTATGGTTGACGCTGCCACGAATAACCCGCTCACCCCTGGCGGCCCGGGTAATATAATCCTGAAAACCCGCCGCAAACTTTCCCATATCGTGGAGGAGGCCCGCCAGATAGGCCGCATTGCGCAGTCCAGGCAGAACTTCCGCTGCATATCGTGCGCAGTTGCGGCAATGTTCTTCAATCCCCTGGGCAACACCGTCGCTATGACGGATTCGCGCAAAATAAGCCATAACATTCCTCCTTATCCCATTTATGGCATTTTATGGCTTTATTGTAGCATCGAATTAATATTATTTCAACAATTTCCGTCATTTTTTTCCAGTTTGTCAATTATTGGTCACTTCGAGTAATCACATAGCCATAAATAACAAAAAGGCCACATGCGACGTTCTTCACAAATCGCAAAAAGCCGTCAAAACTTTGAAAATAAAGGTCTTGCTGGCTCCAAATATAATATTAAAATTGAGTATGCATTTTAAATCATTGCCGCTCCAAAAAATGCAGCTATTAAGATACGAAAAAGAGCTTGGCGCGTGCGTTTGCGTCAAGCTCTTTTCAGTTCTTACGCTAACCGGCGTATATGCCCAGTTTTTCGGCGTTCCTATAATACAACATTTCGCGCTCTTCAGAAGTAAGCGGCAGGCTTTTGACGAAATTCACCATATCCTCGGCGGACTCGAAAGGATAGTCGCTTCCGAACAGAATATTTTCTATCCCCAGCACATCCTGGGTGCATTTAAACGCCTCTTTGGACATATTGCCGCTTGTAGTTACCATTATATTCTTTTTAAAGTAGTAGCTTGGCTTTTCCCTGTTCTTCAAGCTGGGATTGGGCAGAAAGTTAATCCTGTTGTCTATGCGCTCAAGCAGGAAGGGTATCGCCTCCCCAAGGTGCCCCAAGAGAAGCCTGGTTTCCGGCACCTCGTCAAACACGCCCGAAACAATGAGCTTTAGCACCGCGAGCATTGTGCCAACAGTGAATCCTGCTCCGGGTCCCGCCAGGGTAAATCCGTACCTGCCGAGTTCCTCAATCTGCGGAAGGGTTGGGTGCAGGTAAATGAACACGCCAAGCTCCGCCGCTTTTTTGAACAGAGGGCGGTATTTCTCCTGTTCGGGGGACTCGGGACCGTAGTTAGAGTGGGTATGCCAGCACACGAAGCCCAGTTCACTGACGCAGCGCTCAAGTTCGTCGCAGGCGGCCTTCACGTCCCTTACGGGCAGAATCGCGCTGCCAAGGAATCTGCCGGGATAGCGTTTCGTAAGCTCATAAACAGTGTTGTTTGTCTTCTTTGCCAGCTCCACGCTTTCCGAGGGGTCAAGGTCTTCCACTCCCTGGGCGGTGCTGATAATGGCGGTGCTGATGCCCAGCCTATCCATCATCTTAACGCGCTCGTCACCAATATCAAGCAGCCGCTTGAGAAGAGGGCCTTGGGGCATCTTTATCAGCTCGTTCCATTGAATAACGTCGGCCTGGCGGTCATAGTGGGGGTAACCTTTGCGTCGCTCCATAGCCTCAATGGTGCTATGGTCATAGAAATGGTGTTCAAAATCTATCAGCTTCATTAGTACGGCAACGCCTCACCGCCGGCGGCGTCATCCTGCGCTATCAGCTCGGCCATTTTCTCATACATTTTTGCGCAATCTTCATCCACACTCTTGAAGTACTCATGGATAGGCTTGGTCGCTTCCTTCATTTGAGCCAGGAGTTCCTCTGAGGGGATTACCTCCTCGCACTTTTCAAGGATTGCGGCAACGCTTCTCTCAATGCTTTGCGTGATATACTGCTTCTCGTAATCTTCGATAATCATTTTCCCTGCTTCAACAATGTGATTCCTGAGATTCTCAGGCAGGGCTTCCATAAATTGCGTGCCAAACATCATGACGCAGGGCAGGGACTTCATTGGGAGCTTGTTTAAATATTTGGCGTTTTCGTGGAGTCCCTGGTTGCTGAAGAAAGTGACTCCCGTGAATGCTCCGTCGACGGTGCCGTTCTGCATTGCAAGTGCAATCTCGGAAGGGTCCATGAGAGTGGGGCTGGCACCGTAGGCTTCAAGCTCCATCTGGCCGAGTACGCTGGGCAGGCACCAGATCTTCATGCCCTTGAAATCGTCCATTGAATTGACGGCCCTGTCGGCAAGTATACTGTAGCTGTGCTCATACAGCCATGCAATGGGCCAGAAACCCTTGGACTTTAGGTAGTCGTCCATGGTTGGGTCGCTTTGGAAAATGCGCGCGGCCTGCGCCGAGCCCTTCGTGAACATAAAGGGAACGCTGACTATTCCGGCCGCGGGGGCGTAAGTGTAGAAGTAGTCCAGGGGTATTGTAACGCCGGTTATGCTGCCGTCCAGAACGCCCTGTATCATCTGCGATGCCGTTCCAAGCTGGCTGGCGGGGTACAGCTCAACCTGTACTTTTCCGGCGGTGCTGGCTTCGATATAGGCCTCAAAAAGCGCCATGACATAGTTTTGCTCGTTCCTGCCCCCAGTGGGAGTTCCGATGCGGATAGTGTAGTCACCTTCGACAGGGATGATTTCGGTTACTCTGTCGATGATGCCGGATTCGTAGGCCATGTCGTCCCATGCGGCCTTATCCGCAATTTCCTGGACTATTGCCTTAACTTCTTCCTCAGTCAAATCTGCACCTGAGGGTGTGGTGTCTCCGCCCTTGGTGTCTCCGCCGGTCTTTCCTCCGCAGGCAGCCAGCGAGAGGCAAAGGCAAAGCACAATTACCAGAGCAAAAAACCTGTAGTGTTTTTTCATGATAGTACCTCCTTTTCAAATTTAGCCTAACAGCACGAGTGACAACTGTGGGATAAACGTGATTAACAGCAGAACGACAACGTATAGGATTATAAAGGGAACAAGGGACTTGGATATCATCCCCATGGATTTGCCCAGAACGCTTTGGGTAACAAAGATGTTCAGGCCAAAGGGAGGAGTGAACATGCCGATGGAAAGGTTAATAACGAATATTATGCCGAGGTGCATTATGTCGATGCCTAGGCTGGTGGCAACGGGCAGCAGCAGCGGGGCAAGAATCAGGGTGGCGCTGCCGCCTTCAAAGAAGCATCCCACAAACAGCAGCACGATGTTCAGGATAATCAGGAAAGCCGTGGGCGACAGTCCGGACATAAGGCTGAGAAGGTATGTCTGGAACCGGGCTATGGTGGTTGCCTGAGCAAACACCGAGCTTACTGCAATCAGAATGAACACCTGCGCTGTGGTTATCGCTGCATCCCTAAGAATGGGCAAAAGGTGCCTGAGCTTAATGTCGCGGAGTATAAAAACGCCCACTATCAGAGAATAAACCGCTGCGACTGCGCCCGCTTCGGTGGGAGTACAGAATCCTCCGTAAATACCGCCAAGGACTATGACGGGCATCAGGATTACAGGGAGGCTCTCGTAAAAGGCCCTGCCTATTTCCTTCAGTGTGGGGGTCGGCTGCCTTTCGTTTTTGCGGGCGCGCCAGGCCAGGTATATGCCCACAACCAGCACTATCAGCAGGCCGGGTATGATTCCCGCCAGGAAAAGCTGGGTAATGGAGGACTCGGTGGCTATGCCATACATGATCATCATGATGCTGGGAGGAATAATCGTGCTCAAAGCGCCCGAGGATGTGATGAGGCCCACCGCTAAGTCGTCCCCGTACTGGTCGTACATCGGCTTATATACTATTTTTCCGAATGTGGCAGTCGCCGCCGGGGCGGAACCGGAAATTGCGCCGAATACGGCGTTGGATGCCAGGCAGGAAATGGCAAGGCCCGCCTTAAACCTCCTCAGGGTAACAGCAAAAAGGTTTATCAGCCTGCGCCCCAGGGACGTGTTGGCCATTATGCTTCCGGCAAATACGAAGAACGGAACCGCCATCAGGCTGGTTTTTGTCAGCGCCTCGTACAGGCCGGTGACAATATTGGTAAAGGGCATATTGTTGACGCTCATCAGGTAAAAGGTAGACCCCAGAAGCGCCATATAAACCGGGACACCAAGGGCGGCCAGGACTAGCAGAATTGCAATCATTATTACGGCTGTGGTCAGCATCAGTCATCGCCTCTCTTTCCCTGGGCCTTGTGGTAATCCTCAACCTGCTTGTCGATTATCGAGGAGTCAACAACCCCGATATCAACGGCTTCTTCGCCAAGCTTGCCGTGCTTGCAGAAGATATTCACAAGCCAGCTCAGGATAATAGTCACATAAGACACGAACATAAACCCGTAGAGATATTTTCTTGGGAAAAAGAGAACCGAGGTGACGTAATTGAACTTGGCCGCCGTCCCGACAACCTTGTAGCTGTAAAACAGCAGGATGCCGGTAAAGGCAATCGTTATGATGCCCTGCAGGATTGTAAAAAACCGCTTCGCCTTTTCGCTTTTCAGCGAACTCTGCAAGATTCCGATAACAAGCTGCTTGTTGTTCATTTCCAGAGCCGGCTGAGCGGCGTAAACCAGAAGAATCATAAGAATGGTGTTAAGCTCCTCCGCCCAGGTCAGATTGCCCAGTCGTCCGAACCTAATGATGGCGTTGCATACGGCAAGAACAGTCGTAATCAGCAGAAAAATTGATGAAATCGTCAGCAGAATACTATCTATTTTTTCGACTATTTTTATAGTTTTTTCTTTCACTGCATCTCCTCCCTTCCTCCTGTCTAGTAGCTGCCGTACTCTAAGGTTGTTTCCCGCCAGGCGAGCATGTTTTCATGATTGGCGTTGTCGATTATCAGGGAGCAGTCCATGAAGAAGCCGCCGCCGGGGGCACAGATGTCTATTAACCTTCGGGTTTCATTTATGACCTGTTCTTTTTTTCCAAAGGCCAAGACCGAGGTGGGCATGTTTCCTCCTATGCAGGCGACTTTACCCACGGTTTCCTTGGCTCGCTTTATATCCACCTGCTCAAACATATATACGACCTTGCCTTTGGGTACATCTGATATTATCTCCAGCCTAGAGTTGTATTTGCCCTCGCAAAATACATAGGGTATCATTCCCGCGTCAATTATTGCCATTATCAGGCGCTTAAGGCCTGGCCAATAGAATTTCTCATAGTCTTCCACGCTCATGAAATCATCCACTCCGGCATGAAGGGGGATGAACACAAGGCGGTCGCCTTTTGCCTTGGCAAGGGCAACGGATCTGTCAATACTCATGTCCGCTATTCTTTCCACGCAGGCCATGGTCTGCTCTGGATAAAGCTTGATGTCCATAACGCCCTGTATCAGGCCCCGGAGGCTGTCCGCGTAAATGTCAAAGGGTGCGCAGATTGTGGTTCCCCGGGCTGGGCAGCCGCACTGGTTAACTATCACATCGGCTATATATTTTGCCTGCTCGGCTTTTTCCTGGACATGCTTTCCTGCATGGACTAGTGTAAACAGTGACGAAATAACCTCAGGATCGGCAAAGCTTGATACATCCTGCAGGAATGACATCTCGTAGATTTCGTGGAGATTAAGCTTCGCCAGCCCCTGAAGGTTCCTGTGCTTTCTCGGCAGAAGCTTGGTTATTATGAAATGGGTGGGGTCGGTCAAAAACTCGTCGAACTCGTCGTCCTGCAAATAGGTATTATCCAAATGCTGGTAGGGAGACATGAGAGGCAACTTGTGCGTCGGCCCCGGCCAGCGAAGCATAGTGCTCCCCAGCACCTCCAGCGGGTCCATGGGATATGTGGGAGGCGCCCACACCAGGTCCGGGTCAAAATCTTCTATATAAGCCCTTATGGCTGGCTCAACGTTTCTGTAATCCTTCATCACGTCATAAACGTTAATGCCATAGTTGTAACAGTAGTATAGAGAGATTTTTGGAGCAAAGGGCACTCTGTCCGGCATGCCGAGACTGAAGGCCGTTTCCAGTCTTTTCAGTTTCTCTGAATAGGTATTGTTCAAGCTATCACCCCCGAAAATGGAATAAAAGAAACCAGAATCCCATACGCAGGTATTCTGGTTGTCAAAAAAAGTGTAGCATGTATGATTGCATAAGACAATGTGCTAGGTTTTCTATTTTTATGTCACTTTTGTCAAAAAAGCACAGTGACTTTTAAAAGTTTATTCTTCGGCCAGCATAAGCAGGGAAAAAAGGCCGTCCATATACATGGTCTCCGACTGAGACAGCATTTCCTTTATTTTCCCTATCCTGGCAAGCACGCTATTGCGGTGCAAACCGAGTTTTTCGGCGGTTTTGGTGGCATGAAAATTGCATTTGATATACTCGCACAGTGTCCTGCTGTACTCAGTATTGTTATCCCGGTCATAAGATTTCAGAAGCAGTATGTCGCCATTGCACATCAGGGCTTTTTTGTCTCCGGGACGGGCGCTGTGCAGCAGGTCAAAAAAGGCAACCTCATGAAAGTGGAGCATGGGTCTCCCCCACTTTTCGCAGTAAAGCAGGGCCGTTTCCGCCTGCTTGTAGTGCATGCTTATATGCTCCAGCCAGTTGAACGGATAGCTTACCCCCACAATCATGTTGTTTGAATGGGCAAAATCTTCAATCCGTTTTGTGTATTTGGACCAGGTACCCATATCCGCAACCATGACAAGGCTGCTCTGGAACCCGAAACAAATCTGGCAGCCAAGCATCTCTTTTAAAGCGTCTATCACGTGAAAGCAGGGGGCGTATCCACCATTCTTTTTGTTTAGTTTTGCAACAATTAGTTCCTTGTATTCGTGGGGTACGGTGAAAATCTTTTCTATATCCTTGGTGCCGTACGTATAGTTTGGGTCTTCCAACAAATGCAAAAGCAGGTTTTCCTCTGACGACAAAAGCAGAAGTTTCGCCTCCCTGTCCTGCTTTTCCAATTCGCCCAGCAATATGTCGCAAAAAGCTTTATGCAGAATCAGGGTATCCTCGTCAAATGACGCGGAATTCAAAATAATCGAATAGCCCCTTATTTTATTGTTTTTTCTTAAAGTGCAAAAATTATAAAAATAGCCCTTATATTCAATAGAAATATAACCGGGCGTCTCCTGCTCCAACAGGGCGTCCAATATGCCCAAGGAGAAAAAGCCGGTATTGATGGACGTTGCGGCGGTTTTAGGAACCAGCGGATTTGTAGGAATATTGTCGCTTGAATACCATATAAAATGGTTTATGGTGGCTATAACCATCGGTAGCCCTATAATTTCCTCGCCCAATTTAATGAGCTTGTACAGGCTGCACCCCTCAACGACCGCCTTAAGGAGTTTCGCCTTTCCCTTTCGTATTTTCAGCGCGCTGCTCATCGTATTTCCTCCAATGCCTCCAGAATTCTAGGTCCAGCATATGACACTCGTCCATGCAGTCCCCGTGGGTTAGATAAAGGGTCTTTATCGATACATACAGTGCGGGAAGCATACTGTCCAGATCCGGGCCGAGTATCATCCTGATTTTTTCCAAACGGTATTTCACAGTGTTGTAATGAACTCCCAGCAGTTGCGAGGCCAGGGATATGTTCCCCAAAGAAATGACATAGGAATAAAGCGTTGGGAGGTAATCTGCTCTTTCCGGGCTCAGCAGCTCCAGCAGGGGGGTATAACAAAACCGTCTGACCTCCGATATGTCCAGCCTGTCCAGCAAGGTTGGAATAATCAGGTCCTTGTACAGGTGGAGAGGTCCATTGGGATTGACATTGTTTGCAACTTCCAGGGCCTTTACCATCTGGCGATAGAGCGAGGGGATGTTATTGAAGCTGTCAATCAAACGGCTGACCGCACAATGGAACTTGTGTTTCTTCAGGACGGAAATGGTTCTGTCAATCTTGTCCACCAGGGAGCCCTCCTGCTCCCTCAGATTGACAAAGACGATAACCCTCTCTTCAAAAAGAACCGTTATGCAGTTGGTGAAAATGCGCTGCAAAATGAGCCTGAATTCAGAATTGCTGGCGGGAGAAACGTCGTCATTGTTTCGCTCGGCCAGAAGAAGAAAGAATTTGTCCCCGGGTTTTATCGACAGGTACGAAATTATTTCCGCCTCGTTTTTTTCGCTGTCTATGTGCCCGGAGAGCAGCTCATGCATGAAGAATTCAAACGAGTCGCCGTTAAACTCCCTGACAAGTTTGGAGTTTTTTAAATAGTAGGCGGCGGTTTTAGCCAGCAGCTCAAAGACCACCCGGTCCAGTTCAGAAAAGGGCCTCTTGGATTCAAGCATTATCAGCCTCATGGTAAAAGTGGCTGTTATCCTTGTCTGGTAAAGCATTAAACGGTGGGATATGTAAGCGGGGTCAAAAACTATCACAGCATCATTTACCATCCTGTCGGCATAGACCTGGGCGCTTATCAGCCTTCTCTTCTCCAGCGGCACGTAGCCTTTCGCATCGAACTCCTCCCATAACGGGTCGTTATACGGCGGATTGTTCTTTGCCTTGCTGTATATTTCCCCCCTTTGATTCACAAGCATTATTGGATTTCCCAAAAACGAATACGCGCAATCCAACAACGCATCAAGTGAATTTCCGCTGGTAACAACATCAAAAAGTGTTGCCTGAACCATCTCTATCCACTCCGTGCTATTCATGGGAAACCTCCAAAAAATCGATTATTTTTTTTCTTATAATTATACAATAAAGTTAATAATAAATATACAGTAAAGTTAATAATAAACCAAATACAATAATCGCCAAATGGGAATATCTTTTTCTTGGACAAATCGAGCCGAGGCTTAATACAAAGCCTCGGCTCTTTCAAGTTCCTACTTAAATGGATTTCTATTTTTAATATAGCCGGAAATGCACGGTTTTTCTGGAAGTGCGGGCGCCTTCTGCCACTCTACATCGCTTTCAGCAGCGCCTTGATAGTGGAAAACCGGGATGCGCCCGTGAAACCAGAAAAATGGCCCCGCCGCGCTCGAATATTGCGACATTGAGAAGTTCCGCAATTAATTTGGCAGCCGCCGCTCCCGGAGAAGTTTCGTCTATTGGGACAACTATCCTAATAAAATGCCTCCCCTGCCGTAATGATATTGTCTTAGTTTACAGGCGGATCTCTGTAATGACGCAACCGGCCGGAAGGCATAATTCAGGTTATATCGTTTCAGCTCATTCCTTGTAGGTGAGCTGTTTGCCTATCTGATGCGCGCCCGTTGCGGCCAGGCCTGAGACAATGCCGATGGCAATGGCGGTAAGCCAATCCGTGGCGGGAAAATTGGGCATTCCAATATTAAAGGCTATGGCGCCCAGCAGCCCTCCTGTGACGCCGCATAGGGCGGGAAGCCACTTGTGGTCAAGAGGCGTAGCCTTGAGAAGAGTAGCTACCAGATAGCATATGACCGTTATTGCTATTACTGGCGCAAATCCGAAGTCCATATGCATCCTCCTTTCTAATCCATTACTTAGCATATGCGGCATAGAGCCATATAGATACTCCATCCTTGCCGTTGCTCCCGGCTTCGGCCTCTTTTTTCCTTCCTCTTTTTCTATGTATGAAGAACATTACATCCCGAATTCTGCAGAGAATTCGCCCAGTTACCAGGCTGTAAGTTTTATTTACACACCAGGGCTCACGCTGTGCCAGCCGGAATAAATGAATCTATTTTCTCCATACAACCCCTCCCTGAGGTTTTTCCTTGTCTATTGCAACGTGACTGTAGACCACACGATTATTAATGAGCATATTATTTGATGAAACATTCTTCCCCTGAAATAAAAGACATGGACAATCTCCTGTCCAGCGTAATCCAGGTAAGCAAATCTGAGACTACGGACAATTTTGAGACAATAGTCGAAAAAGTCATGTCAGGAAACACCGTCGTGTTTGCCGAGGGCATGGGCGAGGCAGCAATCTTAAAAACTGAAAAGTATACGCTCCGGGCAATTGAAGAGCCTGACAACGAAAAGGTCCTAACCTCTTTAGGCGTCCAGCAGGTAACTCTGCCGGGCACTTTCCGTCTGCAGGACATTAAGGATATCCTTATACGGATGCAATACCTATGATGATTGAGCGCCCCAAGGATTTAACTTCCAACAAAATCCGCCAGAGGGAGGATTTGGCAATGGCTAAGCGTATTGGGGCCTGCCTGATGGCCATTGCTATTTGCCTTGTCCAGGGCGGCTGCTGGAACTACGAAAGCCTGGACCAGATAAACGTCGTTATTGGCGTTGCCGTTGATTTTGACAAGAATGCGAACGAGTACGACGTCAGCTTCGAGGTGGCAGAACTGGCGAAAGCGCAAAAAGAAAGCTGCCAATCATGATGCTAACCATACTTACCTCGGTTTATCTTTCCAGAAGCAGCATGCCACCATTGGAAAATGGTCCGTAGTCATGATTGTCCCCGTTCTTTTTGTGACTATATGGACATCTGTCGGTTCCATAAAACAAATGAGAATTGAGCAGATTCTGCCCATCATGGACCATCCTTTCAAGATAATAGCCAAATCCGCTTTCGGTATTTTTCCTTTCCCTTTGCCGAAACCGTGCTTTTTCTATGCCTAGGCAGCTCCTTTACCAGGGACAATAGACCTTCCAAAATGCTTTTTCTCTCCCTATCGAACATTCTTATAACTTTCCTTATAATTTTTTTCCGCAACATCACCCTGCTGGGTCGGGAAATGATGAAAGACTCTTTTACAATCTGGATTGCAGGGGAAATATACGCAAAAAGGCAAAGTCACCCAAGAATTCGTCCTCTCTGTCTGAGACCTCTATAGGCTGAAGTTCAGGCGGACGCGGAAATCAATCAGCGGCTGATAAAAACCCGGCCGCTGATTTTTATCTGTGGTTTCTTTCCGGAATTAGCCCAGTTAAAAATAGGCATCTTTTTTCATAAAAATTCATATTTTCTTCTTCAATCTTTTTCAATTTATGATAAAATGGTTTTCAAACTGGTAAAAGGGAGAAATGGTCTTGGCTCTGCCCGTAAAAAAGAAAAAACGCGAAACTCAAGTCAGGCCAAAGATTAAGGTCTTTATCGCAGACCCAGAAGCAGGTCTCAGCAGCCCGCAGGTTTCTGAGCGCATTAGCGCAGGCTGGGTCAACCGCTCTGTTGAACCTCCAACAAAATCTACGGGACAAATAATAGCCTCTAACCTGCTCACATACTTTAACCTGGTCTTCTTCTTTCTGGCCGCCTGCGTCATAGCAGTAGGCAGCTGGAGAAATCTGATGTTTATGCCTGTAGTTCTTGCCAACATTTTTATAGGCATAGTGCAGGAGCTGCGTTCGAAAAAAACTCTGGACAAACTGGCCCTTCTCACAAGTCCCAAGGGCGTCGTAATACGCGACGGCGAAAGGCGCACCATCAACACGGAGGAAATGGTGAGGGACGATATTGTTGTTTTCGCCGCGGGAAACCAGGTTTTCGCCGACGCGGTGGTGGTGTCGGGCACCTGCCACGTAAACGAGGCCCTCATCACCGGGGAAGCGGAAGAAATAAAAAAATCCCCCGGAGACAAGCTCCTCTCCGGGAGTTTTGTAATCAGCGGCTCCTGCCGCGCACGGCTCACAAGGGTAGGTGCGGACTCCTATGCCGCCAAATTGACCCTGGAAGCCAAAAAGTCAAAAAAGCGAATCCAGTCCGAGATGATGCGCTCCCTTTCCCAACTGGTAAAATGGATCGGCCTTATACTTATCCCCTTCGGCGTGGCCCTTTGCATCAAGGAGATTTCATGGCTGGGCAGGAGCGTGGAAGACGGCGTTGTCTCCACCGTGGGCGCCCTTGTGGGCATGATTCCAGAGGGGCTTTACCTGCTCACCAGCTTGGCCCTGGCGGCGGGCGTCATCCGCCTTGCCCAGAGAAAAACCCTGGTCCACGAGCTGGGCTGCATTGAGACCCTTGCCCGGGTGGACACCCTTTGTGTGGACAAGACGGGTACCATCACCGAAAATAAAATGATAGTGGAAGACCTGGCCCTGCTCTGCGAGGACCGCTTCAACGAAGCCGACATACGCATGATAATGTCCGACTACGTGTACGCCATGCAGGACGACAACGACACCGCGGCGGCCCTTAAAAACTACTTTTCCGGCGAGGTGCGGCAGAAGGCCATAAAAGCCCTGCCCTTCTCCTCAGCCAGAAAATACGGGGGCGTGTCCTTCCACGAGGACGAGACGTACATTCTCGGGGCACCCGAGATTATTCTGGGAGTTGAGTATCCAAAATACAGCGAGAAAATAGACTACTACTCCTCCCGGGGCTGCCGTGTCCTGCTCCTGGCACTCTACGACGGAGACCTGGAGGACCAGGAGCTTTCGGCGGAAATTATGCCCCTGGCCCTTATACTTCTGGCAAACAAAATCAGGCCAGAGGCCCCGGAAACCTTCAAGTTTTTTGCCAAACAGGGCGTGGAAATCAAGGTCATCTCCGGCGACAACCCCATGACGGTTTCCGAGGTTGCCAGGAGAGCCGGCATTAAAAACGCCGAAAAATATGTGGACGCACGCACACTGGACAGTGACAAGAAGCTGGCCGCTGCCGCCACCGAATACACCGTGTTCGGCCGGGTTACGCCGGACCAAAAGCGGAAGCTGATAAAGGCATTGAAGGCCGCAGGCCGCACCGTAGCCATGACGGGGGACGGCGTCAACGACGTTCTTGCCCTTAAGGAGGCGGACTGCAGCATAGCAATGGCTTCCGGCAGCGACGTGGCCTGCCGGGTCTCTCATATAGTTTTGCTCAACTCGGACTTTTCCTCCATGCCCTCTGTGGTAATGGAGGGCCGGCGGGTAATCAACAACATTGAGCGGGCCGCCGCCCTGTATCTCGTTAAGAACATTTTCTCCTTCCTGCTGGCGCTTGTTTCCCTGTTTTTCACACTGCCTTATCCAGTAACTCCCGCCCAGCTCAGCCTTGTCAGTTCCCTGACCATCGGCATCCCCTCCTTCTTCCTTGCTATGGAGCCCAACGAGGGAATTGTTAAGGGCAAGTTTTTGCCCAACGTCATTTACCGGGCCTTGCCCGGCGGCCTGACGGACTTGGTTCTTGTACTTGGAATCCTGCTGTTTTACATCGCTTTCAATGTAAACGCCGGGGAGATGTCCACCATATGCGCCATTGTAATGGGAATTGTGGGGCTGCTTGTGGTGCACAGGACCTGCAAGCCCTACACGCCGCTTAGGAAAATCCTCATGTGGTTTTTGTCCATAACCTTTGGCCTCTGCGTCCTGTTCCTCAAAGGCCTGTTTACCCTCTCCCCTCTGGATTTCCCCAGCATGCTGGTGCTGGCTGTATTTTCCCTTTTGGCCTATCCGATCATGTCTGTTTTTTCAAAGTGGCTGGACGACATAAAGAACTACTTCCAGGCTAGGCACTCAAAGCACAGAAGGCACCGCCGAAACGTAAAAAGAAGAGCATAAAAACAGCCCCTGCTAAAAACTGCAGGGGCTTCTTATTTGCAAAAATCACTTTGTCAGTTCCCGAATATAGGGCATCTTTGAAAGGGCCAAAAACAGCGCGCTGCCGGCCACGGAGCCGAATATGCCCTGCACGCAGTTTCCTGGTATGTCCGCCAGGGCTCCCCATCCGTAGCCCAGGAAAACCGCGCTGTAGACAAAATAGCCCAGCACCATCAACACCGCACCGGCCAGGGAGGCCAGAAAGGCGGCAACTGCAGGTTTTGAGCCGCCCATTTTTCTAAGCAGGAATCCCGAAAGCAGGGCCATGGCGCCCTTAATCACCAAGGTGCCGGGCGCATAGACCACGTAGCCCAATATGGCGTCCGCCAGGGCGCTGCCCAGTCCTGCGGAAATCGCGCCCCAGGTCGGGCCGAGCAGGAAAGCTCCCAGGAGCACCATGGAATCCCCCGGATTTACATATCCCCCCGTTGGGGACGGGATTACTATGACAATGGTCGCCACGCAGGTCAGTGCGGCAAACAGGGCTCCCATCACCAGCTTTATTAGTTTATTCCTGCTATAAAGCATTAATGTTCTACCCCTGTTCGACAGGCTGGATATCGCTAATTGTGAGGTACAGCTTGGCGTCTCCCGCATAGATAACCAGCGTGTGCCCGACACCATACAGGGTGCCGTTTATGGTAACTCCATGTGGGCCCAAATACCCCTGCGCCTGGGAGGTAAGCAGCAGCGAGCAGTAGCCCTCCTTGTGGGTGGTTTTAATTTCGCCGTCGCTGGTTTCCGCGAAACTGATGGACTCGCCTGTCTCAAAATCGGTGATTACACCCAGATTGTTGCGGCCGGCGGCGTCTATCACAGGATTACCTATTTCCAACCGCTCCACAACATAATTGGGCGCCTCTTCATGGTAAAAGGTTATGGCCACAGGCACGGGATTATTACCATAGTCCGCGCTGCGCCCCTGAATAAATTTATACGCGAAAAATGCAAGCACCAGTATAATAATGGCGATTATGACAGCGTCGATGATGTTTAGCTTACCGAAAAGCTTTCCTTTGTTGTTCATAGCCATTTCCTTTCAGGACAGTTCCCGTCCGTGCGTTTTGTTCCTATGATGTTTTCTAATATACCCCATTGCCCGCTGCCAAGTCAAGCCTGACAGAATCCAAATAAAAGCCCGGCAGATTATTTTATGTTTTACAAAGTAAGGGGAGTATTCTATAATAGGGCGTATTGTGATTTCACTCAAAAGCAAATTTCGCCATGAAGGAAGGTTGAATCTTGAAATATCCTCATCTTTTCCAGCCTATCACGCTGCGCGGGCTGACCCTGAAAAACCGAATTTTTTCCGCCCCCACCTCCCTTGCGGAGCTGGGCCCCGACGAGCATTATTCCAGGGCCAACATTGAATATTACAAACTACGGGCAGTGGGCGGCGCGGCTCTTGTCACAGTAGGCGACGTCATTGTGGATCTTGATACTGGCCGCTCCCATCCTCAGCAGACCAGCCTTAACGACCCTTCCGCCATCCCCTATTTCGTGGAGCTGGTGGACGCCATACGCTCCGGCGGTGCCGCCGCCTCCGTGGAGCTGGACCACGGCGGGGCCCTCTGTCCCCCCGAGTTCATAGGCGGCAAAAACGCCATTGGTCCTTCCGGTTACGTGGACGAATGGGGTGACACGGTGGAGAAA
The DNA here is from genome assembly GCA_050944015.1 of Oscillospiraceae bacterium. Taxonomy (GTDB): domain Bacteria; phylum Bacillota; class Clostridia; order Oscillospirales; family Oscillospiraceae; genus DUOX01. Next base: position 22,987 of record JBMNQG010000005.1, read on the forward strand.
ATGACGGAAGAGCAGATATATTCCATTGCCGACGCCTTTGCACAGGCGGCGGCCAACGCCAAGGACTGCGGCTTTGACATGGTTATGATACACGCAGGCCACGGCTGGCTGATACACCAGTTTCTCTCCCCCATCACCAACCACCGCACTGACAAGTGGGGCGGCTCATTGGAAAACAGGCTGCGCTTTCCTCTCCTTGTAGTTGATAAGGTAAGGGAGGCGGTGGGCCCCAACTTCCCAATAGAGATTAGAATAAGTGGCTCCGAGAGGATGGAGGGCGGCTACGATTTGGACACCGGCATTGAAATCGCAAAGGCGCTGGACGGCCGGGTGGACCTTATCCACGTCTCCGCCGGAACCCAGCAGGATTTGTATTCCGCCATTCTGATGCACCCGGGGGCCTTCCAGCGGGACATGGAAAACGCCTATCTGGCCGCAGAGATTAAAAAGCATGTGAAAACCCCCGTGGTGGCAGTTGGAGCGTTCAATCTGCCGGACCAGATGGAAAGGTTCATTGCCGCAGGACATGCCGACTGCATAGCCCTGGGGAGGGCTCTGCTTGCCGACCCCTTCCTGCCAAGAAAGGCCCTGGCCGGCAGGGACGAGGAAATCACCCCCTGCCTGCGCTGCGGCGAGTGTCACAGCGGCATGATTAAAACCCGAAACATCCGCTGTACGGTAAACCCGATTATCGGCCGGGAGCACGACTTTTTCCACCCCGTTCCCGTGCGCAGGCACAAGAAGGTGCTGGTTGCCGGCGGCGGACCCGGAGGCATTCAGGCCGCCCTGACCGCCCAAGAGAGGGGCCACAAGGTGGTTCTATGCGAAGCAGGTCCCAGTCTTGGCGGGGCGCTCAAGTTTGCCGACAGCGGCGCGGACTTTAAAATCCCCATGCTCCGCTACCGTGAAAGCCAGATTAAAAAGCTCCTGTCCTCCGGCGTGGAGCTCCGTCTGAATACTCAGGTTGATGAGGCACTGGTGGAGGAAATAAAACCTGACGTGCTTATCGCCGCCGTGGGGGCCGTTCCATTCATTATCCCAGTGCCGGGCAGCGACGGCCCCAACGTCATAGCGGGGGCGGACCTTACCAAAGACACCCCTGTAGGCGAAAGAATCGTCATAATCGGCGGAGGTCTTGTGGGTTGCGAGGAGGCCGTCCATTACGCCAGGCTGGGACACCAGATCACCATAATTGAAATGCTGCCGGAACTGGCCATGGAATGCGGGAAAATGCACAGGATAAATCTCCTGCACCAGATAGACAGCCTTAAAAATATCTCATACTACACCGGCATGAAGTGCCGCTTTATTAGTCTTGAAGGCGTAGCTGCAACTGACAGTGATGGCAATGAACGTTTCTTACCCGCCGACACTGTGATTATGGCCACAGGCATGCGGCCCCGCTCCGACCAGGTGGAAGCACTCCGGCCCCTGGTGGATGAGTTTTACGTGATTGGAGACGCCGCCCGACCCCGGAACGTGATGCACGCCGTACGTGAGGGCTACGACGCTGCTGTGAATCTTGGCCTTTACTGATTATAAATCCGCTTAAAATAGCGCCAAATAAAAATCCCTCCGTGTTTCCACGGAGGGATTACCCGTTTAGAGCCCGAACAGCGCCAGAAGGCGTTCCAAAAAGCCCTTATCTTCCGCCGGCGGCTGAGGAAGTTCCTCGACTTCCTCCCTAATGGAAGGCGTCATCATTACAAACTGGACGGACTGTATGTTCTTATTCTTCTCCGAGACGAAGGACACATTGCCTAACTCCTCGCCTTTGTAGCCTGCCAGAAAGTCGTCAATGCCCTCCTGAACGCGGACGTCAATACCGGAAGTCTCATTTTTCAGCGTGGCAAGGCCGTCGGACAGCTCCGCCGCTCCACGGGACAGGCCGGAGAGGCCCTCCTTCAGGAGCCCGCAGCCCCCGCTAAGTCGGACAAAGCCGTCATGGAGGGTCTTATACCCTTCCGCAATTGAGGCCACGGCGGCCGCGTACTTGTCAATGCCGTTCCCCAACTGCCTGGCTCCAGCCTCCAGCTCCTTCAGCCCGGATTCCAGCTGCTCAAAGCCGTCTGTCAGCCGGGACAGGAGAACCGGCAGGGACTGCAGGGCGTTATCTAGGCCGGCATAGCCCTCAGCCAGTTCTCCCGAGCTGGCGGCAAGGGAACCGACGCCGGCTTTAAGGCTATCGATAAACTGCTGCTGCGCCCCTATGAGGCTGCTGTTGGCCTCCAGGAGCCTGATTATTTGGTTTGCCTGCTCTATCTGCGCGCTTACAGATACATATTCCTGAGTGCCCGGTTCAAGGGCGGCAAGCCGGCCGCTTAGCTCCTCAACGGTGCCGCGCAAAGCTGCCGCGGTATTGCCGTTGGCTGCGGCAATGGCGGAAGGGTCCTGCCCGCTCTCGCTTACGGTGTCGCGGTAGCTCTGGAAGCCGGCCTGAAGCTGCGCCAGGCCGGCGGAAAGAGCGTCCAGGCCCGTTTTGATGCCCGTGGAAGCCAATGCCAGCTCCGTAAGGTCGGCGGAGGTAACCGAAAAGCCCTCAAGCCCAGCCAGTATTGAGGCAATTCCCTCGGACAAAGCCGCCGTCCCCGCTGAGAGGGCGCCGCCCTCATCCTTGAGACGGCTTAATCCCTCAAGCATTTCAGACATGCCTGCCTGCATGGAGTTCATGCCGCTTCTGAGTTCCCCAGCGGCAAAGTCAAGCTCCCTTGCCCCGCCGGACAGATTGACGGCCCCCTCCGAGGCGGCGGAGATTCCGTCGCTGAGACCCTTCAGCCCCCCGGTCATCTCCTCCAGTTCGGAGCTGTTAATTCCAACACTTATATTCAGTGGCAACCCGGTAAACTGTATTGCGTCCATTTCAAAGTCGCGAACCCGGGCTGCGACAGAAAAATCCCCCTCGCTTCCGGGCAGCAGGGTAAATGTGATAACCCTGTCTCCCCCGGCGCTGGCGATTGCGCCCCCTTCCGCCTCTATTTCGTAGCAGAGGTCGGCGTCCAAGGTAACGGTTATGTTTAAGGCGAAGCTTTCGAAAAAGCCTTCCGCCGCCTGCCGGTTTTCCCGCACGGATATGGCTATTTCCAAATGCCCGGATTTGCCGGCAAGTTCCTCTGGTTTTACGGGTTTCCCGTCAAGATAATACTCAATGCCTATTTCCCAGGGCAGCCGTATTGATTTAAGCTCCCCCTGGTAGTAAAACCTGCCGGCGGGGGCATAAAAACTAACTTTTCCGTCCTTATAATCCAGTTTTTCTGTGGTAGAAAGGTTAATAACTGCTGTATAATCCCCGTAATCTGTAACCTGTCCCGCCCGGCTCAGCTCAAAGGAGTTTACAACATAGGCGCCGGTTGCCTCTCCCTGGAAGTCCAGGCGGGCGTAGATTACCTCCTCTTTCGAGGCGGAGGCGCTCTCTGCAGCACTGCCCGTCAGGCCGAGTATCAGGGACAGGGACAGAAACAGTACGATAACTGATAAAACCTGCTTTTTCATATTTTCATACCTCCGAGGCTTAAATGCTGGTTTTCCGCTTTTTCAGCGTGGTTTTTTGAATTGCTCCGTCGAATATCATCAGCATTGCCGGCAGGAACAGAAGCACCATGACGACGGAGATAAGGGCTCCTCTTCCCAAAATGATGCCGAGTTCGCTTATTACCCCGTTGGTGGAAAATATACCTAGCATTTGGCATGCGATGAAGATTATCAGGGCGGGAGTCAGAACAGAGGGCGTCGATGACGCCAAAGATTCAATAACAGCCGACTTTTTGTCCATGGTATTTCGCATGGTCAGGTAACGCTGGGTAAGCAGTATCCCGTAATCCACAGTCGCGCCGAGCTGTACGGAGCTGATTATCTGGTATCCGATGAAATTTAAAGTTCTGCCCATAAAGTAAGGAATGGCCAAATTTATCCATATGGCGCTTTCTATGGTGAGTAGCAAAACTACCGGTATTGACAGGCTCTTGAAAGTAAACAGCAGAACAAGCCCAATGGAAACTATGGAAGCAACGGTGATGACAAGGTTGTCGTTCAAAACCGTGTCCTTCATGTCGGAATTGACAACGCTTTGGCCTACAAGATGGTATGAATTCCCATAATACCTCTCCGCGGTATTTCTAATTCGCTCCACCATGGAAAAGGCCTGCTCCCCTTCAGGCTCGGTGGCCGCATAAAAGATTATTCGGCTGTAGCCGTTTCGGCGAAGCTCCTTGAGCTGGGCTTCGTCCAGCATCGCTTCGGGTATTTCCGCTCCCACAAGGCTGGCGTATGAGGTTACTGAGGTGACCCCGGGCGTTTCCTCCAGTTCCCTTACAAGGGAAGCTTCCGATACTATGTCCCCTTCCGGCACCAGCAAAACCATCTGCTGGTTTTGACCGAAAACCTCCCTTATAAACTCGCTCTCCTGCTTTATATAGCTGTCGTTGCCGTGCATGCCGGAAGAGCCGTACAAAAACTCATTGCTGTTCTGCCCCAGGAAACTTGGTACGATAAGCAGGATTACCAGTATTGCCACGGGCGCGCAGACCCGGACCACCGCCCGGGCAAACCCGCCGAATCTGGGCAGAAAAGAGCGGTGGCGGGTTTTATCCATCAGCTTTGTGGTTCCCACCGCTAGCACCGGCATTAAAACTACAACGGCCACATAGCTGCACAGTATCCCTTTTGCCAGCACAAGGCCCATATCGGGCCCGATTTTGAATTTCATCAGGCACAGGGAGAGGAAACCGAAAATGGTCGTCAGCATACTGGCAGCTATGGCAGGGGCGGATTCCACCATGGCCCTTTTCATGGCCGTGTAGACGTTTTCCGTCTCCTGCCGGTGGCGGGAAAAGGAATGGAGCAGGAAAACCGCATAGTCCATGGAAACCGCAAGCTGCAAAATGGCGCTGCAGGCCTGGGTGACGTAGCTTATCTCGCCGAGAAAAATGTTCGTGCCAAGGTTCATCACTATCGCAACGCCGATTACAACCAGAAAAAGCACCGGCTCCAGCCAGGAGCTGGTGGCGAAAAGGAGGACAATCAGGACCAGAGGGACCACATAGGCCATGATCTGGGAGACTTCCTTCATTGTGACGGTGTGTATGTACGAAAAGTCCGCCGCCTCCCCGGATAATGCGCCCTCCGGCCCTATGACCGAGCGGATCTGCTCCACAACTTCCACGCTTCTGCCCTCATCCACGATGACCAGATAAAGGGCCCCGCCGGAGGCATACCAGGCGGAGACAAGCTCCTGATCCAGCATCTCAAGGGACACTGTCACATCCGCCACGTCGTCCAGCCACAAGACACCGGAGACTCCGTCAATGCCGGATAGCCTCGCCTTATACTCCAGCGCCTCTGGCACGTTGTCTGCGGGTACAAAAACGTTAAGGTTTGGCAGGCTTTCGCCGAAGCTCTCCCTCAATGCCTGCAGCGCAATGCTGGAAGGAGTGTCATCGGGCAGGTAGTCGGCCAGATTGTAGTTGATGCCCACCGCCGGCACGGCTGCCAGCGAAACCGCCAAAAAGGCCAGCGCCAGAATTAAAATCAGCCTTTTGTGATTAAATATCCAGTCCGCCACCCTAGTCATTACCAATCCTCCGATTTTTGGCATAAGCAGTCGTTTATAAATAAACATGATGTTGATTATTTGCCGCCTGTATATTATAGTAATACTGGAAAACATACTCAATAATCATTTTCTTTTATAGTGTTGATTAAAATACAGGAGCGAACCGGAATGTTGAAAGCAGGTGTAAACATTTTATGAATGAAAAAAAGGCCGACCGAAGGGTACGAAAAACCAAGGCGTTTCTTTGCAATGCCCTCACCAAGCTGCTGATGGAAAAGGAACTGCGGGACATCAGCGTTATGGAGCTGACGGAGCTTGCCGACGTGAACAGGGGTACCTTCTATCTCCACTTCAGAGACATTTATGACCTGTACGAGCACATGGAAAACAACGTCCTGGAAGACTTCAAATCGCTGCTTATGCCCAACAGCTCAAAGGGGGACAAGCACGTTATTTATACCGTGGTGCTCTGGGCCTTCAGGTTCATTGCCGAAAACGCGGAGATGTGCATGGCCATACTGAAGCAGGGCGACAGGGTCTTCCTGGAAAAAATGTTTGACCTCTGCCGGGACAAAAGCCTTGAGGAATGGATAAGCAAGAGGGGCAGAAGCAGCGCCAAATTACACGACTATTATTTCTCCTTTGCCACTTCCGGCTGCGTAGGGCTTGTGCAGGCCTGGCTTGCGGGTGGAATGAAGGAGAGCCCGGAAAGCATGGCAAACATGGCCAACGAGCTTATAATGGGCTGTCTTACGGCGCCAACGACCGCTTTAAACTTGTAACCGTTTTTTATAAAATTCAGGTACATATTACAAAAAGGAACAAAATATTACAAAAATATCCCCTAAATTATTGAAACAGGCATGACTTTGTGCTATACTGGCGGCATAATTTGGAGAGATACAAGGGAGACGCCATGAATTTAGCGAACAGAGTCACCGCCGTTTTGGTAATTATCCTTCTCGCCTTCGGCCTGTTTCCCGGATGGCGTCAGGCCGAGGCCGCGGAGCCATTTCTGCCCGGAAATACGGATATAAACATCCTCAACGGAGGCATAATGCTGACCTGCGGAGAGGATTTTTATTACAGCGGCAACGAGATTTACCTGCAGCGAGGAGATAAAACCAGCCTTATTTCAGCCGAGGACGGCAAAAACTTAAACCTCGCCGGTGAATACATATACTACACTCTCGAGGGCGGAGAAGTTCACAGGGTAAACCGCTACGGCGGCAAACCGGAGCTTGTCTATGCTCACGGGAAGGAAATAACGCAGCTCTATGTAATTGGCGAAGACTGTCTGCTGTTTCTCTCCGAAGGCAGAGCATGGCGCTACGTCCTGACCGCAGGAAAACTATCTAGATGCAGCAATCTGGAAGGTGTTTCGGGCCTTATTCCCACGGAATACGGCAATATCTATCTCACCGGAGGAATATTTGACTACACCCTTTACGCCGGCAACAAACGTGTGCTGGAGCATGTGACAAGCTGCTACACCGACGAGGGCCATCTTGCCCTGTGGCTTGACGGCGAAAACTATCAGGTTAAGCTCTCCCGGCTATTTGGCGGCTTTGACCTTTCAAGGGATTTGGAGCCCTTTAACATACATGGCAGCGTGAACACGGTCACCCTTTTCGGCCTGGAGGGAGAAACGCATACCTGCGACGTATGCGAGGCTAACGCCGCAGATTTCAGCGCAAGCCTTATGACCGCAGGCGTCGATGCGCCGGAAGACGCCGCCTTTGTTTCCCCCGCTCTCTCTCAGGGGCAGATAAATATAGTCAAACGGGCGCGCCAGCTCCATGAGGTGGAGTGGACGCCTCTTGAAGACCGCTGGCAATGGGACTATATGGGAGTGTTTAAGGCCGGAACCACTTACACCGGCGTCCCCTACGGTCAGCCCATCTACACCGGATATGTGGGCTATTACATATCCGTGTCCGACTTTGTGGAGAGCGTCAATAACAACTCCAGCAAGTTCTACACCACCTATTCCCAGTACAACAAGATTGCGCCGGCCTATTCCTGCGACTGCAGCGGCTTTGTGTCATACGCGTGGGGGCTTCCTGTCCGCAGAACCACTTATACGCTGGTTGATGTGGCGCAGAAAGTCAGCGATCAGAGTATCTACAGCCTCCAGGTGGGGGATTGCCTTAACAAAAGGGTCAGCCACGTAGGCCTGGTTTCCGACGTGGGTTACGACGATTCAGGCAACATCATAAGCGTTGAAATCATGGAGCAGACCACCCCCAGCACCAGGCTGACCCGCTACGGCGCCGGCGGGACAAAAACCTTGGCCCAGCTCCAGTCCGACTATCTTAACGACGGATATGTTATATACCGCTATTCAAACCGGGATAACGTCAGTTACGCCCACGACTGCGCCGTGCCTATTGACGGGGACTATTGCGGCAACTGCAAGGCCCCCGCTCCGACGGCCTTGACCATAGGCTTTATCGGCGGAAAAACCATTGTTTTGAGCCACAAGGACCCCGGCGCAGAAATTTACTACACCACCGACGGTTCAACGCCCACCAAAAACAGCACCAGGTACACAGGGCCCATCACCGTAACGTCCGACACCCGGATTCGGGCATTCGCAGTGACGCCCCAATTTTCGAGCAGCAGGGTTATGGATTACACTGTTAAAATACCGAATGCGGAAATGCCTGCGGCAGAAGTCACCAAGGGCCTGTACGACGGAAACGTGGTATCGCAGGGCAGCGAAGTCACTCTCTCCACCCCCACCAGCGGAGCGGAAATCTATTACACCCTGGACGGCTCCGCTCCCACCACAAACAGCACAAAATATACGTCTCCGATAGTAATAGACAAGGACACCACAATCAAAGCCGTCGCTTTCGCTCCTGGCATGAAGGAGAGCCGGGTGGCCGTACTCGCCTATAAAGTAGGAAAAATCTACACCATAACCGCTTCGGCGGGTTTTGGAGGCCGCATAAGCCCTTCCGGCTCCGTCAGCATCCTGCAGTCAACCTCCAAGACCTTTGCCATTACTCCAGGTAACGGATATGCGGTAAAGGACGTGAAGGTAAATGGAGTCAGCGTCGGGGCCGTGACCAGCTATACCTTTTCCAACGTTAACGCCAACCAGAGCATAACCGCCGAGTTCAGGGACACGATTGACCTGCCCTTTAATGACGTTTCCGCGGACTCCTGGTACCACACGGCTGTATGCTATGCATACAGGAACAGCCTGTTCAACGGCACGTCCAAAACCGAGTTTTCCCCCGACGGAAACATGACCCGAGGCATGTTCGTGACGGTTCTGGGTCGTATGGCCGGAGTTCCAGCCGAACTTACGGGCAACGTGGGCGTAGTGAATGGAAACGACGTGCGCATCAGGGAGGAGCCCAACACAGACAGCAACATACTTAGTCTCTGCAGCAAATATACAGCCCTTCAGGTGCTGGGCAGTGAGGGAGGCTGGTATAAGGTACAGCACGGCGAAATCACCGGTTACATCAGAGGCGACCTGCTGCTTGTATACGACGGCCAGCTTTCCGATTTGAAGGAGGGCCAGTATTACACCGGCTACGTCCAGTGGGCCTATCTCTGCGGCATTCTCTCGGGCGTGGCGGATAACACCTTTAACGCTGACCAGGACATCACCCGCGAGGAGATGGCGCTAATCCTGTATAACTACGCCGCAGGCCACGGGGTAAAAATACCCTCCGTCAAGCCCAGAGAAACCTTCAAAGACCATGGGGAAATCAGCGGCGTCGCCCGGAAGGCAGTTTACGCATTCCAGCAGGCGGGAATAATCAACGGTATGGGCAACGGCGAATTTAAGCCCAGGAGCACCGCTACCAGGGCTCAAGTCGCTCAGATATACATGAACGCCGCGGAAACCTTGAAAAAACCATAGTTATGGGGGCAAATCAAATGCTGTTTGAAAAAATCAACATTGCGCCGGAAAAGAAGAACGTTTATCTGTCCGCCTATATAAGGGACAGCGGCGATTTTGACATAAAACGCCCGGCCGTAATCGTGCTTCCGGGGGGCGGGTATATGAACTGCGCCTTTCAGGAAGGAGAGCCGGTGGCGCTGCGCTTTGCGGCCATGGGCTATCAAGCCTTCTTGCTCAAATACTCAACCTTATTCAGCGTTTTCCCCAGCAGGCCCGATTTTGGCAGGGCAAACCCGGGAGTCCACTATCCCGGCCCCATGGAGGATCTGGGACGCGCGATTATTGCCATTCGTGAGAATGCGGAACGCTGGTGCGTGGACCCGGATAAAATCATCCTATGCGGTTTTTCAGCAGGAGCGCACCTGGCGGCCATGTACGCCACCCACTGGAACAGGCCGGAGCTGTCCTCCGCCCTGGGTGTTGAAGCAAGCCTCCTGCGGCCGGCGGCCTGCATATACTGCTACGGCGTTTTCGACCTGCATACCATGATAGAACCCAACATGGAATTGGAGTACAAAGAGCTTTTTTCCATTCTTTCCTACGCTCTCTGCGGGAAAGAAGAGCTGTCAGACGAAGAAATAATCAGGTTCAGCCCAGTAAGTCATGTGGGAGAGCACATGCCTCCCGCCTTCATCTGGGCAACAGCGGAGGACAAAATGGTGCCCTGCTCGAACTCCGTCAACATGGCGCTGGCCATGGCCGAGAAAAATATTCCCTTCGAGCTGCACATTTTCGAAAACGGACGGCACGGCCTCTCCCTTGCGGACGAGTCCTGCGCCGTAACGGCGGAGGATATAGACCCGCACCTGTCAAAATGGGTTTCCCTGGCGGAGTCCTGGCTGAAAAAGCGCTTTGTCCCCCAGCTGCCGGATTGAAACAATAAAAGCCCCTTTCAAGGGGCTTTTTATTCTGCTCTGCAGGCTTAAAACACGCAATATAAATGCCCGCCGCCCATTCGCGGCGGGCTGTTTTTATTCGCTTATTCGGGGAGTCCACGCCTCCAGCGATTGGAACGCTCATACCAGAGCCCAATGGGTACGGAAGAGCCGGGTGCTATCATGCACGCCCAGTAGAGACCAGAAAGTCCAAAAAAATGATTTAGGATGAAGGCCAGAGGCACCCGCACCAGTATACAGTTTACAAAACTGCTGAAGAAGGCAAACCAGGTGTGCCCCGATCCAAGGGCCAGGGTGTGGTAGACCAAAAAGCTGGCATAGAAAAGCTGGCCAAGAATCTCGATGCGAAGGTTCATGACGGAGGCTGCAATAGTATCCGCGTCGGAAGTGAAGAGTGAGGAAAGTTCCCACGCGAATAGCTCCACAATGACAATCAGGACAACGGATATGGAAATTGTGATTCCCATTGTGGTATACATTACCTTTCTGGCCCTGTCATATTCCCGGGCGCCTATGCACTGTGCAATCATGGCCGTGGATGCGTTGCACATGGCCACAATGAAGAGCTGGCAGAAATTCTTGATTTTTACGGCAACACCGTTTCCGGCGGAGACTATTACGCTGTAGCTGTTGATGATATATGTGACGGAGAGCCAGGAAATGCTGGCAATGCTCATCTGTATGGCGCAGGGAATGCCTAGCTTCAGAATTGTCTTCAGCTTGTCAAAACGTATGTACGGTTTTTTCAGGCTAAGGCCAAAAACTTCGTAGTTTTTCAGAACAAAGGAAAGGGAAACAAAAAAGCTGATTGCCTGGGCGGCTATGGTGGCAAGGGCCGCGCCGAAGGTTCCCATATCCATATATCCGACAAAAACAATATCCAGCGCAATGTTGATGACAGTAGCTACGGCTATACATGCAAGGGGGTCCCTGGAATTTCCTGCCGCACGGAGAGCCGCGCTGGCGGCGTTGTATCCAATGATGAAAATTATGCCCAGGGAGCAGGTCCGCAGGTAGACCGTAGCCTCCTCAAGGGCGGGGGCTCCAAGCATAACCAGAATAGTACGGGAGGCCAGGAAAAAGGCCAGAGACAGGACAGCACCCAGGACCATGCTCATGGAAAACAGGGTTACCGTGGATTCGTGACAGTTCTTTCTGTCTTTCGCCCCGAAGTACTGCCCGATCAATATGTTTCCGCCGGTGCAAATGCCGATGAGGACGTTGGTTATCATCAGCATCACCTGACTGGAGTTGTTGACGGCGGAAAGGCCCGTAGCTCCTATATAATGTCCCACAACCAGCATGTCCACCATTCCGTACAGGGACTGGAGCAGGCTGGAGAGTACCAGGGGAATTGAGTATTTAACCAGCTGGCGTATTATGCTCCCCTGGGTAAGGTCAGTATGCGACATTTTGCTAATCCTTTCTATCATGCGGCTTTGCCTATGGGAGATGGATGCAGGCTCATAAAAGATTAAAACCTGCCTCCTGAGCGTCCTCTTTTATCATCATTGCCTTGTAAAGGCGGTAGTAGCGCCCTTTTAATGCCATTAGCTCCTCATGGCTGCCCTTTTCCACAATGCCCTGGTCTTCTATGAGGAGGATGAGGTCGGCGTTGCGTATGGTGGAAAGCCGGTGTGCTATGATAAAAGAGGTTCGCCCTTTAAGCACATGGCTGATGGCATTCTGGATGAGATGCTCGGTTTCGGTGTCGATGGAGCTGGTGGCCTCGTCCAGTATGAAAATCGGCGGGTCGGCTATAATAGCCCTGGCAAAAGAGATAAGCTGCTTTTCCCCTGTGGAAAGGCGGTCGCCCCCCTCCCCTACTTCCGTGTCAATTCCCTTTTCCAGCTTTTCGATTACTGTATCGGCGGACACAAGCTTAACCGCCCGCTGTATTTCCTCCTCCGTCGCGCCGGGATTGCCGTAGAGGATATTGTCTCTTATGGTGCCTGAAAACAGGTGGGGCGTTTGCTGAACGTACCCCAGATTGCTGTGGAGCCAGTTGAGGCTGCGCTCACGGTAATCTACGCCGTCTATTAAAATCCGTCCCCGTGTGGGCTCGAAGAATCGGCAGATCAGGTTCACCAGTGTGCTCTTGCCGGCGCCCGTTTCACCGACAATAGCAACGGTGGTGCCGGCAGGAATATCCAGATTTATGTCCTTCAGCACATAGTCGTCATCCGCGGCGTCGGGGTACCTGAACCACACGTTCTCAAAGCGTATGTCGCCCTTAATTGGCGGATAATTTTCGGGCTTGGGGTTGAATATGTCCCCGTACTTTTCCTCAATCTCCGGGGTGTCAGAAATAGTGACGGGCTGCTCCAGCAGGGCAAAAACCCGCTCGATATTGACCTGCGCTGCCATGAATTCGGAGAACATGCCCGCCACCTGAGTCAGAGGCTCCATAACGGCTATGGCATAGGCAATAAAGGCGGAGAGTATTCCAAAATCCATTGTGTCTTTAATGACCATGGCTCCGCTTCGGTAAAGGACCATCGCCACAGTAACGGAACTGAGGAGCGTGATAATTGGCAGGTACACGGCGTTCAGCCGGGTGGAGCGCAGGGATGCCCTGTACATGTCCGAGGTGATGCCCTCAAATTCCGCGCAGTTCTTCTCCTCGATTACCAGTGTTTTCGAGGTTTTTGCCCCGTTTATGCTCTCGTTGAAGGAGCTGGTAATCCGGGAGTTTACCCTCCTCATTTCACGGTTCGCCTGGAGGATTTTAGGCTGAAATATGGATGTTACAATGAGCATCAGCGGCACAATGCACAGCACGGTCAGTGCCATCCTAACGTTTAAAACGAACATGGACACGAGAATGCCGAGTATATAGAAGATATTCCAGACCATGTGAATGGAGCCCCAGGCTATCATCGCGCTTATCCTGTTGGTGTCGCTCATAACCCGGGCAAGAATATAGCCCACTGACGTCTGGTTGTAAAAGGACAGCGGCAGCTTCTGGAGGTGGATGAAGCAGGCGTGTTTCAACAGCTTACCCGTGTTCATTTCTATGACCATGCAATGCCGCGCGTATAGGACCGTGGTCAGAGTCTGAAATAAAATCACCGAAATATAGACAAGGGTAAACCTGCCCAGGCCAACGACAGCCCGGGGCACCACAAAGTGGTTTACCGCATAGCTGGTAAACAGCGGGATTGAGGCGTCAATGGCTGCGGACAGAACCATCATGAATACTACAAAGGCTATGCGGCCCCAAACCGGCTTCAGGAAGGGCAGCAGCTTTGTCCATATTTTCAGGTCCAGGCGCTGGGAGACCCGAGCATCTTCAAAATCACTCACGGTCTTCACCTCCATCCTTTATAAGACCCGCATCCGACTGCATCTGATATACCCGGCGGTATATGCCCTCCTGTGCTATAAGCTCCCTGTGGGTGCCGGACTGGACTATGCGTCCCTTATCCATAACAAGTATCTTGTCAGCCTGCATAAGAGTGTTTATGCGGTGGGATATAAGTATCACCGTGGCGCCGCTGGTGTTTTCACGCAGGGATTCCCGGATTTTGGCGTCGGTCTCCATATCCACCGCGGACATGGAATCGTCAAAAACCAGGATGGGGCATTCCATCATGAGAGTGCGGGCAATGGCAATGCGCTGTTTCTGGCCGCCAGAAAGGGTGACTCCCCGCTCCCCGACCATGGTGTCATAGCCTTCCCGGAAGCTGGATATGTTTTCGTCCACGGCGGCTATGCCCGCCGCCCGGCGGATGCGCTCAAAATCCGGTCGCTTTGCGGCTATCGCAATGTTTTCTCGAACAGTCTTGGAGAATAAAAAGGGCTCCTGCAGGACGAGCCCGATATTCCGGCGGAGATAGTAGCGGTTTATATCCCGTACGTCAATGCCGCCGATGGTAATCCTGCCGCTGTCAGGCTCGTACAGCCGGTTTATCAGGTAGGTTACCGTGGACTTGCCCGAACCCGTGGCGCCCAGAATTCCCACGGTGGTGCCCTTTTCAATTGTAAAATTCAAATCGTGCAGAACCTTCTGTCCGCCGTAGGAAAAGCTGACGTTTTCTAATTTGATGTCACCGTGCAGGTCGGGGGTTAAGGCGTCCGGCTCCTGGGGCTCGGCGGGAGCGTCCAGAATGTCCCGGATACGGTCAATGGACACATCTGCCTTGGAAAACTCTGAAAGGGTGCGGCCCAGGCTTCTCACCGGCCAGGAGAGGGTATGGCTGTAGCTGATAAAGACCAGCAGCTCGCCCAGGGTCATCTTGCCCGTTGCCGCAAGATACGCTCCGGCGCAGACTACGGCAAGTATCTGGGCTCCGGTGGCGAAGTCCCCTATGCCCCAGAACAGGCCGAAGGTGTAGCCCAAATCTATCCACTTATTGGTGAAAACTTCGTTTTTCTCCTCAAAAACCCGCCGTTCCCGCTGTTCCCGGCCGAAAGCCCTGACAACCCTCACTCCTGTGAGGTTTTCCTGTATCGTTACCATCAGGTCGCCTTCCGCCTCGTCGGCTTTTCGGAACTGGCGCCCGATTTTGCCGTAAAACAAGGCGGAATACAGTATAATTGCCGGAATAAAGGCTGTGCATATAATGGCCATTGTCACGTTCATGGAGAACATGAGGACAAGGGCCACAGTGATGAGGATTACAGTCCGGATTACCTCCAGAAGCTGGGCAGAGATGAAATTCCGCACCGTTTCAACGTCAGAGGTGCAGCGCTGGATAATGTCGCCGGTCTGGTTTTCCGTATGCCAGGAAAAGGGCAGATACTGTATATGGCGGAAAAGCGTGTCCCGCAGGTTTTTGGTAAAGTTTTCCGTCCCTTGGGATATGGTCATCCGGGAGACGTAGTTGAATATCCCGGAGACAAGGGCGCATATGACCACGCCCAAGGCGCAAAAATACAGATGAGAGCGCAAAAACTCGCGCCCTCCCAAAGCCTCCAGAGCGGAGACGACAAAGGCAGGCAGGCTCGCCTCTTCGGTTCCAATTACAGAGTCAACTGTAAAGCGGATAATTTGCGGTGTCAGGAAGCTGAAAATAATGCTCAAGGAGGAGGCAAAAAGCGCAATTACAAAGCAGTGCCGCCCGTTTCTGGCAAAACCGTACAGCAAGCCAGCTGTGGTCTGCTTTTTCACTTTCATACTCTTACCTCCTGTCCTTAAGAATGCATGAGATTATACATAAAGAGCGCCGCGCAAAAATGGCGCAGCCCGCTTCCGCTTCTTCCGCCTCTATTTTGTCACAACAAGCATGTAAATGCAAGCCGGACAATATAAACCGTTATTGGCAATATTACAAATACCTCCGTGATTACATATCACGGAGGTATTATTATAAAGATTTAAACCTTATTTGGTTCCGAAAATCCTGTCGCCTGCATCTCCCAGGCCGGGCACGATGTATCCGTGGTCGTTCAGTCTTTCATCCACGGCGGCCACAAAGATTTCAACGTCAGGATGCTCAGACATCATGCGCTCTATCCCCTCCGGCGCGGTAATTATGCTCATGAGCTTTATATGCTTGCATCCGTATTCCTTGATAAACTTAACCGCCGCGGCAGCAGAGCCGCCAGTCGCCAGCATGGGGTCTACGATTATTACGTCGCGCTCGGCAATGTCGTTAGGCATCTTGCAGTAATACTTTACGGGCTCCAGCGTTTCCGGGTCGCGGTAAATCCCTATATGACCCACCTTGGCGTTTGGAACCAGGGAAAGCATACCTTCCACCATTCCAAGCCCCGCCCTGAGTATAGGCACCAACGCCAGCTTCTTGCCGGCGATCCGCTTCACCACGGCAGGTGCTAAGGGCGTGTTTATCTCTACTTCTTCAACGGGCAGGTCGCGGGTGGCCTCATAGCACATCAGCATGGCTATTTCCGATACGATTTCACGGAATTCCTTTACGCTGGTGTTGGCATCCCTGATAACGGAAAGTTTATGAAGAATAAGCGGGTGGTCCAATACATGCAGTTTGCTCATACAATTCTTCCTCCGTATTTTTATTTCATCCGCTCCTGCCGCTCACGCTCAGCCTGGGAGAGCCGCAGATATTGGGGCAGCAGCTCCCCTGCGGTGCCGGGCTTCTTATCCAGCGAAGCCATGGCCACGCCCCAGGCGCTCTGATAAAGCATCGGCTCGGGTGGCAAAAGGGTGGGTAGTTCAAATTTTTTCAGGTAATTATAACACAGCTTTGCGCCATCGCCAATGATGAAAATTATTTTTTTATATTTTTTAACATCTTCGGCCAATTCATCCAGTGAAATTGCACGGTCTGCACACAACCTGCGGGGCCTGCCCTCCGCGAACTCAAAGAGGGCGTTGTACACCTGATTTCTCCGGGCATCCATCACCGGGCATATAATGGCCCCCTCAGGAGCCGCCGCACCGTGCCAGGCCATTGCCTCCAGCGTGGATACTCCCAAAGCGGGCTTGTCCTTCGCCCAGGCCAATCCCTTCGCCACGGATATCCCTATCCGCACACCTGTAAAGGAACCGGGGCCCATTGCCACTGCTATCAGGTCCACGTCATCAAGGCTTACCTCGTTATTCCTCAACATGTCCTGAATCATTGGCAGCAGGGTGCGGCTGTGGGTAAGCCCGCTGTTCTGATAGTATTGAGAAATCAGCTCCCCGTCCCTGCACAGGGCTGCTGACGCGGATTTAGCCGTTGATTCCAGGGCAAGCACAAGCATGATTTACGCCCCCTCTATACTTATCCTGCGCCGGTTGTCCGAGAGCTTTTCTATCCGGACAACCACCTCGTCGCCGTAAAAGGCGTCCTGAACCTTTTCGCTCCATTCGACGGCGCAGATACCGCTGCGGGCCAGGTAATCCTCCCAGCCAATGTTGAAAAGCTCGTCGGCGCCGCTCAGGCGGTACATGTCGAAATGGAAAAGGTCCACTTCTCCCTGGTATTCGTTGACTATGGTAAAAGTAGGGCTGGAAACCCGGCAGTTAAGCCCCAAACCCCGGGCCATTCCCCGGACAAAGGCGGTCTTCCCCGCCCCCAGGTCGCCGTAAAGGGCGACAACGGCGCCGGGCAAAAGCCTCCTGGCCAGTTCTGCGCCCGCCTGCTCGGTCTCCTCTTCGCTGTTTGTTATTATCGTCATAAAGCATACCTGCCTTAAAGTACTGGAATGATACACACAATGTAGTAAGTATATCACTAAAATGGCAATTGCGTAAAGACCATAGTTATGATAGAATAATATAGTTTGAAATATACAGGGGGGTGGTACGTGAGTGAAAAAAGCCTGGCTTTTTATCCGCAATTTTTTCAAACGCGCGGACATGCTTCTTTTTGCCCTTTGCACTATATGCACTGTTTTCGGCATTGTTTTAATTTCAAGTGCCACTCTCACATACGGAAACCCTACTAAATATATTATTGTCCAAACCCTGGCGTATTTTATAGGCGTTGCCCTTTTTGTGATGCTCACAATAATTGATATTGACATTATTGCGGACAAGTGGGCCTTTCTTTTTGTTTTCAATATCTTTTTCCTCCTGCTGCTAATCCCCTTCGGCGTCGGCGCTGAGGAGACGGGCAACAGGGGCTGGCTTCGGTTTCTGGGCATCGGGATTCAGCCCTCAGAGGTTGTAAAAGTCGTCTATATAGTGCTGATGGCAAAACACATCAGCTATCTTAAGGAATACAGGAAACTTAACTCGCCCTTTTCAATTGCCCAGCTTGTTTTGCATTTCGGCTTCATGTTCGGACTCATAGTCTTTGTATCCGACGACCTGGGCAGCGCCCTGGTGTTCCTCTTTATATTCTTAATCATGCTTTTTGTCGCGGGCGTCAAGCTGTACTGGTTTGCCATCGGAGGCGCTGTTGTTGCCGCCCTTACCCCCTTTGTGTGGAACAATTTCCTCTCCACCAACCAGAAGGAGAGAATTCTGGCCCCCTACGTCAGCAGCATTGACCCCACCGGATACGGCATCAAATGGCAGTCCAACCAGAGCAAGCTTGCTCTTGCCAGCGGCCAGCTTACCGGCACGGGTTTGTATAATGGCCCCCAAACCCAGTCAAATGCCCTTTCCCAGAAGCACACGGACTTTATTTTCTCCGTTGCCGGGGAAGAACTGGGCATGATAGCCTGCTGCGTAATAATTCTGCTTCTGCTTTTAATAGTTATCCGCTGCGTCTATATCGGCATCAAGTCCAGAAACACCATGAACATGCTTGTCTGCTTTGGCGTGGCGTCGGTCATCTTTTTCCAGACCTTTGAAAACATAGGCATGTGCATAGGCATTACCCCGGTCATTGGAATAACACTCCCCTTCTTCAGCTACGGAGGCTCCTCCCTGTTCTCCCTGTTCGCCGCCATGGGACTTGTCTCAGGCATTAAATTCCGTCCCAAGCCCGAACGGTTCCACAGCAACTTTTAGAGAAACAAATCATGATATTGCCCCGGTACTGACCGGGGCATTTATATTGGCCTTTTTCAATCCCCGCCCTTGGCCGGCGCCTCGCAGTATATACAACGGTAGGCGCAGGATTCCTTGTCCACAAGCCGGAAAATCTGGTCGATTTCCTGCTCCGTTGTAGTAATGCAGCGGGGGTTTTTGCATTTGAGTATGTTTTTCAGCTCCTGGGGAGGCTCAAGTTTCATTTTTTTCATTACTTTCTCGTCTCTGACTATGTTGACCGTTATATGAGGGTCCAGATAGCCCAGCACGTTCAAATCCACGTCAATTATCTCGTCGATTTTGATAATGTCCTTTTTCCCGTACTTGGTGCTTCTCACGTTCTTAATAATGGCAACGCAGCTGTCGAGCCTGTCCAGCTGAAGATAATGGTAGATTTCCATGCTCCTGCCCGCGGCAATGTGGTCTATTACAATGCCGTTTCTCACGCCGTCAATGTTCATTTCTGCACCTCCAGCAGCATCATGATGAGGGCCATGCGGATAAACTTGCCGTATTTCACCTGCTTGAAATAGCACGCTCTGGGGTCATCGTCCACTTTGACAGATATTTCATTTACTCGTGGCAGCGGGTGCAAAATGGCCAAATCGGGCTTTGTGTTCTTCAGCTTATCCGGGTCGAGTATGAAGCTGTCCTTAAGGCGTATGTAATCTGCCTCGTTAAAGAAGCGCTCCTTCTGGACCCTGGTCATATAGAGAATATCCAGCTCTGGAAGGGCGGACTCCAAATCCTGCGTTTCAATCCACTCAACATTTTTCTTTTCAAGCACGTGGCGCACGTAGCCCGGCAGTCGAAGCTCTTCCGGAGAAATGAGGATGAACTTTACATCTTCATAGCAGGACATGGCGGTTATCAGGGAGTGGACGGTGCGGCCGAATTTCAGGTCTCCGCAAAGGCCTATGGTGAGGTTATCCAGCCTCCCCTTTTCCCGGTGTATGGTTAGCAGGTCGGTAAGGGTTTGCGTGGGGTGATTGTGCCCGCCGTCCCCGGCGTTTATTATGGGCACACTGGAGCGCTGGGATGCCAGCAGGGGCGCTCCCTCCTTGGGGTGACGCATGGCAATGATGTCCGCGTAGCAGCACACAGTGCGTATCGTGTCCGAAACGCTCTCCCCTTTTGCCACCGAGCTGGACTCGGCCTGGGAAAAGCCCAAAACGGCCCCGCCCAAATCCAGCATGGCGGCCTCGAAACTAAGGCGCGTCCTTGTGCTGGGCTCAAAAAACAGCGTCGCCAGCTTTTCCCCCCTGCAGACCTGGGCATAGTCCTGCGGATGGCTCATAATGTCCTCGGCCAGCAAAATAAGACCTTCAATTTCCTCCGTGGTCAGGTCGGCAATGTCGATAAGATGCCTCATTCCATCAGTCCTTTCATCCAACTGGTGTCCGTAGGGTTATCCCTAAAGGCAATGAGCCTTTTTACATCCTCCGGCTTTATATAGCCAAGCTCCGCCGCAAGCACAACCAGCGCGTCAAAATCAGTAAGGCTCACATGTTCAAGACCGGCCTGCGCCAGCCTTTCCCTGCTCTCTTTCATCCCGTATGTAAATATGGACGCCACCCCCAAAACCTCGGCGCCGGCCTCTCTTATCGCCTCCGCCGCATCTATGGCGCTGCCGCCGGTGGACACAAGGTCTTCCACCACCACGGTTTTCTGGCCAGGGGACAGCTTCCCCTCAATTCGGTTGCCCCTGCCGTGGTCCTTAGGGCTTGGGCGGACATATCCCATGGGCAGCCCCATCAGATGGGCGGCAATGGCTGCATGTGCTATGCCTGCGGTGGCCGTGCCCATGATGAGCTCGCATTCCGGCCAGGTGGCGGTAATCACCGCCGCAAGGGCCTGCTCTACCCTGCCTCGCACCGGGGGATTTGTGAGAATTAGGCGATTATCACAATAAATGGGGCTTTTTATTCCGCTTGCCCAGGTGAAAGGCTCGTCGGGCCGCAGAAAAACCGCCCCAATGGACAAAAGGTCCTGGGCAATCTGCCTTTTCATGACTCGCCTCCCAGAAACTCCTGCAGGCAGAGCTCATATGCCGCCAGAGGGTCGTTGCTTCCGGTTATGGGCCTGCCCACCACAATATAGTCGCTGCCCATTTTCCTGGCAGCACCGGGTGCTGCCACACGTTTTTGGTCGTCTCCTGCTGCGCCGTCGAAACGTATGCCGGGCGTAACAGTAATGAAACGCTCCCCGCAGGCTTCTTTAATCCTTCGCGCCTCCAGTGCGGAACATACCACGCCGTCCAGCCCCGCCTCTGCGGCGTTTTTCGCGTAGTGGAGCACCGTCTCCTCCATCGGCCTGGATATGAGCAGCTCCCTTTCCAGCATTTCCGGTCCGGTGGAGGTAAGCTGGGTCACAGCAACCAGCAGCGGCCGGCTCCCGTCGGGCCGCGTGAGCCCCTCCAGGGCGGCCTCCATCATCTCCCGTCCCCCGGCGGCGTGAAGGTTCACCATGTCTACGCCCATTCTGGAAATCTGGGCCATGGCCCTCCCGACGGTGTTGGGGGTGTCGTGGAGCTTCAAGTCAAGAAATATCCGATGCCCCCGGTTTCTTAGGATGTTAACCACTCTCGGCGACGCAAAGTAAAGCTCCATGCCCACCTTCACATAGGGGCGCAGCGGGCCGAACTTTTCAAGGAAAGCCAGGGCTTGTACCTCGGTTGGAAAATCCAGCGCAATAATCACGTCTTTAGCCATGCTTATAACCTCACTCAGCAGTATTTATTATGTCAACCAAATTTTGAATTTTCAGCTTTTCCATAAGAGCAGGCAGCTCTTCAATAATCCGGCAGCAGGCCATTGGGTCTCTCAGGTTTTCGGAGCCCACCTGAACGGCCGCGGCGCCCGCCGTCATCATTTCTATAACGTCTTCGGCTTTTGAGATTCCGCCCACTCCCATTATTGGAATTTTCACCGCCCGGCTTACCTGATACACCATCCGGAGGGCCACCGGAAATATGGCACTGCCGGAAAAACCGCCGATTTTGCTAGCAAGCACGGGACTTTTCGTCCTGATGTCTATCCGCATTCCCAGCAGCGTATTGATAAGAGTCAGCCCGTCCGCCCCCGCCTGCTCGCAGGCCACGGCAATCTCGGTGATGTCGGCAACATTCGGGCTGAGCTTTACAAATATGGGTGTTTTCTTTGCTGCGGCCTTCGCCGCCCGGGTAACCTCCGCCGCCAGCTTGGGGTCGGAGCCGAAGCTCATGCCTCCCCCCTCCACGTTGGGGCAGCTGATGTTTACCTCAATTATGTCAACCAACCCGTCGATCTTCCCGCAGCAAATGGCATATTCCTCCACTGAAAATCCGCTTATGTTTGCAACAACCGGACCGTGGTAAAACTCCCGGAGCCTGGGCAGCTCCTGTTCGATTACCGCGTCAATGCCGGGGTTTTGCAACCCCACGGAATTGAGCATGCCTGAGGTGCATTCCGCAACCCGTGGCGTGGGGTTGCCGAAGCGGGGACGGGCGGTGGTTCCCTTGAGCACAATTGCCCCCAGGATATTGGGGTCGTAAAAATCCAGGTACTCCCCGCCGAACCCGTACACGCCGCTGGCGGGCATGACGGGGTTTTTCAATCTTACCCCGCACAGGGAAACCTCTGTGTTCCTCACCATTTTATCTCCCCTTTTTTCAGCACAGGACCCTCCTTGCAGATGCGTTTGGGGCCGTATTTCGTCTCGCATGAGCAGCACATGCAGGCCCCGAAGCCGCAGGCCATGCGCTCTTCAAAGCTGTACTGCCCGTCCGCTTCGGACAGGTAGTAGGCAGCCCGGAGCATGGGCTCCGGCCCGCAGGCGAATATATAGTCGTACTTTAACCCGATTCGCCTGACGGTGTCGGTAACGGTGCCGCGAGCCCCCATGCTGCCGTCCATCGTTGAGACCGTCACGGGCACTCCCAGTTCCGCCAGCTCAGCCGCCAAAAAGACCTCGTCGGCGCTGTTGAAGCCCAGGGCCGCCCTGGGCTTTGCCCCCGCCTCCAGCAGTTTTTCTGCCAGCCAAAACAAAGGTGCGGCCCCTGCCCCGCCACCTATAAGCAGGGGACTCTTGCCTGATTCCGAAATGTCGAAGCCGTTTCCCAGGCCGGTTAAGACGTCCAGGCCCGTGCCCGGCTCCCTTTGGGACAGCCGGTATGTGCCGCTGCCCACCATCTTGTACACCAGCGTCATGGATTCGGTGCTGGCACGGCAGACAGAGAGGGGCCGGCGAAGATAATGCCCCTCAACGGCAATGTTCACAAACTGCCCGGGGGTTGTGACGGCTGAACAGTCGCCGAACAGGACGATGCTGTAGGTATCTTTCGCCACCTGTCTGTTTTCCAAAATGTCAAACCTGCAAAGCTTGCTCATTTTTCACCTCCGGGGCCTCCCTGTTCCAGACAAGCCTGCCCTTATAAAAAGTCATTACGGTTTCGCCGTACACCCGCCAGCCCTCGAAGGGAGTCGACCGGCCTTTGGACAGAAAACTCGACTGGTCAACAACATACCTTACGGTGGGGTCAAATACTGTCAAATCCGCATATTCTCCCGCCTTTATCTCCCCGCCGCCCAGCTTGAACCTCCTGCGGGGCGCAAGGCACATGAGTTCAACGAGCTTTTCAATGGTAATAATGCCCGGCCTTACAAGGCGGGTAAACAGCACCGGGAGTGCGGTTTCAAGCCCCACTATGCCCATCAGGCTGTCCTTCAGGCCGCGGCTCTTTTCCGCTTCCGAATGGGGGGCGTGGTCCGTGGCTATCATGTCTATCGTGCCGTCCATAATGCCCTCCAACAGCGCCTGACGGTCCGCCTCTCCCCTTATGGGAGGGTTCATTTTGAAGCACCCCTCATCCATAAGGTCTTCATCGCAAAGGAGCAGATAGTGAGGCGCCGTCTCGCAGCTAACCGGGAGGCCATCGGCCTTTGCCCGGCGGACCAGTTCTACCCCCTCTTTGGTGGAAACGTGGCAGACATGATAACTGCTGCCGGTTTCCCGGACCAGCTTTATATCCCGCTCAATCTGCCGCCATTCGCTCTCAGGTGGTATGCCCCGATGCCCCCGGCGCCTGGCGTATTCCCCGTCGTGTACGTACCCGCCCTTTGCCAGGCTCTCGTCTTCGCAATGGGCGGCTATGATTTTCCCCAGCCGGGCAGCCACGGTCATGGCGGCCCTCATTGTTTCTGCCTCCTGAACGCCTTTTCCATCGTCGGAAAAGCCCGCCACATGGGGGGCCATTGCCTCAAGCTCCGCAAGCTCACCTCTGCCCGTGCCTCCCCGGGTTATGCAGCCAAAAGGACGCACGGCTACGCGGGCGCCGGCTGCAATAAGCTTTAACTCCTCTTCCAAATGTTTCAGGGTATCCGGCGGGGGGCTCAGGTTGGGCATGGCGCACAGGGCAGTATATCCGCCTCTTGCGGCGGCGGCGGTTCCAGCGTCAATAGTTTCCTTATAAGAAAAACCCGGCTCTCGCAGATGAACATGCACATCCGCAAGACCGGGGAATATGTAATACTGTGAGCAATCTGTAACGCTATCAAATTCAGTAAAGGCAATTCCGGGAGCCAAAGCCTCCACTCTGCCATCCTTAATGGAAATGTCCATACGGGAAAACTTACCCTCATGAAAGACAAGTCCGTTTTTCAGAATTACCCTCAAGCTGGAAACCTCCTAGGTTTTTTTTATTATATAATCTGATAATTTTAACGTCAATATACAAAACGAATAATTTGCGCCTTTTTTCATGAACCCTTTTGGGAACAGTGCCACACGCGCAAACGGCAAAAACAGCTTGACGACGGGCATCAAGCTGTTTTTTCTTTTACCTGCCTTTATCTTACTTTAAAGGACGCCTTCCGTAGCCCATATCCCTCAGCATATCCGCCAAAAGGTGCAGGCGCTCGGAAATAAGCTCGTCGTCTCTGGACAGGGCGTCGAAAAAAAGTTTAATATCCTCGTCAATCAACTCATTATCCGTACAAACCTTTACCGTCATGGCGTCCCCCTGGAGGCCTATGCGCTCTAAATGCGGCTTCGTCTCATCATACAGTTTCGGGTAACGGTACGCCTCCTCCATAAAATAACGCCTTGCGCTGCAGATTAAAATCGCCAAGTCCAAAACGCGGTGCAGAGGCAGCTCCTCCGATTGCCGGGACCACTTCTCCCCCGTGTAGCGCCAGACCTTGGCCGATATGTCCACCCTGCCCCGGTCATTCCACTGGGCAAGCCCCAGGGACAGGCCCTTGGCATCGCTGCCGCCGCTGCTGCGCCCGTCAATGTTCCCGTAATCCTCGGCAACAATAACAGGTTTATGTTTTAAAGTCGTGGGTATCTTCATAACAAAAATCCTTTCTTCGCTTCCTTTCCGCGATGTAATTAGTATATTAGTAACTTAGTAAATTACTAATATACTAACTCGTTTTATCTGTTTTGTCAAGACGGTTTGGGGGCGACGGCACAAAAAAATGCCGCCTGGTTAAGGCGACATTTTTTCGCTGTTTATACTAAAACTCGCTGTCCTCGTACGGATTCTTTCTTTTATTAATCTGGTTGTTCCTGTTTTTATTGTTTTGGTTGTTCTGTTGGTTGGTTTTGTTTTGGTTATTCTGGTTATTTTGCTTTTGATTTTTTGCCCGCTTGTCTTGCTGGGTGTCTTTCGACATATTATCACCTCGGTAATAGGATGCCCATAATTCCGTTATTAATCCAGAAAATATAAATTTTTTATTATTTTTATATTTTTATCATTTTTGCCTAAAGCAAAAGGAGACGGGAAAACGGCGTTTCCGTTTACGTCCGAAACCACCGAGGTACCGTAGGCGGTACCAGAAGAGTCACATCTTACGAAAGTGGCGCCTGCAAGTACTACTATTAAATAGTTTTGTCAAGCCTTTTTTAAAAATAATTTGACTTTTAAATGGTATTGTGTTTAATATGCTTAAAAGGATGTGTGAAATGAGCAATTTAGGAAATAAAAAAACAATGGCCGAAAACATACGGTATTATTTGGAAAAAACAGGAAAAGACCGTCGGCAATTAGCTGACGATCTCGGTTTCCCATACTCAACTGTTGCTAACTGGATGCAGGGTGTAGCTTATCCGCGCATCGACAGAATTGAGAAGATGGCAAACTATTTTAATGTTACTAAGGCTGACCTCGTAGAGGAGCGAACCGGGGGGAAGAGCTTATACGAAAAGATTATGTCTCTGTCTGAGCAAAAGCGCGCGGCGATAGAAAATCTGATTGACCAATTAAGCGATTAATTTCTTTAAGTACCTCAGCTTGCTTTTCGATTGACATTCGTTTAATTCTTTCGTACAATTCTTCAGCTTTCATCGACCGTTTCTCCTTTTTTAGTTATTTGGCATAATTATACAGCGGAGGCGACAATATGGCAATAAAACTAGGCAAAAGAACGGGACAGGCTCGTTTAAGCATCGAAAAGATGGCAGGGTAGAATATCGTGTGTATCTCGGTAAAGGCCTCGATGGTAAACCGCTGCGCCCCAGCTTTTTTGGCACAACCGAAGCGGAAGCTTTGCAGGCTTACAAGGACTGGCTTAAAGACTCCGGCAACGTCCCAATCGAGAGAGTTTGCACAGTTGGCGAGTGGGCGGTAAAGTGGTTGGAGATATATAAAAAAGGCGAGGTAGCTTACAAGTCATACAAAAACTATGAACTGTATGTAACCAAACACATTATTCTAGAAATTGGAGCTTTAAAATTTAGCGACGTAAAGCAGGCACACATCAGGATGTTATATAAAAAGAAACAAAGCCTTTCGGCCTCGGCTCTAAAACATATCAACATATCGCTTAATGGCATTTTTGAAACGGCTAAGGATAACCACTTATGCACCGAAAACCCTGCGGCAAAAGTGAAGCCGCCTGACAAGCCGAAGAAAACCCCTGTTTCATTCTCATTGCGTGAAATCGAACTGATATTTAAGTTTGCTCCCTTGCACAAGTCGGGCAATTTAGTTTTGGCATTGCTTCACACTGCCTTGCGATCCGGGGAGATATGCGCTCTGGTCTGGCCGAACGTAAATGTGGAAGAAAATTATATAGATATTTGCCGCACTGTCGCAGAAGTTGAAAACCCAAACCCCGAAACTATTGTTGTCGGTGGAAAGGAAAAGCACAGAAAAAAGTACGACATTAAAGAGATCCCTAAAGGCGGCCACACGCGGCTGGTTGCCCTTACGCCTGACGCAACCGAGTTTTTTAAAAATCTCCCAAACTACAATAAAGGGCTTTACGTTTTCCCATCCCTGTCCGGAAACTTTATGACCCCAAACCAGTTCCGGGAGCAGTATGAGCAGTTTTTTAAAGCCTTAAATAAATGGCTAGATAATAAGCGCGCAGAATACCTCAAGGCGCACCCGGGCGCACCGCATGAAGCGCTAGAACAGTTTGAGCACGTAAGAACACTCTCCCCGCACAAATGCCGCCACACCTACGCCACACACGCAATAAGGCGCGGCATCAATATGCGAGTTGTTCAGGAGCAACTAGGACACCGGCAAATAACTACCACAGAAATTTATACAAATATTAATATAGACGACCGCAAAAATAATATAGTCAATTTAAAATATTAACATTTTGGAGCGCCTTCGGGCGCTTTTTCCTTCTGTTTTTGACCCCAATTTTGACCCCAATTACATTACCTTAGTCTACTTATCTTTAGTTTTTATTAATTTATGTGCACACCCCTATAAACGCTGAAAGCCGCATAGACACTGCATTTTTTAGCAATGACTACACGGCTCTACTTGGCAGCGGGAGAAGGATTCGAACCCTCACAAACAGAGTCAGAGTCTGTCGTGCTACCCTTACACAATCCCGCTAGACGCAAGATGTATTATAAACATAACAATCCGGTTTTGTCAAGGATTTTGTGTGCGCCTTTGTAATTTATTTATGCACGATTTTTGCACTGACTTACATCCGCCTGCCGCCGCAAAGATTTGCGTTGAGAATCGAAAAGGGCCGCACTAAGCCAGTGCAGCCCTTATTAAATCAACCTTCCTTTTAATCCTTCTTTTCAAGATATTCGATGAGGAGCTCCTGCAAAAGCTCGTCCCGGTCAATCCTGCAAATAAGGCTGCGGGCGTTATTGTAATTTGTTATATACGTGGGGTCCTCGGACAGGATATAACCCACAAGCTGATTAATTGGGTTATAGCCTTTCACCAAGAGAGCTTTATAGACCGACGTAAGAATTTCCTTGATCTCCGTTTTGTTGTCTATGGCAACGAACTTTCTCGTCGAGTCCTCCATGACGGTCCCCCCTTGGATTTACCATAATTTATAAGCACATCATTATTATAGCAATTATTCCTACAATGTAAAGGCGATAAAGATTACTATTCCGTTACATTTTTCAATGAGATTATCTTATTACGGCTCCGTACTCTTTATTCAGTGCCCCAATTATGTCATTTACAGTCTCTTCCGCGTGTTCGTCCGTAAGGGTTTGGTCCTCCGCCCGCATGGTAAGGGCAAAAGCCACGGATTTTTTGCCCTCGGGAATGTTGGCACCAACATACACGTCAAAGAAATCGCAGGATTCAAGATATTTTCCGCCGGCTTTTATAATGCAGGCCTTCAAATCCGCTACGGGAATTTCCGCATCGCACACTATGGCAATATCCCTGGTTACGGCCGGGAAACGAGGCAGGGGCACGTAGGTGGGCTCAGGCCCGCGGCATGAGAGCAGTTTTTCCACGTCCAGCTCCACGGCGCATACCTCGCGGTCAATTTCAAATTCCTCGCAAACCAGAGGGTGAATCTGCCCCATGCAGCCAAGAACTACATTGCCGGACCGGATTTCCGCGCAGCGGCCAGGATGATAGGCAGGATTGTCCCGAAGGGCAGTGAAAGAAACGTCAACAATTCGCATAGATTTTAGTATTGCCTCCACACAGTCCTTTATGCCGTAGAAATCCGCTCCCTTGCCATAGGCACCCATGGTGAGTATGGTTTTTTCATTGGCAAGGGGACTGCCCTCCTTAGGCAGGTATACCGTGGCCATCTCATAGAGCCTGACGTCCCTGTTGCGCTTGTTAATATTCACAGCCAGAACGTTCAGCATGGAGGGCAGGGATGTGGTGCGCATTACGCTTGTGTCCTCTCCCAGAGGGTTCTGTATGACAAGGGCCTTACGCAGGGGCGAATCCTCAGGCAGGTGGATTTTATCCCAATCTGAGGCGCTGCCGAAGGAATATGTCATAATCTCGTTGAAGCCCATGCTGCGGCAGAGCTGTCCCAGCAGCCTTTCGGCGTTCTGCCTGTCGCTGTAGCCTCCCTGGGCCGTAACGCCCTTGAACATTGTGGGCTCAATGACGTCATAGCCGTAAAACCGGGCGATTTCCTCCGCAATGTCGGCATAATGCTCTATATCCGAGCGCCAGGAGGGGATTATAATCATATCCCCGTCCATCTGGAAGCCCAGCTTCGTCAGCACGCCTACCATGAATTCCCGGGAAATGCTGGTGCCCAGCAGCCTGTTTATCCTGTCAGGCTCCAGAGGCAGGCGCACGCTTTTAGGCTCAACCGCCACAACGTCAATCATGCCCTCCATTACTTCCCCGGCTCCCAAAAGCTCCACCAGCTCGCAGGCCCTCTGGACTGCCGGCACGGTGTTACTGGGGTCAAGGCCCTTTTCAAAGAGACCGGAGGCATCGGTTCGCATGCCAAGGGCTATGCTGGTCTTCCGTATGCTGGTGCCGTCGAAATTGGCGGACTCGAAGACTATGGCGGAGGTCTTCTCCGTAACTTCGCTGTTCTGGCCGCCCATTACCCCGGCTATGCCCACCGGCTTGGTCTCGTCGGCGATAACCAGCATATCGGTGGTAAGTTTCCGCAGTTTGCCATCCAGGGTTTCGATGGTCTCCCCTTCTTTTGCCCTGCGAACCACGATTTTGCCACCGCCAACGCAGGAATAATCAAAGGCGTGCATGGGCTGGCCGTATTCCAGCATTACGTAGTTTGTAATGTCAACGATATTGTTAATGGGCCTAATACCGCATGCCCTGAGTCGCCGGCGCATCCACGCGGGGGAAGGCTGAATCTTTATGTTCTTCACCATGCGGGCGGTATAGCGGGGGCACAGGTCGGGATCCTTTATTTCAATTTTCAAGTAATCCTCTACGTTGTCGCCGCTGCCCGTCTCGGCGGGGGCGGGGATTTTTAGTTCGGTTCCAAAGGTCGCGGCGCTTTCCCTGGCCAACCCGATAATACTGAAGCAGTCCGGCCGGTTGTTGGTGATTTCGAAATCCACCACGCTGTCCCCAAGGCCCAGCACTTTGATAATGTCGTCCCCGGGCTTGCAGGGCTCCTGCATGATGAATATGCCGTCCTCGATGGCATAGGGGTAATCGTGGGTGTCCAGCCCCAGCTCCTTCAGGGAGCAGAGCATTCCCTGGCTTAATGCGCCGCGAATCTCGCCCGTGGTAATGGTAATGCCTCCGGGAAGGGTGGCTCCGTCCAGAGCGACCGGCACCATGTCGCCCGCCTTTACGTTCTGGGCACCGGTAACTATGGTGAACTCCTTTTCCCTGCCTGCGTCCACCTTGCATATCCATAGGTGGTTGCTGTCTTCGTGCCTCACTATGGACGTAACTCGTCCGGCCACTACGCCCTTGATTTCGCTTCGGGTGACCTCTACGCCCTCCACCTTGGAGCCGGTCATTGTCATACGCTCGGCATATTCTTTATCTGAAACGTTAATCTGAGTGTAGTCGTTAAGCCATTCTCTTGAAAGTTTCAACCTTTTACCCTCCCTTAAAACTGGCTGAGAAAACGGACGTCGTTTTCAAATAACAGGCGCATGTCGCTGATATTAAACCTGCGCATGGCCATGCGTTCCAGGCCTATGCCGAAGGCAAAGCCGGAATAAACAGTGCTGTCGATTCCGCAGCCTTCCAGCACCTTGGGATGAACCATGCCCGCTCCCAGGAGCTCAATCCAGCCCTCGCCCTTGCACACGCGGCAGCCGGCGCCTCCGCATTCAAAGCATTGTATGTCCACTTCACAGGAGGGCTCGGTGAAGGGGAAGTGATGGGGGCGGAACCGGGTCTTGGTACCCTCGCCGTACAGCCGCTGAACCATGATGTTAAGGGTTCCCTTTAGGTCGCCCATGGTGATGCCCTTATCCACCACAAGACCCTCTATCTGATGGAACATGGGGGAATGGGTGGCGTCCACCTCGTCCTTCCGGTAGACGCGGCCGGGTGATATTATGCGTATGGGCGGCGGGTTCATCTCCATAACCCTGACCTGCACAGGGGAGGTCTGGGTGCGAAGGCAAACGCTGTCGTCGTCGGTGAAATAGAAGGTGTCCTGCCTGTCCCGGGCGGGGTGCCCCTCCGGAGTGTTGAGCCTGGTGAAGTTATAGTCCGAGAACTCCACCTCGGGCCCCTCGGCTATCCGGAAGCCCATGCCCACGAAAATCTCTATTGCCTCGTCCAGCACCGTAGTCAGGGGGTGCTTTTTCCCTATGGGCACGTAGGTTCCCGGAATGGTGACGTCCAAAGTCTCGGCCCTGAGGCGCATCTCCAAAAGCTTCTGGGAGATTATCTCGCGCCGGGATTCAAAGGCCTCGTTTAGCTCTTCCCTAATCTGATTGGCCAGTTGGCCTATTACAGGCCGCTCCTCGGCAGGCAGTCTCCCCATCTGTTTGAGGATTGCTGTCAGCTCTCCCTTTTTGCCAAGATATTTTACCCTGAGGCTTTCAAGAGCCTCGGAGCTGTCTGCCCTGGCTATTGCTTCGCAGGCAGACTTTCGGAGCTCCTGTAACAACTCTCTCATATCGACTCTCTCCTTAACAAGTTATATTAAAATAAGTAATTCTGCCTAATAAAAAAAGCCCGTCGCCCCATACACGGGACGAAAGGCCTGCCTTCCGCGGTACCACCCAAATTCGGCTACATGCGCCGCACTCTGCCGCCTGTAACGGGGTGGTTGGCCGCCGGGGATTAGCCGGTGCTCACGGGCGAACTAAGCAGGGTATCCGAGACGCTCTCAGCCAAGGCGGTCCTCTCTGTGCGGAATAAAGCTGCTATATTCCCGATCATTGCATTTACAATATAGTTTGTAACCTTTATAACATAATATCCACTTCTAGGCAATAAGAAATTTGACTAATTTTTTTCGAATGATTATAATATCATTTATCGAATGCGAAAGGACAGTACCAATGAAAACATACAAAGACGTTTTTGTGGAGGAGCTGGTTGTAAGGCATAGACCGGCATTCGCGGCCCTCCTGCGAATCGGCGCAGTTTTGGCCGGCATACTTTTGATTTTGGCATTCTATTATCTGACTGGAATGGTGCTGGGCCCATATGCAAACGCCGTCTTCCCCGCCCTTTTCGCCCTGGTCTGCATAGGCGTATTTTTGGTTTTCCGTTACATGAGGCTGGAATACGAGTATTCCTTTTACAGCGGAGACGTGGATATTGACAGGATTCTGGGCAAGAGAAAGCGCACCAGGCTTATAAGTTTCTCGTGCAGCGACATAGAGCTTATGGCGCCCTACAGCCCGGAACACGACAACGAGCTGAACGGTCAGTTTGACCGCAAGCTGGATGTCCGGGGCACGGGCAAGGGAGAACGGGACTGGTTCATTATCTGCAATGGGCAGGACGGCAGCCGGTACATTATAGCCTTCTCCCCCTCCGAAAGGCTGCTGGACGCTTTTCGCCAGTATGTACGCAGGGGAAAAATGAAGGAATAAGCTTGCAATAAAGGAGCAATTCCTATGAAGCTATCCTATTCTAAACACATGCGCGACGCCGACAACACCGCTATTTATGTGATGGGGGTGCCCTCCACACTGCTTATGACAAACGCCGCAGGACACGTGGCCAGGGCGGCTGCGGAACTGATAAACGGGAAAAAAAGCGCCGTTATCTTCTGCGGCAGCGGAAACAACGGCGGCGACGGCATAGCATCCGCCCTGTACCTGATGCGGCGCGGCATATCGGTGCGGGTATTCCTCGTGGGCTCCCGTGAAAAAATGACCCCAGACACAAAGGAGATGGAGCGCAGGCTTATCGAGCTGGGAGGCGCTCTGGAGGACTTTGACCCGGAAATGCCGGGCATTGAAAAGCTGCTCCGCGAAACCGGTGTAATTATCGATGCCATGTTCGGCATAGGCTTAAACAAGAACCTCCGGGGAAACGCCCTTAAAGCGGTGGAGCTTATAAACAATTCGGGCGCCCCCGTGGTCTCCGCCGACATTGCAAGCGGCGTCGAGGCGGATACAGGCCGCATTTTGGGAAACGCAGTTTGCGCGACCCGCACTGTCACCTTTTCAATGGCTAAGCCCGGCCACTTCGCCGAGCCCGGCTGCACCTGCTGCGGGGAACTTCAGATTGTGGACATAGGCATCCCCCGTGAGCTTACAGACAGCATAAACTGCGGTGTCCACGCGGTAACGGAGGAAGACGTTTTTCTCCCCCGCCGGCCCAGGATAAGTCACAAGGGCGATTACGGCAAGCTGCTTATCCTCGGCGGCAGCGTGGGATTTACCGGAGCTCCCAGCCTTTGCGCCAGGGCCGCACTCCGGGCGGGGGCCGGGCTGGTATATTTGGGCGTACCCCGTGATATTTATGAAATAAGCGCCGTAAAGAACGAGGAGGCCATGCCCTTCCCCCTGGCCTGTGACGACCAGGGCCGCCTGACCGGCAAGGCTCTTTCAGTCATTCTGAGCAAACTGGAGGGCTGCGACGCCTATGTTCTGGGTCCGGGCCTTGGCCGCTCCCAGGAGCTCACCTCCCTGGTCTGCTCCCTGGTAGCGGAAGGGCACAAGCCCCTGGTTCTGGACGCCGACGGGCTCTTCGCCATTTCAGGCAATATGGAGGTCCTTAAAAAAGTCTCAAAGCCCGTAATACTTACACCCCACGAAGGTGAATTTGCCCGCATGGGCGGTGAGCTCACCGGTGACAGGATATCCGACGCCAAAAACTTCTCCGCCCGGCATGAATGCGTCCTGGTTCTGAAAGGCCACCGCACAATCTGCGCCTTCCCGGACGGCGAGGTTTACATAACTACCACCGGGAACCCAGGCATGGCCAAAGGCGGCAGCGGGGACGTGCTGGCGGGCATTATCGGTGCCCTTATCTGCCAGCTTCCCTTAAAAGAAGCCGTAAACACCGCCGTGTGGCTCCACGGAAGGGCGGGCGACCTCTGCGCCCAGGAGCTGGGGGAATACTCCATGACTCCTTCCGACCTTCTGGAGGCTTTGCCCCGGGCAATGAAGTCCATTACCCTTCAAAAATAGCAAGGCAATTCAAAAACTATCATAAGCGAGGTTATAATAAATGAGGCAAATGAAGCGGACGGCTTTATTTGCACTTATGATAGGACTCGTTTTCCTTTGGGGCTGCTCCTCATCGGCGAACGAGGAAGCATACAAACAGTTTCAATCTGAACTGCGGGCAGCAAGCAGCGTTGAAATGACGGTTGATTTAACCGCCAGTTATGACGAGAGAATCCTGGAATACAAGCTGTTTTTCAGGGAAGAGGGAAACAGGGCTACGGTAGAAGTTCTCTCCCCGAAGCTGATACAAGGGGTCAAGGCCCATATAACGCCCGGCAAGGACTCGCTAGAATACGACGGCATAGTGCTTGAAACAGTGGAGCTAACAAAAGACGGCCTCACTCCCCTCTCTGCCCTGCCCACCATGCTGGAATGCATGAAAAAGGGCTACGTCACGCAGATTTGGAGGGAAAAACAAAACGGCCGGAAAATATTCGCCGTGCAATCCCCCATATCCGACGAGGCATACCTTACCATGAGGCTTGCAGAGAACAGCATGACCCCACTTCATTGCGAAGTTACCAATATAGATAAAGTCGTCATTTCCTGCAGCATCAACGGATGGGCGACAAATAAATAGAGGTTGACATAATATGGATGATTTACAAAAGAGAAGCTGGGCTGAAATCAGTCTGAAAAGCATCGAGCACAATTACAGGAACATAAGGAGCCTGCTGCCGCCATGCTGCCGCTTCATGGGGGTCGTTAAGGCCAACGCGTACGGCCACGGGGCAGTGGAGGTATCAAGGCTGCTGGAAAAGCTGGGCTGCGAATACCTTGGAGTGGCCACTTTCGACGAGGCGAGGGAGCTCAGGGACGCCGGAATCGGGCTGCCCATATTGATATTGGGGCACACTCCTCCGAATCTTGCTCCGGAGATGGCTCGTCTGGACATTACACAGGCGGTGGCAAACCTTGGGGTTGCCCGGGAAATGGCAGGTATTCTTGAGGGCAAAAGGCTAAAAATACATATTAAGCTTGAAACGGGAATGGGCCGCATCGGCTTTTCCCATGCATCTCCTAGAACCATGGAGGAAATTTTGGAGTTGCTGGCTCTCCCCTGTTTTGATGCAGAGGGCATTTTCACCCATTTTGCAGTATCCGACGTATACGGGGACAGTTTCACCCAGGAACAGTTCAGAAGGTTTAAGGAGACAGTGAGTAAGCTGGAAGAAGCCTCCGGCCACACTTTTGCAATTAAGCATTGCGCCAACAGCGGAGCTGTGATAAACTATCCGGAGACGTATCTCGACATGGTTCGCCCGGGCCTGGCACTTTACGGTATGTACCCTGGGAATGAAAAGGGCTCTTTGGACCTTCGCCCGGCCATGTCTCTAAAAACCAGGGTGGCGGCAGTTTATGAGCAGGCCCCCGGCGACACCATCAGCTACGGCAGGACCTTTACCGTGGAAAAGGACATGCGCGTGGCGGTTTTGCCCATCGGGTACGCCGATGGGCTCCACCGCATCGCCTCAAACAAGATTGACGTGCTGATTCATGGAAAGAGGGCCCGTCAGCTGGGCCGAATATGCATGGACATGTGCATGGTGGACGTAACCGACATACCGGATTGCCGCCCGGGAGATGTTGCAATCATATTCGGCAGTGACGGGGATGCTTACCTCCCCGTTGAAGAGCTGGCGGAAAAATGTGGCACTATTAATTACGAAATCGTATGTTCGCCATCTCGTAGAATTCCCCGAATTTATGTTGATTAACCATGTATAAATTCGCCTCCGATGTGAGAGAATTATATTAGCCCTAGAGCTTTCCTGTGGAGAGCTCGAGCACTCTGCAAGAAGGCCATACATAGTATGTATAGGGCAATATCCTTCATCGGAGCGTGAAGTGCATGGTAGTAAAGAGGGGAGACATCTACTATGCCGACTTGAGCCCCGTTGTTGGCAGCGAGCAGGGCGGCTTGCGCCCGGTGCTGATTGTCCAAAACGATACCGGAAATAAGCATAGCCCAACTGTTATAGCTGCGGCCATAACATCTCAGATCGGCAAGGCACGGCTACCAACCCATATTGAGCTCTCTGCTAAGAAATATGGTCTCAGTCGGGATAGTGTGATACTTCTTGAACAAATCCGTACTATCGATAAATCCCGTCTTAGAGAGCGCATGGGAAAGCTAGACGATGAACTCATGAGCAAGGTTAACAACGCCATAGCTGTGAGCTTCGGCTTAGAATGAAACAATTTCTACTAAAGCAAGAACCTTTGGCCGGGGAAACCCGGCCAAAGGGGAACCGGAGGTACATATGATGAAGAAAAAGAAGACGGTTTTAATTTTATCCATTGCCCTTGCGTTGATTATAGCCGCCGGGCTCGGTGCCTACGCTGCTTCTAATTACGGGACGTCCGACGACCCGCTCATCACCCTCAGCTATTTGAACAATAAGTTGACTCCGGAACTCATGAAGCAGTTTGACCAAAAGCTGGACGGCGCCGTCTCCGAACTGGAAGCGCTGCTAGGCTTCGGTTCCACCGCTGATACCTATAAGCTCGTCACCCTGAACAAAGGCCAGGTGATTAAGGGCAGCGTAGGATGCGAAATACTGCTGCGGATAGGTTCGGCCAAGGTATCCGCCGCGAGCACTCCCGGCCTTGTTGACCTTACCAGCGGCGGCACCCTGAACAATGGCTCCGCCCTGACCTCCAACCACCTGTATCTTGTTACCATAGAAGGCCACGGCATCACCGCCGCGGAATCCTCAACCAAGGTTTTGGTGCGGGGAAGCTACGTCATATCTTAGTGTTTGTACATATAAAAAGTCCCCTGCTCATAGGATTGAGCAGGGGATTTTTTTCTTCGCGGGATAATAAAGGCTCGTTGCCGCGCCAAAAATTTAACGGCAGCTGGGCAAAAAAATATTGCAAGGATGATGTGGTATGGAAAATCTTATCGGTACATATCCCATTATAATTGACGGAAACACCGTTGGCAGCGTCGATGTCAGCCAAAAGGGCCTTTACACCGTCTTCGAGGCCTCCTGTCCCGACACGGGCGAGCTTTTGCGGCTGTGGGTTTTCGGCAGCGACGGCGAAGCCTATCTGGGCGTTATGGCGCCCCAGGGCGGCGCCCTCCGTCTGGTCCGGCGCTTCAGCCGGGCGGCGCTTAAAGATTTCCCCAAAAACATTACCCACGCGGGGCCGAAAAAAGAGACTCAGGCAGCACCCTCTCCCCTTCCGGCCCAATCGGAGCAGCGGGACAAGAGCGACGACGAGGAACAGGACACCATATGGCACCGGGCGTCAAACGGCACTTTAATCTCCACTTCAAACGGCAGAAAACTCCTGGCGGTTCCCGTGGTCACGCCGGGCCTTCCCATTTCCAGCGCAAGGGAGAGGCGTACTATTGAGGGGACAGAATACCTTATTTTTGAAATTAAGGGCGGCAGAATTATTTAAAACAAAAAGGCAAAGCACACACCTAGTTATTACCAATAATATTCCTCCTTGTGAGAGAAATAATAGATTTGTAAATACTCACAAGGAGGTTATATCATGGCAAACTTAACGTCAAAAGAACTGTCCGCCTTAGAGGATCAGATTTCGCATGAGATGACTATCGCCAAGAAATATGAAGCTATGGCCTGTCTTTGCAACGATCCGAAAATACAGCAGGATATTACAAACATTGCAAATAAGCACCGGGCTCACTACAACACCCTGGTGACCTTTTTGCAGTAGGAGGTCATGAATATGGCAAATCCCAATCAATGCGCTCAAATCCTGAGTGAAAAGGAAATTCTTCAGGACTGCCTTATCAGCCAAAAGCAGCTGACCGACAGCTACAACACCTATGCAGGCGAATGCGTTAACGAACAGCTTCGCGGGGCTTTTCTAAATATTCTGGACGACGAACACCGCATACAGGCCGACATCTTCTGCAATCTTCAGTCCAACGGCTGGTATCAGGTTGAACCTGCGGATCAGCAGAAAATTCAGAAGGCCAGGCAAAAGTTTTCCACACAGCCGTAAAAGCAAAAACAAGGACACAGGCGAAAAGCCTATGTCCTTGTTTTTGTATTTATTGCTACTCCGCTTTCTCTTGGGCTTCAAGCAGGGCCATGTCCCTGGGAATGCGCTTTTTCTTGGCCACATCGTACAGGGGGAGCATTACTAAAGGCACTATGCAGCCCGCCGCAGCAATAATGAAGGACGAGGTGTAATCGCCGGTGACGGCTCCATCGGCATTTATAATCGTGGACAGCCTGGTGAAGACCAGGGACGAAGTGCCCAGGAACATAAACGCCATACCGTAGTTGGTTCCGGAATACTTGGTGCCGAAGGAGTCGGTGCTCATGGCGGGGAAAATTCCCGCGGGGCCGGAATATCCGGCCACGATGAGCAGGACTACCACCGTATAAAGCCAGCCTTTTGCAAAAATCATGAGCAGGGCTGAAATGGCAGTCAGCAGGGAAAGAATCCATATGGTCTTTGCTCGGCCAATTTTATCCGAGGCGGTGGAAGATATTAGCCTGGAGGCTGCGCTGGCAATGCCCGTAAGGGAAACTGTCAGGGTAGCCTGCGTCTCGGAAATACCCCGGGCAATGGCGAGGGTTTTAACCAGGGGGATGATTATCATGTAAGCGGCAGGCAGGAAGAAAAGGGACAGGGCAAGGCTCCAGAATTCAAGGGTTTTGACCGCTTCCCTCGGGGTGTACTGCCGCTGGCGGGACTGAGTTTTGGGAAGATTGAGGCTGTCCAGATAGCTTTGGCTGGGGTTTTTTACAAAGAGGCCAGCCACTGCCACAATAACGCTGAAGGTGCAGGCCAGGGTCCTAAAAGTCATGGGGACGTTGTTGCCTTCAAAGGCGGGCAGCTTTAGCAGCCACTCTATCAGGGGCGCAAATACGACTGCCGAAATGCCGAAGGCGCAGACGGAAATACCCGTAGCAAAACCCCGGCGGTGGGGCAGCCACTTCTGTATGCAACTCAGCGCTGCGGAATATGCAAAGCCCACTCCGGTGCCGGCAACGCCGCCGTATGTAATATAGATCAGCCAGGGGTACGTGGCCCCCAGGAGGGAGGTGGAAAAAAGACCTGCAAAAAAGAGTACGGCTCCCATCAAAATAACGACTCGGGGAGACAGACGGTCCTGTATGAATCCACCTATGAGAGAGCCCAATACGTACATAAAAATCATGGATGAGGAAATCATTGTAACCGCCGAGGGTTCCCAGCCGTAAAAGTCGATAACGGGCTGCTGGAACACGCTCCAAAGGTAGACTATGCCGATACTCAGCATGACTACCAGGCACGCAATAATTACCGAAGGCTTAAATTCAGGATTACGGGTTTTCAAATCTTCCACCTCATGTCTTTGACTTAAATAATTATATATACTTTGTAATTATATAAAAAATCTACTTCAAATGCAAATAGCAAAATATTTGATGTTCTTCCGGCAGCTGTGTTACAATATGTACAAAATGGCAAAAACTTCTGAAACAAAGGAGCTATCCTATATGTTGATGAGCGAGCTTATAGCAAAAAAGCGCGACGGCGGAGAGCTTAGCAGGGATGAAATCCGTTTCATCATTGAGGGCTACACAAAGGGGGAAATCCCCGACTATCAGGTATCCGCCTTTCTTATGGCCGTATATTTCCAGGGGATGAACGCTAGGGAAACCCTGGACCTCACCATGGCCATGGTGGAAAGCGGCGAGGTGCTGGACCTCAGCTCCGTTTCCGGCATAAAGGCGGACAAGCACTCGACAGGAGGCGTGGGAGACAAGGCCTCTCTCGTCCTCTGTCCCATGGTGGCCGCACTAGGCGTAAAAATGGCCAAAATGTCCGGAAGGGGCCTTGGGCACACCGGCGGCACAATAGACAAGCTGGAGAGCTTCCCCGGATTCACCTGCGCCCTAAGCCTTGAACACTTCCTTGAAAGCGTAGACAGGGTGGGCTTCGCCATCGCCGAACAAACCGCCAACCTGGACCCCGCCGACAAGAAACTATACGCCCTCCGGGACGTCACCGGAACCGTAGCCGCGCCGAGCCTTATCGTCAGCAGCATCATGTCCAAAAAACTGGCCGCGGGAGCCGACGTGATAGTGCTGGATGTGAAGACCGGCAGGGGCAGCTTCCAGAAGAGCGACGAGGACGCTTTTGCCCTCGCCCGGGCCATGGTGGATGTCGGCCGCATGGCAGGCAAAAAGGCCGTGGCGGTGGTGACGGACATGGAAGAGCCGCTGGGCCACGCCGTGGGCAACGCCCTGGAGGTAAGGGAGGCCATCTCCGCCCTCAAAGGCGAATACAAGGGCGAGCTTATGGAGCTTTGCCTGACCCTGGGCTCCTGCATTCTTACCGAAGCCGGCGTGGCCGCCGGCATGGACGAGGCGAGAAAAATGCTGGAGAGGACCATTTCCGACGGTTCGGCGTTATGTAAACTTGCAGAATTTGTCCGAGCCCAGGGCGGGGATGACAGGGCGGTCTACGACGACAGCCTTCTGCCCAGTGCTCCTGTTGTGATGGACGTTCCCTCCCCTTCCGCGGGATATGTGAGCTCCATTGCCGCCGAAGCCGTGGGGCTTTTGAACGTGCGCCTGGGCGGCGGCCGCGTCACCAAGGAGAGCAAAATCGACCTTTCCGTAGGCCTGGTTCTCAGGAAAAAGGTGGGCGACTGGGTGGAAAAGGGCGAGAGCCTGGCCACTATTCACGCCTCAGGCCAAAAGTCCGGGGAGGAGGCCGCAAGGCTTCTGGCGGACTGTTACGGCTTTTCAAAGGAAAAGCCTGAGAAAAAGCCCTTTATTAGAGGTATCGTAAGGTAATTAGACATTATTGCCGGAAATTGCGCTTGCGGCTCATGAAATACTTGGCAAAAACGTCACTTGACGTCTATTAAACCTCACTGTATAATGAAAAAAATTTATTTTATGCATCACAATTTAAACCATAAAAGCATAAAAGCGATGACAAGGAAGAAGTAGCCCCGGACCGGGCCGACAGAGAACTGCCGGTTGGTGCAAGGCAGCAGGGTTCCACTGGGGTGAATACATCCTTAGAGCTTCACACCGAAAGGTGCCTTGCACTCAGTAGACTGTGACGGACGCACCCGTTATAGTGCCGGAGTTTAGACCGGGCTTTCCCGGCAGAACTTCCCGAGGCAGCCGGGCGCGAGCCTGCTGTAAACCATAGGTGGTACCGCGAAGCAATTCGCCCTTTGGAGACAAAGGGCGATTTTTTATTACATTTTTCAGATACATATGGAGGGAACAATCATGCCCATTACCGCATTTCTCGAAAAAAACGCCATGCTGTACGGGGACGAAACCGCGCTTGTTGAGATTAACCCCGACAGCGACAAAAAGCGCAGCGACGATTGGAGGGAATTCGCCCTTGTAGAAGTCGACGCTGACGGCGCCTACCGCCGGGAGTTTTCCTGGGCGGACTTTGACCGCAGGGCGAATCAGTTTGCGAACCTGCTGCTGGCAAACGGCATTGGGAGAGGCGACAAGGTTGCAATTCTCCTGATGAACTGCCTGGAGTGGCTTCCCATATACTTTGGAGCATTAAAGGCCGGCGCTCTGGCCGTTCCTCTTAACTACCGCTATACGGCGGAAGAAATCAAATACTGCCTGGACCTGTCCGACACCTCCATACTCATGTTCGGACGGGAATTCGTGGGGCGGATTGACGCCATAAGGCACGACATACCAAAGGTTAAAAAGCTCTTTTATGTGGGCGGCCACTGTCCGGAGTGGGCGCAGAGCTAC
>JBMNQG010000006.1:0-64664 GCA_050944015.1 Oscillospiraceae bacterium
CATAGACATGGCTAATCGTTATTGAATATTAAAAAATCAGGAGGTTGTCCGATGAGTGGGACCAATTTGAAAGACGGGGTATATTTCGCCTCGTCCCGCGGTTTTTTAGGCGACGTACCGGTTAAAGTGACTATTGAAAACGGCAGGATTGAAGAAATAGAGGTGCTCCCTAACGATGAGACGCCCGATTTTTCCTTTTACCCCTTCAAAAAGATTCCCAGTATTATAAAGGAGTATCAGACCCTTAACGTTGACACCATTTCCGGCGCGACCTTCTGCTCCAGGGCCCTTATCAACGCCATTACCGACTGCGTGAGGCAGGCCGGCGGCGACGTTGAAGCCCTTAGAAAAGTTCCCGGACCTTGCCAGAACAGCAAGGAAGTGGTGGAAAAGTACTGTGACGTCTGTGTCATAGGAACAGGAGGCGCAGGCTCCAGCGCGGCCGCGGCCGCCGCGGAAAAAGGCATGAAGGTCATTGTTCTGGAGAAGGCCGGATATAACGGTGGAATTACCGCCGCAGCCAACTGCATGCTTGCCGTAAACAGCAAGGTTCAGCTGGACGCAGGCGTCGTTTTGGATATTGAGGAAATCTTTAACCACATGATGCATTGGAACCACTACTACGGCAACGCCCGCCTCATAAGTAAGTTTCTCCATAAAACCGCATCCACGGTTCAGTGGCTTATTGACAAGGGCGTTGAAATCGAATACCGGGGACGGGAGCAGTATACCGACCCCTTCGATTGTCCCGTGCATTTTAAGGGCTTCCTTGACCACGATTTAAGGCGCGAGCAGCTGATAATGGTATTGGGGACTATTTTTGACTATGGCGGCGAAGTTTATTACGAGACCAGAGCCAAGTCACTAATTAAGGAAGGGAAAGCTGTGACGGGAGTTCGCGCCGTTCGGGAAGACGGTTCTACGCTTATTGTGCACGCCAAGGCGGTAATCGTGGCCACGGGGTGCTTTGATGGGAACAAGGAACTGGCCGAAAAATATTTCAGGGATAAAGCGCGCTTCTGCATGCCGAAAACGCTGGCTGAGGGAGACGGGCTGCTGATGTGCATTGAGGCGGGAGCAGATGTAAAAGACGCGGGCGCCCGGGTGCTCCACCTGAATATCCCGGAACCGGCGCTGTTTGTGAAAGCGGGGGAACACGGCATAACGGTAAGCCAAATGCTGGCGTTTCCCGCCGCAATGCTCATAAATTACAGAGGGCAGCGCTATATGAACGAATGGCTGATACATAATACCCTGGCAAGCGCTAACACAAACGTGACTCAGGGTGACAACGGAGATTTTTTGGCGCTGTTCAACGAAAAAATGGTCGAAACGCTAATTAATGAAGGCCCGCAGGCGCTAGGAGTTTACGTGGTGCCAGGAGGGATGACTTTCCCTTACACGGAGCCGGGATTCTTCAAAAACATAAAAGAAGATCTGGAAGTGTGCATTAAGGTGGGACTGTGCGTAAAGGGAGAGACAATAGAAGATCTGGCAGTGCAGCTGCGCATTGACCCGGCCGTCTTGAGAAGCGAGGTGGAACGCTACAACGCCTTCTGCAAAAACGGCAGGGACGAGGACTTTTTCAAGTATCCGGAGCTTCTTCACGCCATGGAGGAAGGACCCTACTACGCGGTAAGAGGCACTTCCGAATCTTTGGGAAGCGTCGGAGGTGTGCGCGTGGACGACGAGCTGCGTGTGCTTACGCGGAAAAGGGAAGTCATCCCTGGCCTTTACTGTGCTGGCGCATGCGCGGGCGGCATATGGGGCAACGATTCCTACGGCATACTTGAAGGCGCTACATGCTCCTGGGCATTCAACTCCGGGCGCATGGCGGGAGAAAACGCGGCGGAATA
The DNA here is from genome assembly GCA_050944015.1 of Oscillospiraceae bacterium. GTDB lineage: Bacteria > Bacillota > Clostridia > Oscillospirales > Oscillospiraceae > DUOX01. Next base: position 1,857 of record JBMNQG010000006.1, read on the forward strand.
TGTGCTGAGCCATAAATGATTCGCCGCATGCAGACGACAAAATTCAAGGAGGTATGCCCATGCAAGGCCATTGCCTGGAAAATATGACGGCAGATGAAAAACTAGAAATAATCCGAAAGACCGGTGGAGACTCCGAGCATCTTCTGAATATACTTCTCGAACTTCAAAAATTATCTGCTCGTAGCTGCATCAATGAAGAAACGGCGGCTCTGGTGGCGAAGTCCGTCGGATTTCCCTACGAAAGGGTGAGGGAAGTAATTTCGTTTTATGCTATGCTAGAAGAGAGCCCCCGGGGCCGTTATGTTATTGGAGTATGCAACAGCGCACCCTGCTATTATTCCCGCGCTCTGAAGGTGGCGAAAATTCTTATGGATGAGCTTCAGATCGGCATGGGAGAAACAACAAAGGACGGCGTGTTTTCACTAAATTACATTCCCTGCGTGGGTGCCTGCGACATCGGCCCTGTAATTAAGGTTGGCGACGAGATATACGGGAATCTGACTCCGGAAAAAATCAGGGCACTGATCGCTGCGCTCCGCGAAAGGGCGCGGGAGGAGAATGAACATGTCTAGAGAAAAAAGAATTCTTCTGGATATTGCCGGGCAGGTTGACCCCGTTTCAGTTAAGGACTATGTGTCAAAAGGCGGCTATCGCGCTCTGCGCAGGGCGGCGGATATGGAAGGCAACGCCATCATTGACGAACTGTGCGCCTCCGGGCTTCTCGGAAGAGGCGGAGCGGGCTTTCCCACGGGTAGAAAGTGGCGTACGCTATGGGGCGTCATGGACGAGCCAAAATATATAGTGTGCAACGCCGACGAAGGCGAGCCGGGAACCTATAAAGACAGGGAGTTGCTGCGGCAGGTTCCTCTAAAGGTTGTCGAAGGTATGACTATTGCCGCCAGAACCTTCGGGGCCAAGAAGGGGTATATTTTTGTGCGGGGCGAATACCTTAATATTGTGGGAGCTTTAAATCATGCCCTTGAAAACGCAAGGGAAGCCGGATATCTTGGTAAAAACATCCTGGGCAGGAGCGGTTTTGACTTTGACATCGCCGTCGTTACCGGCGCCAGCTCATATGTCTGCGGCGAGGAGACGGCGCTGCTGAATACAATTGAGGGAAATCGCGGGGAGCCCCGCTTACGCCCCCCTTATCCTGCGGAAAAGGGTTTGTATGGCAAGCCTACCCTCGTCAATAACGCCGAAACATTTGCAAACGTCACTCTGATTCTGGATAAGGGCGCCTCCTGGTTTACCTCTCTGGGTACCGAGTCCGGCCATGGCACCAAGCTTTTGTCCATAGCAGGGCACTCGAAGCAGCGCGGTGTTTTCGAGGTGGAGCTGGGTAGCGTCACGCTAAAGGACATACTATACGGCGAGGACTTTGGTGCCGGCACATCTACGGGCAGGCAGGTTAAGTTCTTCCACCTAGGCGGGCAGTCCGGCTACGTCGGTTTCCCAGAGCAGATGTTCACTCCATACGATTACGGTGCGCTGAACATGGTGGGGCTTACCATCGGTTCCGGGGCGTTCGTAGTTATGGACGACAGTGTATGTCTTGTGGATTATTGCAGAAAGGTTGCAGAATTTTTCGTCGGCGAGTCCTGTGGAAAATGTTCTGCCTGCCGTATAGGTACGGTACATATGCTGAAGCTGCTGACTGACCTGGCCGGTGGCCGGGGAATGCCCGGAGATATTGACAGGCTGGAGGAAATGGCAAATGCGGTATCGCGACTTTCGGCCTGCGGCTTGGGACAGGCTTCCGGAAAGGCGATAACGTCATGCCTTAGACACCGCCGTGACGAGTTTATTGCCCATGTTCAGGGCAACTGTCCGGCCCGTTTTTGCAAAATGGCGGAGGTAGACTGATATGAGCGAAAAGATGATATGCCTCGAAATCGACGGAATCCCTGTTAAAGTGCCAGCCGGCACGACCATTCTGAAGGCGGCCGAAAAGGCGGGAATAGAAATCCCCACCCTGTGCTATATGAAAGAACTTGCCCCTATCGGCACGTGCCGCATATGCGTCGTAGAGGTGGATTGCGGTTGCAAGACCGCAATTGTCACCTCCTGCTCGGAGCCCTGCCAGGATGGGACAAAGGTTAGGACCAATTCCCCACAGGTAATTCAGGCCCGGAGGTTTGTCCTAAGTCTGCTTCTCAGCCAGCACCTGAACAGCTGCTTCTCCTGCGATAGGAACGACGAATGCAAGGACAGGCAGCTTGCGTTCTGCAACTACGATAAAAACTGTTTCACCTGTCCGGCTCTGGAAACCTGCCGCCTTCGTAAATACTGCATCGAATACGGCCTCATCAAGCGCGACTATCCTCTCAATGCAGAGGAAAAGCCCATTCAAACCAACGGAATATACACATACGATGAAAACCGATGTATCCTTTGCCGCCGGTGCCAGCGCGTGTGTGAAAGCCTTCTGGGCCGCGACTGCCTTATACGAATTATGGGCCGCGGGCCTAATATATCCCTCAGTATGACGTTTCTAAAGGGTACGCTCCCTTATGTCTGCGTGTCCTGCGGCAAATGCGTGGAGGCTTGTCCCACAGGCGCACTGTTCAAAAACGCGGAATCCGCTGTGCATGGAAACGCAAAGAAATAATCGTTTGCCCGTCTTTACGAGCGCTGCGGTCAAAAACGGTGCGGGCGTTTTACAGACATTTCAATTAGTTAAATATAACGAAATAACGAAAAATATAACGAAGGGGCTGTCTCGGATATCCGTATTCTGAGACAGCCCCGCGGCAGGCTAAAATTTTGCATCGGCCGGCTTTTGGAGGACAGAAGGTTTCCGCTTTGGGTTTGCGGAGAAGGCAGTATCATAATCAACAAATTGGACGACTATGCCTATAACGCCCTGTAAAAAATAGCTATTGACAAAACAGAGGAGATGTATTATTATATTCAAGCTCTTAAGTCTTAGGCATGAGGCTTTAAGAGGCAAAGACAACCCCCTAAACAATGTCCGGGTGTGGCGCAGATGGTAGCGCGCTTGAATGGGGTTCAAGAGGCCGCTGGTTCAAGTCCAGTCACTCGGACCAAAGAAAAAACCTTGTAATCTTAATGGGTTACAAGGTTTTTTCCTTTTTATTGGCTTGATGCAGAATAAGCAAATGTGTGGAATATGGGTGGAATGGGAAATTTTTTTGCTTAACGTCTGTCGGCCACCTGCCTGTCGGGGCTTTTGGGGTGAAGTCCAAAAGTCAGTATAATTACGGTATGGATTTACAGAGCGATATTCACTCTTTCGTCGAAGAAAATTTCCTCATCCTCATTTATATAAATTCCTTCTTCTGTCTGTATTGTATCCCTAGGAATAGATTTGTTCATAACCTTTTCGATTCTTTGCAGGATTTTCTCCTTTCTATCATTAAAGAAGCTTTCAAAATCATCGATTCGTACGGCTTGATAAAGGTGTTTTATTAATTACACAATTATAGTCTTCTTTCTTGATAATCCTCCTGCTTTTTGTCAAGATTTCTGTTTTTTAGGAAACACCAGCAAAAAACTTATTTATTATAAAGATAATACCATTAATAGTCAAATTCCCAATCTTACTTGCATTCAGAGCAGCTTGTTAAATCATGAATTAAGGATGTTTTTTACTGCTTCGATGAATACATCAGCTTTAAGAAGCCCTAAAGGCCTTGAAATTGCTTGCGGCAAGTCCTTCAGGGGAGAAGTGGTGCGTATTTTGGCGTTTTCGCATAAACGCCCGTTATACCGTCCATCCGTACTGCCCTTTAAGCTCTACAAATCTGACCATTCCCGCTCTTTTAATTTGTGTCTTGCCGTCGTCAGTCTTCGTAATCAGCTTAAGCTCCTGCAGGTGCGGAGGGCCGATTGGAATAACCATCCTGCTGCCGTTTGCCAGCTGGGCGATCAGTTCCTCCGGCAGGAGGCCCGCCGCCGCTGTAACCATTATCCTGTCGTAGGGGGCGTGTTCCAGCCATCCCAGGCTTCCGTCCCCGACTTTAAAATAGATATTGGAAAAATTCAGCGCCTTCAGCCTCTTTTTTGCCTTTTCCATTAATGCTTCAATTCTTTCCACCGTAAAGACTTCAGCCGACATTTTGGCAAGAATCGCCGTCTGAAAGCCGGAACCCGTGCCGATTTCCAGGACCCTGCTGTTCTTTTCCGGGGACAGAAGCCGGGTCATTTCCAGCACGAGGCTGGGCTGCGAAATTGTCTGCCCGAAGCCAATGGGCAAGGGCTCGTCCAGAGCCGCATATTTTTTCATATCGTCTTCAAGAAAAAACGAACGGTCCAATGATTGAAAATATGCTTCAAGCTCCCGGTAATCCATTCCTTTCCCCCCAGCAATAATATCTTCTGACTTTGCTTTGCTAATTTATATCAAGTATATCAAAAACAATTCCGTTTCACCAATTTTTTTGCTGCTGGCTGTGGGTTGTTTGAATATTGCTCCCGGAAATTAGTAGTATTATGCTTCAAAATCAGTAAGCAATAATGCAATGCTTGACCTCAGCTGGTAGGTCTGGGCCTGAAACCACTACCATCTTTCTCATAGTGTTGGTCTAAAGGTTAAATGAAACGCAAGTCCGCACCCGTTTATGAGGTGCGGACTTGTTTTGGTTGTTTAAGCTCCTGCGTCCCATTAAATATACTTTGACATTGTCAAAATCCTCGTAGCACGTCATTTCCTGTTTTATCGTCTTGCCTGGTTTAAGCTCGCTGTCGTTGTCTATGAAATAATGATAGTCATGCCCAACGGGGATTTCTCCATTGAAAAACAGCACATGGCCTTCAACAAATTCGGCCGCCTTTTCTCCATTATTTGTGACGGCAAGTATAACCTTGTTTTCAGCTTCGAACACTTCGTATGATAAATCGGACACTACGGTTTCAAACCATTCTTCCTTTTCGACATCCAACTCGTATTCCATTTTTTCGAACTTTTCATCAGGTATAAAAACAAATATTGTTTCAGTTCCTGCCTCAAAGGCATATTGAGTTTCGCTGTCTGTTCCAATAATTGAGCCGTTTTCGTCGAAAAAGTCAATGTTTACAGATACCGTAAGGTCGAATTCCGAATTGTTTTTCAGCACTAAAAAGGCATAGGTAGAATAATCGGTAAAGGAATATTCTTCTTACGGATATTTTCCAGCTGCCGCAGCAGTACAGGCTGGCCCGGGCCGCCGTTAGCTATTCCCAGGCTCCCGTTGTGGAGGGCGATATAAAACAGAGCCGCAGGCATATCTGCGGCTCTGTTTTTTATTGTACAGGGTGTTTAGAAGGCAGGGGAAATCAGCCTTCGGCGTTCACGCCTTCTATCCACTCCCGGTAGGATGCCGACTCGAGAACCTCGTTGGTGACGCTGTCGATAAACTCTACGACCACGTCAATATCCTCCGCGTCCTTGCCGTCAAAGGCCTGGTAATAGGTGCCCGAAAGGTAGAAGAACATGACGTAGAGGCTGTCCCAGGAGGTGTATGCGGCGGGGTCCACATAGACGTCAAACTCTGAGAAATCCTTGGAGTATTCAATTTTCTGGAACGACTGTACGGCTTCTTCCCCGTTAATCAGGTCATCGATTTGCTCCTCCAGGGAGGTTTTAAACCATGATACTTCAAAACAAACCTTACGTCAATTTTAAAATAATGTCAGCGAATTAGGTTCCAAAGGCCCCTGAAAAACTTTCCGTTAGCAAAATCCCCAAGGGCCTGGGCAAAATGCCCTTTTATCCTCAGGTTGTTCTGCACGTTCCGCAGGGGGGATTCCCGGGCGGCCGTCATGGTCATGCGGTACTCCACCGAGCCCCGGCCGCTGGACTTCGCCTGCATGCGCTCAAAAATGCTGTACATCAGGCGAACGAGGGGGCTGTCCTCCGCAATGTCCTCCACTGTGCTGTCCACGGTATAGGGTTTCTTGGAAGGCTCCGAGGGAGGTTTGGATAGCAGCCTAATCCATTCATCCCTGTCCGGCTCTCCCTTAAGCGTACTGTACCAGCCCTGTTCTTTCGGGCCTTCGTAAATCTCCCCATCTACCTGAATGGGCGCCCGGCAGGGGCCAACCTGTATTGTGTATTCACCTTTGTAAACCGTCCATTTGCCGTTCCAGACGGCGAAGGAACGCTCGTCCAGCTCAAAGGACACGACGCGGCTCTCGCCGGGGGAGAGAAAGACCTTTTCAAAGCCTTTTAGCTCCCGTACAGGCCTGTGGATGCCGTCTTGAGGCGCGTACACATACAGCAGCACCGCCTCCCCGCCGGAGCACTCCCCCGTATTGGTCACCGTCACGTAAACGCGGCAGCCTTCGACGCGCAAATCGCTGTAAGCAAAAGTGGTGTAGGACAGGCCCGCGCCGAAGGGGAAGCGGACAGGCTTTCCCGCTTTTTCGTAATAGCGGTAGCCTGCATAGATTCCCTCCCTGTATTCGGCGTTCCGCATGCCGCCTGCGTAGAATTTGGCGCTGGGGCAGTCCTCGTAGGATACCGGCCAGGTTTCAGCCAGCCTGCCGCAGGGGTTCGCCCTGCCCGTCAGTAGGTTTGCCAGAGCGCCGGCGCCCGCCTGGCCCGACAAGCCCATGTACAATATCCCCTTTACCTCCTCCGCCCAGGGTACCTCGACCGGGCTGCCGCAGCAAAGGACCACGACCACGTTGGGATTTACCCTGGCTATTTCGGATATCACCCGGTTCTGGCCCTCGGGCATTTTCATGTGGCCGCGGTCAAAGCCTTCCGATTCCGCGCTGTCGGGGAGTCCGGCGACAATGACCACCTTTTTGGCGGCTTTCGCCAGTGAAACGGCCTGCTCTACGAGAGCGTCCGTGGTGTTGCCTTCGTCGTCGTAGCCGGGGGCGTAGGGGACGCCCGGCAAAAGGGAAAGGAGGGAGTCAAGCCTTGTGGGATTTACCCGGCTGCTGCCGAAACCCTGGTAGCGGAAGTTTTCCGCCATGCGCCCGACGAGCGCTATCTCCTCCGTGGAGCAGGGGAGTATGCCGTCTTCGTTTTTCAGCAGCACGGCGCTCTGCTCTGCTATTTTCCGGGCAAGCTCGTGGTGCCTGTCCCTGTCGAAAGCAAAGGTTTGGGCGGCTAAGACTCTGTGTGCGCGGTCCACAAAACGGAGCACTCGCTCGGCGCTCCGGTCAATATAGCTTTCGTCCAGAGCGCCTTTGAGGACGTTTCGGTACGAGTCTTTTTCCCCGTAAGCGCTGCCTCCGGGCATAACCAGGTCGCAGCCCGCCTCGAAGCTTTTGCTCCTGTCGTGGATTGCGCCCCAGTCCGTCACCACGAAGCCGTCGAAACCCCACTCGCTGCGAAGTATGTCCGTCAGCAGATACCGGTTGTCGCTGCAGTAGGTGCCGTTGAGCAGGTTGTAGGCGCACATAACCGCGGCGGGGGCGCCATTCTTTACTGCGGTTTCAAAGGCCGGCAGGTACAGCTCCCGCAGGGTCCGCTCGTCTATGATGCTGTCGGAAACCATGCGGCAGTATTCCTGGCTGTTGCAGGCAAAGTGTTTGAGGCAGGCGCCGATACCTTTTTTCTGCACACCGGAGATGCAGGCCGCGGCAAGCTGGCCGGACAGGTAAGGGTCTTCGGAGAAATATTCAAAGTTCCTGCCGCACAGGGGGTTCCGCTTGATGTTCACGCCGGGGCCCAGAAGCATGGAAACACCCGCCGCGCCCGCTTCCTCCGCAAGGGCCTCGCCCATTTCGGCGGCAAGGGCTCTGTCGAAGCTGCAGGCCACTAGGCTTTCCGCCGGAAAGCAGGTGGCCGGCTCCGACCGCGAAATGCCTAAAATGTCGCCGGAGCCCGACTGCTTGCGAAGCCCGTTGGGGCCGTCGCTTAACATTACGGAGGGGATGTCGTATTTCGGAAAAGCCTTCGTGCGCCATTCGTCCCTGCCGCTGCACAGGGCTATCTTTTCCTTCAGTCCCATTGTTTTGACAGTGCGTTCAATGTCCAATTGATTTCCCTCCATTAATACTTTGTTGACAGGCGGCTTTCGCACTCCTCGCGGGAGATTTCCCCGTTGTTGCACCTGCTCATGAGCTCAACGTCCCTGTCCCGCAGCCTGTAGAATTTTATGAAGATTGGAAGGGCGACTGCCGAGCCTAACGCGGACACCAGCGTAAATCCTATCCAGAAACCGTGCCCCGCGGCAGCGTCCACAATTCCGGTAACGGGGTCTGCGGTTTCGGAAGCAAAGCCCAGCCAGCCCAGTACGGCGAGGGAAAGGGAGGACATGATGGCCGCGGTGAGCTTTGTCATGAAAGTCTGCAGGGAAAAAAGCATACCCTCCTGCCGCTCGCCAGTCACATAGTGGCCGTATTCCATAATATCGGGCACGAACAGGAACAGCAGGACGTTGTAGCCGCCAAAGCCTATTGCGCGAAGAAAGATGGTAACGTAAAGGGTCAGCTGGTTGTTGTAGCCGGTGAAATACTGCCCGACGCTTGTGACCACGTAAATCGAAAGGGATATGATGTACAACTTGGATTTGTCCACTTTTCTTGCCAGCCCCGGCACGATTCCGGCAATTGCCACCATGGGCAAGACGCAGATGCCCAGGAGTATGGTTCCCGCGGCCGTGCTGCCCAGCACATACTGGGCAAAAATCGGAATGAGTATTTCAACGGACATGGTGGAGGCTATCAATAGATAGGTAATGAAGAACACCAGCATGTACCTGTTTTGCCCCAGGTATTTGAACATTTCCAGAATTGTGGGCTCCTTTTCGCTGCGGGCATGGCTTCTCTCCCTACCCACAACGAGGATGGGCAGCATCAGCAGCATGGACGCGATTGACAGGATAACTGCGAGGGTCGGCCAGCCGAGAGAAATGTAGGTTGCCTCAATTACAAGGGTTATCACCACAGCTGTGGCGGTTGCGCAAAGCCTGCCGAAGGCAAGGATGGAGGTGCGCTCCTGCACCACTGAGCTCATGGAGGTGGACAGGGCAAAAATGGGCGCGTCGCACATGGTGTAGCTCATATCCCAAAAGACGTACCCGATGATCGCCCACGCTATTTTCGCCCCCCGGGGCAGCGAATCGGGAAGCGCAAACAGGAAAACCGTAGAGGCGGGTATTAATAGCCATGAAATTCTCAGCCAGGGTATAAACCGCCCTCTGCGGAACCGGACCTTGTCCAGTATGACGCCGAAAATAGGGTCGTTCACCGCGTCCCATACCTTTGGAACAAGGAGAATAGCTGCAATTACGGTCTCGCTTAGCCCCCGGTTGAGGAGAAACAGGGCAGTAAAGGAGGAAACAAGCATGTAAAATATGTTTTGCCCGACGAAATACAGTCCGTAGCTCAGGCGCTCCCCGCGGGTGGTCTGCCATCCCAATTTCCTGTCCGGTTTCTGTCTTGCCATAACAATACCCCGATTTCTAAAATTTTGTTTATGAGCTGGGCGCTGTGCGCTGTATGTTTTGATTCTAGAATAAAATAAGTCCGGCTTTAAGTAAAGAGGCGGCAGTGCTGACTGAGTGAAAATTTACCTGGGAGACTCATGCGTTATTTCCGTATCTCATGCCAAATAAAAAAACAGTGGCATGGGTCTTCTCTGCGCACTGTTTCTATTTTTTAATATTTATTTCTATTACACTTCAGCCGGTTTCGCTGATTTCGTTACATTCTATCAGGTTTTTATTATTATGCTTGGCCCTGTATAACAGCTGGTCAAGCTTCTTTAGCAGGCTGGTGTATTCAACATTGTCTACTTCTATAAGGCCGCCGCTAATTGTTACTACCAGGTCGTTTTCCCATTTCATGTCAAGGATTTTTTGGCGGACGCGCTCCATCATGGCATGCCCTTCTTCCCTGGTGGTGTCGGGCAAAATAACCAGAAACTCATCGCCGCCATAACGTCCTACAATATCGCTTTGCCTTAAGTTATTTACTATTGTCCCGCCTATCCTCTTTATGACATAATCCCCATAGAGGTGCCCGTACATATCGTTTATAGACTTAAAGTCGTCAATGTCAATCAGAGCCACAGTCAGCCTTTTCTGCCTGTTATTGGAGGTTGCAATCTCCTCCTTCAGACAGGAAGAGATAAACCTTTTATTGAAAGTGCCGGTCAAATCGTCCGTTATCGACAGATCTTGCAGCTTATTCTTTTCTTCGTTCAGCAGCCGGTTCAGTTTTTCCGCTTCTTCCTTGGCCTCTCTAAGCTCGGCATTGCTTTTTTCAAGCATCCTGTTCTTGGCCTCTATCTCCTTGTTCTTTTCCTCAAGGGTTGCCAGGTATTGCTTGGATTTTTCCAGCTCTACCATGTAGCCGTCTATAAGAACGGCGATTAAAACAACCACGGAAAATAGGCAGAAATACAAACCGAAAGCTAAATCTATGTATCTGACGAGCAGGGAATCATAGCCCGCTATAATTTCCGGCCTGTTATACTCGATATACATTAAGGCGCCCACCGTCAGGGCGAAAAGGAGTAGCATTACCTTTCTCTTCATGCCCGCAAGCAATAAGGCAATTATCCCGGCATTTATAATCATGTAATATGGAATGCTGCCGTAAGTTCCCCCGCTGGCGACCCACATGGTGGGGAAGAAAACAAAACTAAGGAAAACAACGATAATGAGCGATAAAAGCTCGTAATTCTCGGTAATTCTAAAGGCTATATACAGTCCTACGGTAATAACGCCGCAGGCAAAGGATATCAAGGAGAGTTTTGTTCCCAACCCCAGAAAAAAGTTCACTAAGCTGCAGGAAAATGACATGCATATGCCTACCAGAAAAACCGCGTTAATCACCCGGTGCCTTAGGGAAGAAGCGTTTTTGTTTTTCTTCATTCATGACCCTCCAATAAATGGCCAACCCCAGCACTAAAGGGAAATCAGTTTGTGCGGCACGCAATAATAAAAATCAGCAATAAGAATAATGCAACCAGGCAGACTGAAATTAAGCCCGCAACCGCAAGGCTTTTGGTCAGTAATCCTGCATGACGCTCGTCAAACGGCTTCTTTCTCAGCATCAGCAGGACGACAATCAAAACCGACAGCACAATCATGGCCATTCCTATGTATTTTTGATGGCCGGTGTAAAGAAATTCCCCCATGCGCTTGAATAATTGTTATTTGTGGCTTTGGCTTGCGTATAATATAAAATCCTTTGAAATTCAATATGATTGGAAGTGAATATTAAAATAAAGGCATAAAATGCGGTAAACAGGCTTACAAAAACACCATTGATAAAAGGATATCGAATATCACTGTTACCACCCTATTGCCTTTTTATAACAGCTATAAATAAAATATATCACTCTTGCCCCAAATTGCAACCTTTTAATCCAAAAACAAGAAAGATATGAAAAAAGATATAAACTTCTAAAGCTCCCCCGGGTGAATTTGTAAAACTTGACTTGAATTTTACTGGGAATGGTGGTAATTGTAAAATTGCTTACCAAAGCTGTTTAGCATTATACATAAAGACATAGGAGGATAATAACATGGAAGCTAACATGGAAAAAGTGGTTCGTTTTTTGAAGGACGCAGGCACCTACTATCTGGCCACTATGGACGGTGACCAGCCCCGGGTCAGGCCCTTCGGAACGGTAAATGTGTTTGAAGGGAAACTATATATCCAGACAGGAAAAATCAAGGACGTTTCCCGCCAAATCAGCCGCAACCCAAAAGTAGAGCTGTGCGCTTTCAAGGACGGCCAGTGGCTCCGGGTGGCGGCTACACTGGTGGAGGACGACCGCTATGAGGCAAAGAAGTCCATGCTGGACGCCTATCCCGAATTGCGGGGCAGATATGATGAAAACGACGGGAACACCCAGGTTTTTTACCTCAAGGACGCAACCGCCACCTTCAGCTCATTCACAGCGCCGCCCGAGGTCGTCGCCTTCTAAACCGGGGTTTTCTGTGGTTATATCTGTTTTGACCGAAAGGGATAAAAAAACAGTGGCGCGGGGGAATATCCCGAGCCACTGTTCTTCTTTTAAAAAAAGTAAATCTACATATTCAGCCGGCGGCAGCCCAGCCTGCTAAAACACCCTTTTTGGGTGTTTTAGCTTTTTTGGCAGACTTTATGTATCCACTGGCAGATTGTTCCCGTCCCTTCGCCGTCCAAGTCGCCGTGGTTTCCAAACCAAATCAGGCTGTAATCCACCTGAGCGCCCGCCATTGAGGCGGCAACGGCCAGGTTGTATGTGACGGGATAGGAGCAGAATTGGTCGTGGGTCCCGCTCCTGATGCGCCAGAATGGGGATATGTCCGTTTTTTCCCGGCCGGCGGCCTTGTTAAGCATAATGCGGGTTGCGTTCATCAAGTAGGCCTGCCGGGCAATATCCTCCCTCTGCGCCTCCTCAATATAACAGGTTACGTCTGCGTCTTCAAAGCCTTCCAGCCTGCTGTAGCGCGGGAGATTTTCCTTCATAACCCGGGCGTTGATTCTGCTGAAATGAACCGCATCCTCCTCCGGGCAGCCGAAGGCATCGTTTTCACCTACATACCAGAGGCTGTCGAAGGCGGGGCAGACCTTGCCCCGGAAGGCGCCGGTTGACCTGAGCATGCCGGCGATATCCGTGACGGAGTAGCTCCCGTCCCTTTCTCTTTTTAGCCACTCATGCGCATTTGGAAGGTCCGAAATAAAGGCTTCCACGGAAGGGTAGGATTTCTCAATCCTACCGTCGAACCCTATCCTGCGGACGAAGGAAAATGTCCCGTCGTCCGCCCTGTGATATGCAATGAATTTGTTGAAGCATTCGGACAGGTTATTAAGAATCTGCCTGTAATAGGAGCCGCTCCGGGGGTTCCAGCTGCCGTCTGCGTTCCTGTCGAAGGCGAGGGGCTCTCCCGACGGGCTTTTCAAGTTCAAATCGGCGATATACCGGCAATAAGCCCTTGCCAAATCATCCTGCAGGGCCAGCATAAAGGGGCTCAGCTTTTTTCGCGCGCCGAATTCATCCGCCTCGGCAAAGCCGGAGTCGTAAAACTGCCACGCGAAAGCGGCATCGGCGTTTTCAATGTCCGCAATGGGGCAGTAGCAGTTGCTTCCAAGAATGTCGTCGGGGATGGTGCTGATATAGCCGCCGTCCGCCGTTTTTTCTATTCCCGCCGCGCCAATTTTGTAAAGCTCGGGATAAAACACGGGCATGTTTCCCGTGGCGCCGAGGGCGGAGCTCATTTGCCCTCCGCCGGAACCGCCGGTGGAGAAAATCCTGTCCTTGCAGCCAGGGATTTTATCGTCGTGCAGCCGCAGGAACCGGACGGCGGCCTTCTGGTCCACCACGGGGGCGGGGGCCTTTCCGATACCTTCTTTCAGGCCCCTTGAGCGGGCGCCCACAGAAATATATACGAACCCCTCCTTCAGGTACGCAAGCCCCTGGCCTGTAATCTCCGTTTTTACGTTAAGGGGGATGCTGGACCTCCAGCCGCCGCAGTTGTTATGGAGCACGATTGGCGCGGTCCGGCCGGTATAGGGGCCTATCCTGTTTTTCGTATTGACGGAGCCGTCCTCATTAAGGTAGGGGCTGGGGACAAAGATGTTTATGTACTGGTGCTCCGGGCTGACCACCTTCGAGCAGTAGTAGACGAATTTCAGCTCATAATAGCTGCTGTCTTCGCTTTTCTTCCATTTTCCGGCGTACTGCCCCCAGTCCAGGGTCAGGGAGTCAAAATCCACCGGCGGCAGTTCCACAGGCGGAACCCTGAATGGCGGCACGCCCGCCTCCTGCCCCGGGGGCGGAGCCGGCCGGGTTTTTCTTTCTTTTTTCATACCGTTATCCATTTGCACCTCTCCAAGCCGTTTTTAATATCGGGACCTCCTATACATTAACACAATGCTTCCAATAAGCAACAGTAAAATTTAGTGACAAGGCCCATTTCTGTGGATTTTTCAGTAACGACGCGAGGGGCTTTTGTACGGCTACAAAAGAGCAATAAACGGCCGTTGTTCCGAAGCGGATACGGCCGTTTTGGCATCTCCAAGGCGCTTTTCACCCTTTATTAAATTTAACTATTGTAATCCGGCGCGGCCTTGATTTTTCGTGCCGTTTGGAAAAAATTCGGCGACAGGGTCGACAGCCGTTTTTTCTTGTGTTAAACTTGACACGTCATATGCAAAACCTGAGGGGGAGCAAGCCAATGAAAACGATTTACAATGGAAAGACAAAGGCGGTGCTGACAGATGAAAACGGCGCTGTCTATTTGCTGTTTAAGGACGACCTTACCGGTGAAAACGGCGTGTTCGACCCCGGCTCAAACACGGTTGGCGGGAGCGTCGAAGGAAAGGGGAAGATAGGCCTTACAATCTCCAAATACTTTTTTGAATTGCTGGAGAAAAACGGCATACCCACCCACTATCTGGGTGCAGACATCGACAAATGCCTGATGCGGGTCAGGAAGCTCACCGTGCCAAAACTGGAGTTCGTTCTCCGCTACTTCACGGCGGGAAGCATGTGCCGCAGATTCTCCCTGGAAGAGGGCATACCCTTCGATCCCCCATACCATGAGGTCACGCTGAAGGACGACGAGCAGGGGGACCCGCTTATCAGCGAGAGGCTGTGCATTATGAAGGGCCTGCTTAAAGAGGGCCAGTATGGCGAGGCACTGGGACTCTTGGAAAGGGTCGGAGAGGTCTTAAAAGCAGAGCTGGGGAAGTTGGGCCTGACCCTGGTGGATTTCAAGATAGAGATAGGCTACGACGAGGAAGGCCGTATGTACGTGGCGGACGAGATAACCCCGGACATCTGGCGGGTCCGAGACAGGGACGGAAAGATCCCCAACCAGATAGAGTGCGCCAGGCTCATCCTTGAAAAGATTAATAAATAGGCATGTTAAAGCGGCGTGGTATGTTAGTTCATACCACGCCGCGCCTGTTTCCGCTAATAGGTTAAATGGCAGGATCTGAGGAGGTCCCCGAGAAACAGCATTATGCTGGGGACCCTGACCTTGAGTTTCAGAAGTATGGCAAGGGCGAAGGATATCGTAAACAGGACGCCGAATATTACAATGTGCCGCCAGGAGCGGCTTTTTATTATGGGTATCAGTTCTAACAGGGCGACTAATACATAAGCGACTATTACCGTTGCCATGGTTTAAGCCTCCTTGACTTTCGGCAGCTTCCGGATCTTTGCCAAAACGAGGGCCAAAAGGGGTAGAAGAAGCTCGAAAAGGGTCCAGATTACGGGCTCCACTTCCTGAGCAGAGGCGGCGTGCTTCTGGGGATTGGGGTAAAGGGTGATGCCGTAGACGATAAGAAGTGAACCCACAGTGAGGATTAGGTGCTGATAAGACTTGATATTGAACAGCTGCGCCACTGTTAGCACCGTCACGTAAAACAGGACGGTGATTTTAAAGAATAGGAGAATAATAAATATTACGGAAAACAGAATTTCCGTGCGGCTGATGGAGGGGCCCATGTGGACAAGCCGCAGGGTCATTAGAGATGGGACGGTAAAAAGGTCTACGGTATTTCCCAGCACTCCGATGTCCCGCAGGGTGGTGATGAGCAGCGTAATGGCCCCCACCGCAAATCCCGAGTATAGATATTTTCCGGCGTCCCTGCGGGAAAGCCTGGCTGCGGGATGTATCATAAGAAAAGTAATGTGCTCCCCGAAGGGGATGGTTGTGCTGATGTGAGCGCCCTGAAGGTACTTTTTCGGCGGATGAAGAGACTGTCCAGTTCCCGGTTGTCCCAGCAGCCTGAAAAAAGGGCCGTTAAGAGGATGGTCAGCAAAACGGTTGCGGCAACGCGTAATATCCGCTTACTCACCATTTTCACCGCCTTCCGAATCCCCGTCCTCCTGGTCCTCATACGCATAGGGCCGGAGGGGAGGCACGAAAAAGCGCCGGCGGGTGGTGTCCCCCCGAGCGATATCTACCGGCCTCTTGACCATGATCCAAAGGGGCGCGCGGACCATGGAATCCTGAAGGTTTCTTGACCAGGCGAAGCCCACGAAAAAGTCTACGCCGAAGGAGGTCAGGGAGCCCAGGTGCAACAGCACAGCCAGACGCTTTAATGAAAAAGGGGGTGCGGAAATTAATCCGCACCCCTGAAAAAAGGATACTGAATGCCTGAAATGTTTAATCCTTATGGCACATCGTCGCGCTGGGACAGCCGCTGCAGCCGCATCCGCAGCCGGCGCTCTGGCCCCGTTTCCTTTTTCTTGCCATGTTGGCTATTATCAGGGCGACGACGGCCAAAAGCACCAGGCTGATGATTATTGTCCCCAGATTTTCAGTTAAAAAAGCTATCATAATATAACCCCCTTTAAATCAGGCCCGGGCTTTGGAGGAAAGAACCCTTCCCCGGGCGAAAGCGTCTTCCCTGGAGGGGCGAAGAAGGAGATAGAGGAACGCCGCCGCTATAACCAGAGCCGCCGCTGTCCCGATTCCAAAGCCGCCTCCGGTAAAGAGCGTGCCCAGCTGGTAAATGCTTAGGGACACCGCGTAGGCTAGAATGGTTTGATACCCGACGGCGAACAGGGTCCACTTTCCGCTGTTCATTTCTCTCCTGATTGCGCCTATTGCAGCAAAGCAGGGCGCGCACAGCAGGTTAAACACCAGGAATGAGTAGGCGGAAACGGCGGTAAAGTCGCTGGTCAGAAGGCCCCAGATTTCGGCGCCGGTCTCGGAAACCTCGCTGAAGCCATAAAGGATTCCCAGGGTGGCCACGACGCTTTCCTTGGCAACCAAACCGCTGATGGCGGCGACGGCCGCCTGCCAGCGGCCCCATCCCAGGGGAGCGAAGATTGGGGCGATGACGTCGCCCAGTTTCGCCAGGACTCCGTCGCCCAGGTCCTCCACCATGCCGAATTTGCCGTCAACGAAGCCAAAGTTGGAAACAAACCAGATTACGATAGTGGCAAGCAGGATGACGGTTCCCGCCTTCTTAATGAAGGACCAGCCCCGCTCCCACATGCTGCGCAGGACGTTTCCTGCGGTTGGCCAGTGGTAGGCGGGCAGCTCCATGACGAAGGGAGCCGGGTCCCCCGCAAACAGTTTTGTCTTCTTCAGAATTATGCCGGAGCAGATAATGGCGATAATGCCCACGAAGTACGCGCTGGGCGCCACCCACCAGGCCTCGTTGAAGAGGGCGCCGGCGATAAGGGCGATAATGGGTATCTTGGCGCCGCAGGGGATAAAGGTGGTGGTCATTATGGTCATCCTGCGGTCCCGCTCGTTTTCAATGGTTCGGGACGCCATGACGCCGGGCACGCCGCAGCCCGTTCCAATTAGAATGGGAATAAAGGATTTGCCGGACAGCCCGAACTTGCGGAAAATGCGGTCCATGATAAAGGCTATGCGGGCCATGTACCCGCAGGACTCAAGGAATGCAAGGAAGATAAACAGCACAAACATCTGCGGCACAAATCCAAGGACGGAACCCACGCCTGCCACTATGCCGTCAAGAATCAGGCCCTTCAGCCACCCGGCGGCGCCAATGGAGTCAAGAAAGCTTTCAACGGCGGGGGGAATTATCTTGCCGAAGAGCACGTCGGTGGTCCAGCCTGTCACCCGGCTTCCCACCGTCGTGACGGAAACATAGTAGACGATGAACATTACTGCGGCAAAAATGGGCAGCGCCAGATACCGGTTTGTGACTATCCTGTCTATCTTGTCGGAAGCGGTGAGCCTGCCCTTGTTTTTCTTTACGCAGCAGCCCTGGATTATGGAAGCTATGTAAAGATAGCGCTCGTTTGTGATGATGCTCTCGGCGTCGTCGTCCATCTCCTCCTCGCAGCTTACTATGTCCTCTTCAATGTGCCGGCGCAGCTCTTCCGAAAGGTTCAGCTTTTCCAGCACCTTCTCGTCCCGCTCGAAGATTTTGACGGCGTACCAGCGCTGCTGGCTCTCGTCAAACAGGCCCTGAGCGGCCTCCTCAATGTGGGCGATGGCGTGCTCCACGCTGCCGGAGAAGATGTGCAGAGGCTTTACGGGCGCCTTCCGGCGGGCAAGCTCCGCGGCTTTTTCAGCCGCCTCCGCAATACCCATGCCCTTGAGGGCGGAAATCTCCACAACGGGACAGCCCAGAGCCTCGGACAGCCGGTCCGTGTAAATCCTGTCCCCGTTTTTTCTGACTATGTCCATCATGTTAACGGCCACCACAACCGGAATTCCCAGCTCCAGAAGCTGCGTGGTCAAATACAGGTTGCGCTCCAGATTGGTGCCGTCCACTATGTTCAAAATCGCGTCCGGCCGCTCGTCGACAAGGTAGTTTCTCGCGATTACCTCCTCCAGTGTGTACGGGGACAGGGAGTAGATTCCGGGCAGGTCAATGATTACAACGTCCTTGTCGCCTTTCAGCCTGCCCTCCTTCTTTTCCACCGTAACCCCCGGCCAGTTGCCAACAAACTGGTTGGAGCCCGTCAGGGCGTTGAACAGCGTGGTCTTGCCGCTGTTGGGGTTGCCGGCAATGGCTATTTTTATAGGCACGGCCTCTTCCTCCTTAATTCTTGCATTGTCGCTGCATCCCCTGAGTTAGCATATGCTAACCAAGCGGGAAATAAAACTGCGGGACAGCATTAATCCCGCTTCTATTTAACGCTTATCATCTCCGCGTCCGCTTTTCGCAGGGACAGTTCGTATCCTCTCACCGTTACCTCTATGGGGTCGCCAAGGGGTGCCACCTTGCGGACGTATATTTCCGTTCCCTTAGTAATGCCCATGTCCATAATCCTGCGCTTGGTGGGTCCCGCGCCGTTTATCTTTTCCACGGTAACGGTTTTTCCGCAGGGAACGTCTCTCAAGGTCTGCATAGTCCGGCTCCTTCCACAACTACACTATGATTTTATTTGCCATTTCGCGGCTGACGGCCACCCTGGAATCCTTCACGCTGACTATCAGGTTGCCGGCGATTTCGGAAATGACGGTCACGGGGCTGCCCGCAATAAACCCAAGGCTCTCAAGAAATTTCTTCGTCTCCGCCTTGCCGCCTATCTTTTTTATGAGGTTTTCTTCTCCGACCTTAGCCATTGTTAAGGGCATCATAACTCCTCCCGATTCGAGGTTTATTCATACATGTTAAACCAGTTAGCCGCATCTAACTCTAATATTAAGTTAGCATAAACTAACCGCCTTGTCAATATTATACTTTCAATTTTTTTTATAAAAAAAGCCGCCAAATTCGGCGGCTTTTTGCGCGTTACTGGCGGGCGATGGTTGTATTGTCCACCGTCCGGTCCGTAAGGGCCTGAACGGGGTTGGTTTTCGCCTCCGCCCGGTAGTCCACGTTGTATTTCTGCTGGTGCTGGGCGATTACCATGTGGCTGGGCACCTTTTCCACGCTGTGGTTGACCTTGTTTTGATAGAAAAAGAACTCATGGTCCCTGGGCAGCTCCGGCGCGGGGGTGTAGCCCTCCCGGTTGGCGGTGAGCAGCACCTGGGTGGCCAGGATTTCCCGGACGTAGTCCCTGGTGTCGTGGAACTGCAGCAGCTTGGGGAATTCCCCGCCGGGTATGACCTGCTGACAGTCCTTGCCCTCGTATTTCCGCAGCATGTCGGCGGCCAGGTGCAGGTGGGCTATTTCCTGCTGCAGGTGCAGCTCCCAGACGGACTTGGTGTTGGGGCAAAGCTCGTCCTGGTAGAAGGAGTAGTACAGGTAGCACTCCACGTACTCGTGGAGCAGCAGGTTTTCAAGCCAGGTGCAGTTGGGGTCCAGCAGGGAGCCGTAGTGGGTTACGTGCTGCTCCTCTATCATTGCGATTTCCTGATATAGCTTGCGGCCCAGGTCGTTGTAGTAGGTGTTTCCGATGTTCATATAGAAGTTCATGGTCTGCTGCTCGGCGGAGGTGATGATGAGGGTGTTCAACTTGGTCCGCAGGTCCGCTTTCTTGAAGTCCACGTGATATTTAACCGAGTCGTAGGGGAAGCGGTGCTCCGCTATGGTGGGCCGCCCTGGGGTGATGTCCACGTAGCTTTTCACAAGCTGCTGGGCGGGAATTTGAGCGTCCAGGTCTAGAAGGTTGGCGTAGCGGTACAGGTGGTCGAAGTCCTCCAGCAGGGCAAAGTCCAGGGCCTGCTTGACATACGGGTCGGGCTCGTTCTGGGCCAGCCAGGCGGTCAGGTCCACCGCCACGTGCTCGAAGCCGATGGTGGTCTCAAGCGCCGTCTCGTCTATTGGCTTCAGCCAGTTGACGTGCTTTTGCTGCTGCTGCTCCACTCTTCGGGTCAGGGCCAGCTCCCTGCGTATGTCGTTGTTCTGGCAGTTGCGGTGGAACTGGTGCTTGAAGAACACCGACTCCACCTCTATGCCGTTCATCAGGATAATGCGGACCTTGGTGTAGGGGTCCACGGTCTGCTTGTTGTAGGGAGTGGGGTACATGGTGCACCAGTCCATAAAGGTGTCCTTTATGCACACGGGTTTTTGTTCAAAGGGGTTCATAGCCAGTCTCCTTTTACTTTGGTTTTCTATATCAGTTTTTACAGAATCGGGCCGGCTATTCCGGCTTTGCATAATAAAAATTTTATGTGGCAAGACTTAGTTAGTGAAGAAAAACAGGGCGGTGAAAACGGCTTGAAAACCATCGGCAGGAGCATCCAGCGCAAGGAAGCCTGGGACAAGGTTACGGGAAAGGCAAAGTACGCCGGCGATTTGCCCCGGGCCGGGGTGCTTTCGGCCCGCCTGCTCACAAGCACCCATGCTCACGCGAAAATTAAAAAAATAGACGTATCCGGGGCGCTGGCGGCGCCGGGGGTGGAAGCCGTGCTGACGGGGGAAGACTGCCCCCAGCTCTTCGGCCCCCTCGTGCAGGACAGGCCCGCCCTGGCCCGGAAAGTGGTCCGCTACGCCGGGGAGCCGGTGGCCATGGCGGTGGCCCGGGACGAGGCGGCGGCGGAGGCGGCGGTGCGGCTCATCGAGGTGGAATACGAGCCCCTGCCCTTCGTGCTCACCCCTTCCCAGGCCCTGTCAAAAGGGGCGGTTCTGATTCACGAGCAGCCAAACGGGTACAGAAAAACCGTGACGGACGTCTACCCGGAGGCGGGCACCAACATCGCCAGCCGCTATAAAATACGAAAAGGCGATACTAGGGAAGGCTTCGCCCAGTGTGACGCTATAGTCCGCGAGCGGTTTTCCCTGCCCCCCTCAGACCATCTGGCCATGGAGGTGCGGGCGGCCCAGGCGGAAATATCAGCCGACGGCAGGGTTTTGATAACAACCTCCTCCCAGGCGCACTATTCGGTGAGAAGGCAGATTTCCGAGGCATTAATGATACCCGCCGGGCAGATTCAGGTGCGGGTGCCCTTCGTGGGAGGTGGTTTCGGGGGCAAGGTGCCCGTTTTTCTGGAAATACTGGCACTTCTGGCCTCCCGCAGCGTGGGAGGAAAGCCCGTACGTGTTACTCTTCCCAGAGAGCAGGACATGGCCAGTGCCCCCAGCCGCATAGGTCTGGAGGCGGACATTAAAATCGGCGCGGACCGGGAAGGGATTATCCGGGCGGCGGAAATGACTTTCCTGCTGGACTGCGGGGCCTACACAGACAACTCCCCCTATATGGCCAAGGCCATAGCCGTGGACTGCACCGGCCCCTATAACATTGAAAAACTCAGCTGCGACTCCCTGTGCGTCTACACAAACCGCACCTATTCCACCTCCTTCCGCAGCTTTGCCCACGAGTCCTATACCTTCTGCATCGAGCGGGCTATTGACATGCTGGCCCGCAGGTGCGGCATGGACCCGCTGGAAATGAGGCTGAAAAACGCCATACGCCCGGGCAGCCTGACCCCCACCGGGGTAGAATACACCGAAAGCCTGATAGGCAATCTGGCGGAATGTTTAAACAGGGTAAGGGCCCTTTCCGAATGGGAGGGGGGAAAGGCCGTCAAAATCAAGGAGCACACGGTGCGGGCCAAGGGGGTCGCCTGCCTGTGGAAGACTCCCAACCCTCCCGCCGACGCGGTCTCCGGCGCCCTTATTACCTTCAACCCCGACGGCAGCGTGAATCTGAACACCGGCGCGGTGGAGATGGGCTCGGGGGGCAAGACCAACCTTGCCCAGATTCTGGCGGAAAAGCTGAAAATAGACCCGGGCATGGTGCACGTGGTTATGGACGTGGACACCCGGACCGCGCCGGAGCACTGGAAGACCGCCGCCAGCCTGACCGAGTACATGGTTGGCCGCGCCGTAATGAAGGCGGCGGACGATTTGATTGAACAGCTCCGGCAAAACGGCGCCCAGGCCCTGGGCTGCCCGCCGGAGGAGATAGAGGTTGCAAACGGCCGGGTATTCTCCAGGAAAAACCCGGAAAGATTCATAGCCTTCAAGGATATAGTTCTGGGATACAAGACGGATTCGGGCCAGTCCCCGGGAGAGCCTGCCCTGGGCCGGGGCGGATTCAAGCTTCACGGCCTGAGCCAGCTTGACCCGGAAACGGGCAAGGGCAAAACCGGCCCGTCTTGGACGGTGGGAGCCCAGGCGGTGGAGGTGGAGGCAAACCTTAAAACCTTCACCTACCGGGTCATTTCCGCCTCCACGGTAATGGATGTGGGGAAGGTGATTAACCCGGAGCTGATGCGCTCCGTCGTAGCCGGGGGCATGTCCATGGGACTCAGTCTTGCCAGCCGGGAGGCCTTTGTCTACGACGAAAAGGGCGTACCCCGGACTCCCAACCTGCGGACGTACAAGCTCATGCACATCGGGCAGGAGCCGGACTACCGGGTGGACTTTGTGAAGACCCCGGAAGAGGGCTCCCCTTACGGCGTCCGCAGCTATACGGAACACGGAATTATAGGCATTCCCGCCGCCCTGGCCAACGCCCTGTCTGCAGCCTTCGGGAGGGAATTCAAGTCCCTGCCCCTGACGCCGGAGAGGATTTGGAGGGCAGTTAAGGAGGACGAAAATGATACCCTTTGACTTCGTCTACTGCCGCCCCGGCACCCTGATGGAGGCATATGAGGCTTACAGGCTGCTGCAGGTGGAGGGAAAGGAGCCGGTTTACTACGCCGGAGGCAGCGAAATCATCACCATGTGCAGGGCCGGCTCCATAAAGCCCTCCGCGGTGGTTGACATAAAACAGATACCCGAATGCATGCTTCTCGCCGCGAACGAGGAAGGGCTCCATATAGGCGCCGCCTGCACCCTGAACCAGATTAAGGAGTCCAAGCTGTTCCCGCTGCTGGGCCTTTGCTGCGGCAGGATTGCGGACCATACTAACCAGTGCCGGATTACCCTGGGCGGCAACCTGTGCGGGACCATCATGTACAGGGAGACCAGCCTGCCTCTGTTCCTTTCGGAGGCCAGTGTCTCCATATTCGGCAGCCAGGGCCTGAGAACCGTGCCTTTCCAGAGGGTTTTCCACGGCCGCATGCGGCTGAATCCCGGCGAATTTGTGGTACAGGTCCACGTGCCCGGCTGGGCGCTGAAGGCGCCAATGTTTCACGTGAAACATACAACTAACGAAAAAATAGACTACCCGGTGGTAACCGCGGCGGCGCTCTGGAAGGACGGGAACATGCGGGTTGCCTTTTCCGGCTTGTGCTCCTATCCTTTCCGCAGCGCCAAAATAGAGGAGGTTTTAAACGACTGGTCACAGCCTATTTCCGCCCGGGCGGACAGGGCGGCAAAGCTGCTGCCGGAGGAGCCTTACACCGGCGTGGAAGCTTCGGGGGAATACAGGCTGTTCGTGCTGAGGAACGTGCTTCAAGCCCTTTTGGAGGACTGGGCAAATGGTAAGATATGAGGGAAAAACGGTAATCACGCTGAATGTGAACGGGAAGCCGCACCAGGTGATGGTGCGGCCGGCCGACCTGCTCCTGGACGTGCTCCGGGAGCAGCTTGGCCTCACCGGCGCCAAGCCCGGGTGCAGAAACGGCGACTGCGGCGCCTGCACCGTGATTATAGACGGCTGGCCGGCAAAATCCTGCCTGGTACTGGCGGTGGAAGCGGAAGGCCGCGTTATACTAACCGTGGAGGGCTTGGAAGGAAACGCGCCGGCACAGAAAAGCTTTGTGAAAAGCAACGCCTTCCAGTGCGGGTACTGCACCTCCGGGTTTCTGATGGTCTGCCACGCCCTGCAGATGCACTACCCGGAAATGCCGGAGGAGCACGTGATTGAGGAATGGCTCCAGTCCAACCTCTGCCGCTGCACCAGCTACCAGGAAATCCGCCGCGCGGTGCGCGGAATGTACGATAAAAAATAGCCGCATTTCCATAAAAAGGAAACACAGCCTATATTATATTCATACGCAAAAAGGCGCAACAACAGGCGCAAATGGCAAAATGTTATGAAATACAAAATGCGGCGCTCCGGAAACGGAAAGTTTCCGGAGCGCTTTGCTTTAAGAGTATCTATAAATTGCTTTTTTTATCAAGTCTAATTGCTAAAAGTTTGTCAAATTATTCTTTAAAGTTATCGGGCGTATCGCTGGAGGCGCCGCCGTCCGACGGGGGCAGGGTCCTGGCCAGTTCAACCAGCCGCAGGACAGCGGCGTTATTCGTATCCCTGCGCCAGAGCAGGAACTGGCCAGCGTCCCGCCTTTCAGGCTCAAAAGGAATAAACCGTATGTCGGGATAGCTGGACGGATTAACCGTTTGCGGGACAATGGCCACGCCGGCGGAAATCGCCACGTTGTTAAGCAGGTCCGAAGGAGAGGGGAGAATGATGGGGTTTAACCCGCAGCCGGTGTGGAGGTCAAATTCCTGAATGCGGGAGATGGGGGCGTTTTTTCCGTCTGGAATGGACAGGAATACGATATCATCGGTGCAGTCCTTGGGTTTCAGGTCCGGTTTCTGGGCCTTGGGGTTGTCTTTATGTACTGCCAGCATCATTTGGAAGGGCGCAAGCTTGAGACATTCAAAATCCGGTATGCTGCGGGCGTTCCGGTCGGTGGTGATAATGCAGTCTACCTCCCGGGAGGCCAGCTTATTGATGAGCTCGGCATAATTATTCTCCAGCAGAATATACCGGTAAGGGGCGCTGGATTTATTCAGCGTGGACAGAAGGTTCGTGAAAGGCGGAGGAGACGGCTCCCCGGGCGAAATGCCAATGTAAATCAGATGGTATTTGTTCCTGTTCCGGAGCTTGGTTTCCTCAATTTGGCTGTTAAGCTTAAAAAACAGGTCTTTGGTCTGGCGATAAAACAGGCTGCCGGCTTCGGTCAGGCGGCAGGGGCGTGAACCCCTGTCGAAAAGAGTAGCCCCCATTTCCTCCTCAAGACTTTTGATGTACTTGCTCAGGTTAGCCTGAGAAAGAAACAGCCGCTCCGCAGCCTTGGAAAAACTGTGACAATGAGCCACCTCAAAAAAGCATTTAAGTTGTTCTATAGTCATCGCCATTCCTCCATTATAAGAACGACTGTGGGATTAATAACCAATTATAGCCCCTTGTGCAGGCTGTGACAAGCTGAAAGTCCCAATATATTCCAATTAGGAATAATTGTTTACGGAATTAGTGCTTGTCCTGCCATGAATATGTGAATAAAATAACTTTAACAAAAGAAGTCGGGCATGATGTTTGAAATTGTTTAGAGTTCACAAAAGGCCGAAGTTTTTGTGACCGCTATTCCATGCGCTTAAAAAGGCGGCGGGCGTTGCCGAGACATTGAGCCAGGCGATTTTCTGCCCGGCTTGAAACAGGCTTTAAGGCGGCGCTGCTTAAATTGTAGGAGAAGAAATGCTTCGCAGGAACGATTTGCCCTGATGCTGTCCGGCGGCCTCCCGGGAGCGTTTCCGGCGGGCGTTGATACGGGCAATCGGCGCAATGAAACCGTAGAAGATATTTCTTTGCATGAATACGCGAATGAAAAAATTAAGGGGGAACGTCAAATGAAAAAGAAGCTTAAGGTGAGTTCTTTAATCGCGTTGATGCTTGTCATCGCACTGGTAGCAAGCGCCTGCGGGAGTTCCGGCGGCGGGGGAAGCTCCCAACCGGATAAGGAAAGCCCAAAACCTGCCGAGAGCGCCCCTGCCCCAGCAGATGAGCCCGCTGCTCCCGCAAGCACGGCAATCGCAAAAAAGATGACGCCGGAAGATACCCTTGTGTATGCAATATCCAGCACGGACGACAACTTCGACCCTGCGGATACCGTTCAGGACTGGGCCTCCGTCATTTTCCTGATGTACGAAACCCTGATTTATACCGACAGCCACGGCAATGTGTATCCCTGCCTTGCCACCGACTGGAAATGGTCTGAGGATTACAAGACCCTCCACTTTACGCTGAGAGAAGGCGTGAAATTCTCAAACGGCTACGATCTTACGGGTTCGGATGTGCTCTACTCTTTGAAGCGGGCCTCCGCCACCAGAATGGGAGGCGCCATGCTGTCCCAGATAGACTTTGACCAATCCTATTACGAGGGCAACAATGTGTACCTTGTGCTGAAGGCGCCCAACAGCGAATACCTGCCCTATTTTGCCCGTACGTTCTGCGGCATCATATCCGAAAAATACTTTGAGGAAAAGGGCAGCGACTATGCCACACTTAACCCTGTCGGCACAGGCCCCTATATAATGACTGACTTTGTCGAGGGTGAAAGCGTAAGCTTCGAGCGCAATGAGAACTACTGGGGTGAGCCCGATTACAAGAATGTAAAAATCAAGGTGGTATTGGAAGAGTCAACCCGCGCCCTTGCCTTCTCCGCAGGCGAAGTGGATGCCGCTATCCTCAATTTCGCTGATAACGCGGTCACATTTGAAGGCCGTGAGAGCGAGGGCATTCGTGTGAACACCACTACAGGAAGCCTCCAGTACTTCCTTTCCATAGGGGACTTCCCGGAGGCGATTCCAGACGTGACGGTGCGCAAAGCAATCGCCCATGCCGTTGATTGGCCAGCCCTGGTGCAGGCGGTCTGGGGCAACTACGCCACCGTCGCCGACAGCAGCGCGCCGGTGACCTCCTCGTATTATCACTCCATCGGCATTTATGAGTATGATCCGGAGCTGTCCAAGCAGCTGCTTGCAGAGGCGGGTTATCCGGACGGCTTGACCCTGGAGATGGCGGCGGCCAGCAACAGCGTGGACGTAACCGTCCTGACCATTATCCAGGATTACCTGGCCGACGTGGGCATCAAGCTGAACCTGACCGTCACCGATAACGCCACCGCACGTCAAATGTCCGCAAGCGGGCAGGTGGATATGAGCCTGGCGCAGAACAGCTCCGTTTCGGGAACCCTGACGGAACTGTGGGATCCCCATCTGGCGGGTTCCGGCTCCCTTATCAACGAGGTGCACTCCGACAACTGGGAAATTGGCGCCACGTTCCAGAACATGGTGAAAGAGTATTACGGCATCTTTGATGAAACCGAAAAACAGAACAAGGCCAAGGAAATTCAGCAGTACATATACGACAACGTGCTCTGGATTCCCATTGCCAACCTGTCCCAGATTATCATCTCCTTTGATTATTTGGAAAATATGGATTACTTCATCGGCAACTGGGTTGTCAACACCGGCCCCAACCTGCGTGCCTTGACAACCAAGTCATTGGCGAAATAGGTTTGCAAAGCGGCTAGGGAACAAAACGGAATCCACTGGGAAGCGGGACATGCAAGCCTGGTGCGTGGCCCGCTTCCTTTATGAAGCCGGTAAAGAAGGCCCTGCCGCTGCTCAGTAATTCTGCTGGGTGCCCGCACTATTCCACAGGTGGGCGGCAAGGTGAGCTCAACCATGCAATATCGGCATCCAGAGAGGAGTGAGAATGCCATATGCTTAAATATATCCTTAGGAGAATTCTGCTGACGATACCGGTACTGCTGGGGGTTATTGTCATCATTTTTACGATAACGTATTTTACGCCCGGCGACCCGGCATATATGGTATTGGGGAGCACCGCAACGGAGGAAGAGGTTGCAGAATGGAAGGCTTCCGTTGGGCTGGATAAGCCCTTTGCTATACAGCTCTGGGACTATATAGCGGGAGTTGTGACAAGGCGGGACCTGGGACTGTCGTATACAAATAATCAAAAGGTCTCCGAGCTGATAATGGGGCGTTTGCCCATCTCTTTCGTACTGGGATTTTTGAGTACCGGCCTGAGTATTGTAATTGCCGTTCCCTTTGGCATTATTGCAGCGCTAAAGAGGAATAGCGTTTATGACCATTCTTCGACCATCATTTCGCTGCTGGGATCCTCAATGCCCAACTTCTGGATAGCCATGCTGCTTATGCTGCTTTTCGGCGTCAGGCTTGGGTGGCTGCCGGTCAACGGCGTGGGCACATGGAAGCATTGGGTCATGCCGGTGTTTGTATCCGCGCTGTTCCCTGTTTCCATGATGATGAGGACGACCCGTTCCAGCGTGCTGGAGATTGTCAGGGCCGACTATATTACGACAGCCCGGGCGAAGGGGCAGGCCGAGACAAAGATTGTGACAAGGCACGTGCTGCGCAATTCCATGCTGCCTGTGGTCACGGTCATAGGCTCCTCCCTGAGCGCCTCCCTGGTGGGCTCCCTGATTGTGGAAGTTGTGTTCTCCTTCCCCGGCCTGGGGCTGCTGCTGTCCACCGCAATTGGTGCCAGGAACTACCCCATCATCCGCGGCATAACCGTCGTTTATGCCATTGTGGTATGCGTGTTGAACCTGGTTGTTGACCTTATATACACCGCCATAGACCCCCGGATAAAGACCCAGTTCTTTGGAGTCCAGAAAAAGAAGGGGGTGGCCGGTATATGAACACAGTGAAGGCGAAGAATGCTGAGAGCGCGCCAGTTTTATCAAAGCGCCGGAAAGGCACGGGCCTGCGGGAATTTTGGAGCCAGTTTTCAAAAAACAAGGCGGCGGTTGTATCGCTGATTATTATCATTCTTCTGATTCTGGCTTCCGTATGCGCCCCGCTGCTTACGCCGTATGACTATGAAGCCACCGACCTTATCAACAAAATGAAGCCCCCGTCCAGTGAACATCCCTTTGGAACGGACAACTACGGGCGGGATATTCTGACAAGGGTTCTGTATGGCGGCCGGATGTCGCTGCTCATCAGCCTGGTTGCCGTGGTCATGTCCATGATTGTGGGCGCGTTGCTGGGCGCCATTGCCGGGTATTACGGCGATAGGGTTGACTCGGTCATCATGCGGATTCTAGACATGTTCATGTCGATTCCCGGTCTGCTGTTGTCCGTGTCCGTTTCCATCGTTTTGGGCACCGGCATCGTGGAAACCGCAGCGGCCATAGCCATCGGCTCCGTCCCACCTTTGGCGCGTGTTATTCGAGCCCAGGTGCTCACCATCCGCGGTCAGGAGTATATAGAGGCGTCCCGCGCCGTTGGAGCCTCCAATTTCCGTATCATCCTGTCCCACGTGATTCCCAACTCATTGGCTCCGCTTATAGTGCAGGCTACCATGCGAATCGGCTCCACTGTCAGCCTGATTTCCAGCCTGAGCTTTTTGGGCGCGGGAGTTCAGCCGCCCACGCCGGAGTGGGGCTCCATGCTGTCCGAGGGAAGAACTTACATTCTCTCATCCTGGCCGATGGTCGTGTTCCCGGGTATTGCCATTTCTCTGACCATGCTGGCATTCAACATTTTCGGCGACGGAGTCCGGGATGCCCTGGATCCGAAGCTGCGGCGATAAGGGGGATAAGAAGGTATGGCTTTGCTGGAGATAAGAGACCTTGCGGTTGTATATGAGGTGGATAAGGTAAAATTCCGCGCGGTTAACGGCGTGTCTCTGAAAATTGAACGGGGAGAAACCCTGGGGCTTGTGGGTGAGACCGGAGCCGGAAAAACCACGACCGCAAAGGCGATAATGGGACTTATCCCCGACCCGCCGGGCAGAATCACAAGCGGCGAGGTTTTTTACAAGGGGGAGGACCTCCTGAAAAAATCCAACAGGGAAATGCGCAGTATCAGAGGAAAAGACATTTCAATGATATTCCAGGACCCCATGTCCGCTTTAAACCCAACGATGAAAATCGTGGAGCAGATTGCGGAAGTAATAAGCCTGCATAAGGAATACAGCGAGGCGGAGGCCCACCGGGAGGCGATACGCATGCTGGAGAAGGTGGGCATCCGCGGGGAGAGGGGCGAGGAGTATCCACACCAGTTTTCCGGCGGAATGAAGCAGCGTGTGGTTATAGCCATTGCCCTTGCCTGCTCGCCGGAGCTGATTATTGCCGACGAGCCTACCACGGCCCTGGATGTCACCATTCAGGCGCAGATACTGGAAATGATGAAAAACCTCAAGGACGAATATATGACTTCCATGCTTCTTATTACCCACGACCTTGGAGTTGTGGCCCAGATATGCGACAAGGTGGCCACCATGTACGCGGGAGAGATTGTGGAGTACGGCACTGTCGAGGATATTTTCGACAGGACCAGTCATCCGTACACGGAGGGGCTTTTCAATTCCATACCCAGGCTGAAGACAAAGTCCCAAAGGCTAAAGCCTATTGAGGGCCTGATGCCCGACCCGTCCAATCTGCCGTCAGGCTGCAGCTTCCATCCCCGGTGCCCTTACTGCATGGATATTTGCAGAGAGGTAAACCCGGCTCCGGCTGATATTGGCGGCGGTCACATGGTCAAATGTCACCTTTTCGGCAATGGAGGGAGAAAAAATGGGTGAAGCCTTGATAGAAGTGAAAAACCTGAAAAAATATTTTCCCACCCCTTACGGCCTGCTTCACGCCGTGGACGACGTGTCTTTTACCATAGAAAAGGGCAGCACCTTGGGTGTGGTGGGAGAGTCCGGGTGCGGAAAATCCACCCTGGGGCGATTGATTATCTCCCTTTTGGATAAGACGTCCGGAGAGGTATATTACCGCGGGGAAGAAATCAGCCATCTAAGCAGGAAAAAACGCAATGAACTGAGGAAAAAGCTTCAGATAATTTTTCAGGACCCATATTCGTCCCTGGACCCCCGGAAAAGCGTGCGCAACATCATTGCGGAGCCCCTGAAAATCTTCAAGATTTGCAAAAAGGCGGACGAGCTGGACGCCAGGGTGGCGGAATTGATGGAGATTGTGGGGTTGGATGCCCGTTTTGCGGGGGCGTTCCCCCATGAAATGGACGGCGGCCGCCGGCAGAGGGTAGGCATTGCCCGGGCATTGGCGCTGAACCCTGAATTTATAGTCTGCGACGAGCCGGTTTCCGCCCTGGATGTGAGCATACAGGCCCAAATTCTGAACCTGCTTGAGGATTTGCAGGAGCAGCAGGGGCTGACCTACATGTTCATAACCCACAACCTGATTGTGGTAAGACATATAGCAGATGAAATCATGGTCATGTATTTAGGCTGCGTGGTGGAAAAATGCGATACGGAGACCTTGTTTGAAAATCCCCTGCATCCCTATACCAAGGGACTTTTGGCGGCTATTCCGGAACCGGATATACACGCCCCCAAAAGCCGCGTCCTGCTTACAGGCGAACTGGCTTCGCCAATTGACCCGAAACCCGGGTGTAGGTTTGCCGTCCGCTGTCCTTACGCGGATGATTTATGCCGCACCAAAACGCCTGAAATCAAGGAAGAAGAGCCGGGGCACTGGGTGGCCTGTCATCACTGCCTCCGGCTGAAGGGCCAGGCGCGGGCGCAGGCCGGGGCATAATACGATATTGGTTTATCACAACAACCAAGGAGGGTATAGCAAATGGAAAACGCTGAACTTCTAAAGCGAATTGAGGAATTGGAAGCTAAAGTAAAACAGCAGTCCTATTACATTGACATGCAGGCAATTCAGCAGCTCATGGGACGCTACATATTCTACCTGGAGATGGGGTACATAGCCCGTATCTGGGACGACCTGTTTTCACACACCGACCCCGACGTGCGCGTGGAAATTATGGATTCCGGCGCCTATGTTGGCCAGGAGCACGTAAAGCGGGTTTGGTATACCATGGCGGGCCTTTTGGATAAGGATGGAAACCCCGTGGAAAAAAAGCAGGGGGTGTCCAACACGTATTCCATGAATCCCCAGCTATTGCTGATGCTAACTATTTCTACGCCCCTGATAGAGGTTTACGACGACGGCAAACACGCTTGGGGGCAGTGGCATCTTTTCGGTCCTCACACCAACTTCGTATGGGATCCAGAAGCCCGGGAAAAGAAGCATACGGCCTTCTGGATTGCGGGCAAGTATGACAACGAGTTTGTCAAGGAAAACGGCGAGTGGAAATTTAAAAAGCTGCGCCCCATATGCTGGCTGCGGACACCGTATAACAAGAGCTGGCTGGAGTGCCCCGACTGCCGCCGCACGCCCTCGCCCTATTATCCTCCCGATGAACCTCCCCGCATTTCTTCCTATAACCCGGATGAGGCTGCAAATCCTGATAAGTGGGGTCCGCCTCCCAAGGAGCATATTCCTCACCCGCTGGCACCCTAATACAAAAATAAGGAGAAAATCTGATGAGTGAAGGAATTTTACAGGCACTAAGCCCCTGGTCTGAAGTTGATACGTCGGATTACAGGGGTTTGAGCCCGAGGCTGGACGATTTAAACGGCAAGACTATCGGCATGTTCGGGGACTTTATGATAGTGGCCACTTACATGCTGAAGACCGTCGAAAAGGAACTGAGAAAACGCTATCCGGACGCGAAATTTTCCTATATTCAGCACACAACGGAGACTGTGGAGATTGTCAAAGACGAAAAGTTCCTGCCTGAATTCAATGAGTGGGTCAAAGGCGTGGATTGTATCCTTTGCTTTTATGGCAGCGTCCCTTCAAGCTCTCTGTATTTGGGATACAACGCCGCCTACATGGAAAAACTGGGCAAGCCTACGGTCATGCTGGTAGTTCCCAGGACCTACCCGGCGGCGTTAAGGGGCTGCAAGGCGAAAGGGGTTCCCGCCCTGCGCATACTTCAGTACGATGCGCCGGTGGACAAAATAAACGCCCATGTGGACCAGGAAATGGTGGACAAGGCCGTGGCGAAGGATATTGAAAAGCTGACGGAGGACATAGTGTCTGCCCTGACCCGCCCGCTTTCGGAGGAGGAAATTAATCCCGTCATACCCGAGCAGGAACATGCCAGGCGGGTTTTTACCGGCACGGCCCGTGAAATAAGCCGCCAGTTTTATAAATACGGCTGGACCACCGGAGCACCCATTGAGATACCTACACGTGAGGCTGTGGATGAAATGCTGCGGGGCACAGATTTGCCGCCGGAGCATGTAGTGGGCTACATCCCGCCCAAGATGGGCTGCGCTACGGTGGAGAAGATAGCCATTAATGCCGTAATGGCAGGCTGCCTGCCCACATACATGCCGATTCTTATTGCGGCGGTAAAAGGAGCCCTGGCCCCGAATATAATTCTGGAAGGCTGGACCTGCAGCCAGTCCACGTGGGGACCGGTGCTGACCATTAGCGGTCCCGTTGTAAAAGATATTAATTTAAATGTGAGGGACAATTTCTTATCCCCGTATTATAAGCCCAACGCCACCATTGCCAGGGCCTTAGGATATATTATGATGAATATCGGGGGACTGCGTCCGGGTATTGAGGACCTGTCCGAGATGGGCCACGAAAACCGCCTGGGCCTGTGCATTGGAGACAATTCCGAGGACAGCCCCTGGAAACCCCTGCACACGGACTTCGGTTATGATGAGGAAGACTCCGCAGTGACTTTGTTCTGGCCTCAGGAACACCGGGCGATATCCTGCGCAAGCCCCGAAGCGTTCCTATCCTGGCTGTGCAAAATAAACCCCTATGGCTGGGATCCGGGGGCGGCCATTATCTTCTCGCCCCTTGCCGCAAAGATGATGGCGGATGCGGGTTGGACCAAACAGCGCATACTCGATTACATTGTGGAGTATGCCCGGCGTCCTGCCTCGGAAGTGGACCTAAAGTGGCTGGTGGGCAATAATCACCTGCCCAAAACGGTGGACCTGCCCGTGGATATGAGTCACTCCACCCGCATTTTCTGGAGTTCGGAACATATGTTTATAATTGTGGGCGGAGGAAAGGCCGGTCCAATGGTAACGGTCCTCGGCGGCGGCGGGGACCACGGCGGCCCCTCGTGCACCGGAATAGAGCTGCCAAGAAACTGGAAATCCCTTGTGGAAGAATACAGGGACATTATGCCGGAGTATATCAGCTACTAGGTTTTTGGCACATCAAAACAAGCAAAAGAGAGCAGGGCGGGCGCCCTGCTCTCTTTGTGTATAATTGTATGCGGCTTACGCAGGCTTTACGCTGATGAGAAGGTTTGCTAGCATCTGGGCGGCTTCGCAGCGTTTGATGCCGCTTTCCGGGCGGAAGGTGAAGGTGCCGTCCTTTTCGGCGTAGCCGTTTATGCCGCCGACGCTTTGCAGCCACTGAATGTCCTCCGCATATTTGTGGCCGTAAATATCGGTGAACTGGACCTTCTCAACCTCCTGGTACTTGAGCCCGGTGTGCCGGAGATAGGCTGCCGTGACGGCCGCCATTTCGCCGCGGGTTATGGGAGCGTTAATGTCGCCAAACTCAAGCTTCAGCGCATCCAGGAGGTAATTTGCGGCCTCCTGCCAGTTGGAGCCGGTGGTTTCCTTCCGGTCAAAGTGCCCCTGGCCGTAGCCCAGGCGATATACGGCGGTGAGGGCTTCGGCTATGGTTATGCCGGCCTGCGGGTCAAACCGCTTGCCGCCCCTGCCCACCAGAAGGCCTTCCTCATGGACGCCGGTAACGGCACCATAGAACCAGTCGCTGGGGCTGCAGTCCAGGAAGGGCAGCTCGCCATCCACAACGGAGCCGTCCGAGGCCCGGGAGTACCGCGACAGGAAGTTCCAGGCGATTTCAGCCATATAGTCGCTGTTTGCATGGCCTGCCCCCACGAAGGTTACAAGCTCTATAAATGGGGTGCTGTAGCCCTCCTTGTAGAATTCGTTGACTACCCACTCTTGATTCTTATCCTTCAGGACGTAGCTGTTGTTCGGCTTGTAGCCCCAAAGAGGCGCGGCTTCGTAATCCTTTTTGCCCGGGTAGATGTTGTTGAACTGGAAGATAAGCTCCAGGGCCCCCTCCTCGATGCCGGCTATGACGGGTACGCCGTCCACAGTGCGTACGTTGCTGTCGTCAATGCTGCCCACGATTACGCAGGCGGGAATGTCATACGCCGTAGAATCCTTCATCCTGCCGGAATAGGCGCCGCCATGGCTGTCGGGCAGCATGTTGGAGCCGGTGGCGCCCATGGGAGCCATGGCCGCGAAAACGTCGGTATGGGCGTAGCCGGCAACTGCCGAATTCATTCCGCCCATTGAGAAGCCCGTGACGTATATCCTGCTGGTGTCAATGTTATACAGCTTTTTGGTGTACTCAATCACTTCTATGAGGTAGTCCGCGTCCTCCCTGTCCGGGGACACCACAATGAAGTCCTCCTGTGCCGCCTTGTCGGCCCAGCCGCAGCCGTTCACCACGTTCAGCGGGTCGTCGCTCATGCCGTGGAGAACGATAACCAGAGGCGCGGGCTTGTCCGGGTTTTCCCTCACCGATTCGGGCACCAGGGTGTGGACGCAGTTGGGCACGGATTTGTACTCGGTGTAGGGAGTGGCCACGCCGTTTTCAAATACGTAGCTGTAACGCTCAATGCCCAGTTCCCCGTAGTTGGGCCAGGACATAAGTACCCAGTCGCCGAATTCGCAGGAGCGCAGCACAAGGTTCGCCGTGACGCAAAGGCGGGTGCTACGGCTGAGGAGCTCCGCCCAGGCTTTGGAAATAACCTCCCTGTCGAAGCTGTTCCCGCCTTTGAAGGTTATGACCTTTTTCTGGACATAAGAGCTGTTCACGAAGACGCCGGGGGAGGGCTCACTGTCGGTTTCGTTAGCGGCTTTCCAGTAGGCCAGCGCGTCGGGGCTTGGATTTGCAAGGTAAGATGGGACCGCATACCCCTTCTTGATATTCTTGTCGATTTCGCCGCCGAAAAGCACCTGGCCGGCAATGCGCCCAGCGTGCTGGGAGAGGTAGTTGTTCACGAAAGTGGCGCCGCTGCCCTCCGCTACCACGTACTGAAGGGTGTGCATGGTGCGGCGGGGAAATTCGGTGTCCATGGGGTTTTCCCCTATCCCGTTCAGGATGTCAAAATACCCGCCGGCCAGATAGTACATGTAAAGGTAATACATGTCCACGTCCGCCTGGCTCCAGCTCTGGCCGTTTGCAGGGCAGGCCACCACTATGTAGGCCGGGCACGACTCCGCGATTTCAATAAGACCGGCGTTTTGTAGAGCCTTCAAAGCCTCTTCCCAGCTGGCGTAGGGCTTATCGGGGTAGACGAATATGGCCCCGTTCATGAAGCTGGAAAGCA
Organism: Oscillospiraceae bacterium; assembly: GCA_050944015.1. Classification (GTDB taxonomy): domain Bacteria; phylum Bacillota; class Clostridia; order Oscillospirales; family Oscillospiraceae; genus DUOX01. The sequence goes on from JBMNQG010000006.1 coordinate 37,929, forward strand.
GGTCAAAGTTGTGGGGAGTGGAGGGCGAGTATAGGTAGAAGGAATTTTTCTCAGGGTGGTCGTAACCCTCATACTTAAAGGAGATGTTTTCCACATACTCGAAGCTAGCCCCTTTGGGCAGCGTGCCGGAAATAAGAAGGTCCCCCGCAAGGGCCGGTACAGCCCCGGTGAGCAGCATGCCTGCCGCAAGAACGGCAGCTAATATTTTTTTTCTCATACGCAATCCTCCTAATATTGGCATTAATTCCATTTTATCACCAATCGGGATATTGAACATAACGGAAACACCTGATATAGTACAGGTAAATACCTGATTTACGGGAGGAGGAAAGATGAATTTTTTAAGCCTTGAGTACTTCGACATGATAGCCAGGGAGCGGAGCATCAGGCGGGCGGCGGACAGGCTGTTTGTTTCCCAGCAGTCCTTAAGCGAGCATTTGAAGAAGCTGGAGATGGAGCTGGGAGCCGCCCTGGTAAGCCGTACCCGCCCCCTGAGCCTGACGCCGGAGGGAGAGCGTTTCCTGGAAGGGGCGAGGGAAATACTTTCCGCCAGGGAGCGCATGCTGGCTGACATCCGGGAGATGACCGACAGGGAGGAAACTGTGACCCTGGGCATTTCCCCCATAGGGACGCCGCCCTTTCTGTCGGAGCTTGTTTCCGCCTTCCAGGAGGAGTACCCTCAAAGCACGCTAGGCATCGTCAGCTGGGACCCCAAAACCCTTCCTGCCCAGCAGCGTGAAATAGACCTGTTTTTCCTTCCCCCGCCTTTGAAAAACGACATGGTGCACGTGATTTTGAAAGAAGATTACCCGGTTCTTGTTGTCAGCCGCCGCCTGCTGGAGCGTACATATGGAGAAAGGGCGGAAAGCCTTATAGGCGAAATGCGGGAGAAAGGCGACCTCTCGCTGATGAAGGAGCTTACATTTATTGATTACGGCGGCTCTCACGGGGGCGGGTATGCGAGTTTAAGAAAGACCGGGCTGAAAAAGTCTCGGCTGATGATAGAAAGCGTCCAGCTTGCCCTTTCCATGTGCGTGGAGGGAAAAGGCGCCTTAATCGCCCTGGAGGACGCGGTCCTAAAGCTCCTGGGCCGGTACAGCAGGGAGGATGCGCGGCAGGTTTTGACCTTCAGGCTTAAAAATATGCAGAGCCAGTGCCTTGCCATAAGCTACAGAAAGGGGAAGCGGCTGCGGCCGGTGGAGAAGGCATTTATCCGCAAGGCGCAGGAGCTTCTGGGCAACTGGTTCGGTTAATAAAAAAGTGCAGCGCCTATTAGCGCTGCACTTTTTTATGTATTTTATGTATGTATCTTACTGCGGCCTCTTGGGAAGCGCAACGGTGGCGTGGCCGGACTCGTAAACCAGACCGTCTATGGTCTCAATCCACCAGGCGAGTTTTACCTGATGTTCGCCGTTCACCACAAGCTTGTCAAATACCTGGGATTTGATAAGCATTACGTCCCGCTCCAGGCCGTGGACGGGAACGACGTCCTTCATTTCGGGGATGACGCTGAGGAAGTCGGGAATTTCCGGGTCATCCGGGAAGTGGTAGCCTATGTTTTCAAAGCATTTCCGGTTCATGATGCCCCAGCTGATGTCCCGGAGTATGCCGTGGTCACCCATCCAGTTCTGGAAATGGCGCAGGGCCACGTCGCGGCCGAAGAAGTTGATAAAAATGGCCCTCGGAGGAGGCTCGCAGGTGGGGTCGTCGTTGCTGGCAAAGGAGAGCTCTCCGAATCCGCCGCCGGCGCTGAAAGTCGCCTTCATGGAAGCGGGAATTTCAGGGAAGCTCATGCTGCGCTTGGGAAGGCGGTAAATGCCGTCGTAGGGGTTGCGGACCATGGTTTTAAAGATTTCGGGGTCCATGTATTCCCTGCGCAGGGAGCGGGAACCTCCCACGCCCGGCCCCCAGGGGTCAGTGGGGTTGGGCGTGTCGTCAAAGGGGCCGTCAAGGGTGGGGTTTGGCCTGTCTCCTATGTTCACGTCGTCCCAGTACAGGACTTCGCCGCCCCTGGGGTTTTCCGTGGCCCAGATTTGACGCATCTTTTCCCAGTCGCTGTCGGTGTAGTAGTGGTCCTCCCTGTCCTGCCAGTTGACCCGAACGAAGGGCATGATGTTATCCGGCTTTTCGCCCACATAGGTGCGCAGGTTTTCAAACCATTTCATGTCCATTTTGCTGACCAGCTCGCCGTCCTGGTTGTACATGCTGCCGCCGCAGTACATGGAAATGGTGCGAAACTCGCTGCCGCTTTCGGGGGTCAGGTCTTTCCAGTTATAGTAGTCAACGGTGAACCAGATGGTGTCCCCGGCATAGATGGGCTTTATGGATGTGACCTTTCTCCAGAGGTTCGAGGCCACAAACTCGTCCCTTGCCGGTACCGGTACGGTGATTTGGTACAGGTGTTCGTATGCCACGATGGTCATTATGGCCGGAATGTCCTTATATCCCAGGGATTTGGCGTATTCAGAGTCGTGGTACAGGGGAAAGTCCGGCAGGTATTTGTTGTGATAGTACTCCATGATGGACTTGTCAATCACCACGGGGCCGGCAATGCCGGGTGTGTCTTTAGGGTATTCTCCCCGGACCAGCTTTATGGGGTCCACCGCCCCCCTGGAGGCAAAGCTCCGGGAAATCCTGTCCATCTCGTCAAAGGCCTTTTTCTCGTTTTCGTCGAAAACGTATGGATAGCAAATCTTGTACTTGCTCATGATTTACCCCCTAAAAATGTTTTCAAAATGTTGAGCGTTAATTATGGGCATATATGGGTGAAAAACCTATTTCTTACAGTATATCTTATTTACCTATGAGAGTAAAGAACTAAAACGACAAAACAAAACCCATTTTTGAAGATTTGTCAAAAATGGGTTTGTTATTTTGATATAGATAGGAGGTTAAACTAGGTTTCCTGGTCGTAGACCTGATAAAGGGGCAGCAGGGCCGAGCCCAGGATGGCTCCCGTCTCTCTAAACATGGAGACACGTATGGGAACGCTTTCGTATCCGAAAAAGCGGGAGTTGAGCTTCAAATTGTTAACGCCGAAGCTTACTATATCATCCATGAGCTCACCCAGGTCGCCGCCTATAATTATTTCATCCGGGCTGAGGGATAAAAGGATGGTCTCGATTCCCCGGAAAAGATAGCGGGTATACTTCTGGACAGCCTCCATGGCCTGGGCTTCGCCCTTTTTGAATGCTTGGCGCAGGCTTGCAAGCAGGTTTTCGTTGCTTTCGGAGTTATTGCCCGTCTGCTGGCGATAATAGCGAATCAGGGCGTTTTTGGACGCGTACAGCTCCCAGCAGTCGGCCCGGCCGCACTTGCAGGAAAGGCCGTTGTCAGCAACCTTGATGTGGCCGAATTCACCGGCTTTTTTGCTGCTGCTTTTGTATATGTCCCCGTCAATGAAAATACCCGTTCCTATGCCTTCCGCCACCGACACGTAGACGAAGTTTTTCCCTACTATGGTGGAATCTACAAAACGGTGGGCGAGGGCGGCGGTTATAGCCTCGTTTTCCAGAAACAGTTCCAGCCCCAGCCGCTTTTCAAAATCCGTAAAGGAGTAGCTGCGAAGGCCGATATTGGGAGCATACTCCACATATTTTCGCTCCGAATCCACGACGCCGGGGAAGGACATGCCAAGCCCCAGGATGCGGGAGGGGTCCAGATTCTTGGACTCTGCAATTTCAAGAATAGCCTTATGGATTGATTCGAGAGTATCCTCAAAAACGGGGGCAGGGGCTATGGTGTACCGGGCAATTTCCCGTCCAGTCAGGTTGACCGCCAGTATTACCACCCTTTCGGGGGCAAAGTAGGCTCCGAAGAAGTAACGGGAGTTTTCGGCAAGCCTCACTATCAGGGGCCTGCGGCCGCCGGCGGACTCGCCGAAGCCGGCATGCTCGATAAGCCCCTCTGCCGTTAGCTGTTCTACATATGTGTTTATCGTTGTATGGCTGAGTCCAAGAGCCTCGGAAAGCTCCAGCTTTGTCATTTCGCCTTTGGTGCGAAGGAGGTTCAGCAGTTTCTTGTGGTTTAGATTGTCCATGTCAGTCTATGAGATTTTTGGCCTGGACGTAGTTGAACACGGGGCCTTCCTGGCAAACGTATACGCCGCCGATTTTACAGTGCCCGCATTTTCCCACGGAGCAGGACATTTTCCTCTCCAGGGAAACCCATATGCGGGATTCGTCCACGCCGTTTATCAAACATTCCTTTGCTGAAAAGTTTATCATTGCGGGAGGGCCCACAATAACCACATTATAATCGGAAAATGTGGAAAACGGAACATCTTTTATGTATTCCGTAACAAAGCCCTTTTTAAAACCTTCGGCTTCCATGTTGTCAAGGCAGTAGATCGTCCTGAATTTTTCCTTGAACTTCTCCAGGTCTTCACGAAACAGCACACAATCCGGGTTCCTGAAGCCCGTAATAAGGGTCAGGGAATTTACCTCCTGGGGATTTGCGTAAAAATGCTGGAGCATGCTGCGGACAGCCGCCAGGCCGGTGCCGCCCGCAATTACCACAAGGTCTTTGCCCTTGAAATCGTTTACGGGGAAGGAGTTGCCGTAAGGCCCTCTCATGAAGATGGTGTCCCCGGCGTCCAGCCCGAAGATGCCCCCGGTGAGCCTGCCTACTTTTCGGATGGTAAATTCCAGATAGCCCTCTCCCCTGGAGCTGACGGAGATGGGGGCCTCGCCTATCTTGGGGATTGACAATACATAGAACTGGCCGTGCTCCACCTTGGCGTCGCATTCCACCCGGAAGGTGTACTCAGCGTTGGTCTCGTAGACGACTTTGAGAATCTTATGTGGCGTGGGCATCAGTACGTTTTTCACAGGACCGCCCCTCCTTCCGCTTTAAGCTGTTCCACCTTTTCAGCAAGAGTGTTGACAATATCGGAGAATACTATGTCCTTGGGACAGCGCTCACCGCAGCGGCCGCAGCCGACGCACATATGGGTCTCCCCGAAGCGCTGGTAGAAGTCGTAAACCTTGTGCATGACCTTGAAACGCATCCTGTCGCCGGCTCTCTTGCGGACGTTGTGGCCGCCCGCCATGGCGCTGAAATCCTCCCGCATGCAGGAGCCCCAAACCCTCCTGCGCTCGCCGTCCAGGCTGGTTTCATTATAAATTACGTCAATGGTATCAAAACAGGAGCAGGTGGGGCACACGGCGGTGCAGCCGCCGCAGCCGGCGCAATTCTCGTCGAAGCTGCGCCAGTATTCCAGCTCGAAAACATCCCTAACAAGGCTCTCGTCAATAGCCGGGATGGTCACAGTCTTTTTGTTTTCATTGACGAATACGGGCTGGGACTCAGTGTCGATTTTGCCGTCCCGAAAGATGCCTATGAAATTGCTGGTTTTGTTCGTGCCCATGGACACGCAGAAGCAGCTGTCGAAGCTTTCGGCGCACTCAATCAGCACAAAGCTGACTTTGTCCCTGAGCCGCTTGTAGTAGAAATCCTCGATACCGCCGTTTTTGAGGTAAATGGTATCCAGCCTCTCAATGGCGTTGATGTCGCATGCCCGGGCGAAAATCAGGAAATCCCTGTCGTCCTCGATTTCGCTCTCATCGCAGTGGCTGTTTTTGAAGTAGAAGAGGGTTTGCACTATGGGAAGGTAGACTTCTTTAGGTGAAAAATGGGACTTCTCGTCCGTCACTATTTCCGAGAGAGAATCTATTTCCCCGTAGCGTATGCTTCCGTTGGGGAAACTTTTGGGAGCATATAATCTGTACTTCTCCTTGAGCCTTAAAATCATGTCTTCCACGGCTCTTCCTCCTTCCATTTGGCGCCCCGCAGTATGAACCTGCCGGAGGGCTTGTTTCCCTTGTCGGGAAGGGAATAGACGTTTTGACTGTTCTCCCGGATCATCTTTGATACTTCGCTTTCCGGGTCGTTTAAATCTCCGTAGCGGATTGCGTCTCCCGCGCAGTTTTTCACGCATGCGGGCTTTTCACCTCTTGCCCGAAGCTCGGAGCATATGTCGCACTTGTCCATGACGTGCATTTCCTTATTGAAATTCAATGCGTCATAGGGGCAGTTCTGCTTGCAGGTGCCGCAGCCTACGCAGCGGGTGGTGTCAATTTTGATTACTCCGTCCTCCGGGTCCTTAAAGCAGGCTCCGGTGGGACAGAGACCTGCGCAGGGCGGGTTTTCGCACTGCTGGCACATTACGGGCAAAAAGTACATTTCCAGGTCCGGATAGCGTCCGCTTTCCATCCTGTACATTTTTGACCGTGAATCGCCCAGGGCAATGCCGTGCTCAAGTTTGCAGGCCACGCGGCAGCCGCCCAGGCAGCCAATGCAGCGGTCAAGGTCAATTACTATGGCGTATTGCTTTTTGGGCATCAGTGCACCTCCTTTTCCGGAAGGGGAAGCCACCGCTTGAACTCCTCCGGCTTCTGCCAGATTCCTTCAGGGGGGCCGTCGGCCTTGTATACTTTTACTTGGAATCCTCTGAGCGTGTAGGTGCCCACTACGTCGTTATAGGGCGCGCTAACGCTGGTGAGGACGTTTACGTTCATCTCTTTCCAACCGTGGGTTTCCGTGTTCAGCGTCTCCGGCGTCCAGAAGCGCTCCATGTGGACCACGCCGGGCATAATGCCTTCGGTTACTTTTGCCTTGGCCAGGGTTTTGCCCCGGGGGGACTCTATCCACACCCAGTCGCCGTCGCTGATACCGTACTTTTCGGCGTCCATGGTGTGAATTGTAAGCTCCGGCACGGGATAGATTTCCCGCAGGGCGGGGATGTTGCGGCCCGTTGAGTGGTGGTAGAAGGGGACGCGCCCGCCTGTGTAAACCAGGGGGTATTCCTTGGCCAGCTCACTGTTGGGGCTCTCATAAGGCTCTATGAAATAAGGCAGGGGCTCATAGTCCTTGGAGGCCGGAGGCAGTTCGATGGGGCTGAAGGGTTTTCCCGTCCGGGAGAGGGTAATCATGCTTTCCAGATAGACCTCCAGCTTTTTGGAGGGGGTGTTAAATCCCCTGGGTTTTCCGTTTTCGTCCGGCTCAAGGTATACATAGTAGCTGTGCCACTCGTCCTTGGACATGTATTCAAAGGGAGCCTTAGCCTTGAACTCCTCCCATGTCAGTCCAACTTCTTTGGTGAAGTGGTTGAAAAATTCGTCCATGCTGTCCCAGTAGGCCAGGTCCTCGCCCATGAATTCGGGGTCAAAGGCCTTCTGGCAGCCCTCGTGGCCCAGCTCGGCGCATCGTTTGGCCAGCTTGGACCAGAACAGGGTCTCGTCCATGGTCTCCCAAAGATGTACCACCGCCTGCCTTGCCACAAGGGTATTGCATGTTTCGACAATCATATCGGTTTCGAGCCATTCCGCTGCGGGCAGGAGGATGTCAGCATAGGCTGAAAAAGAGGTCTGGCAGACGTGCATGTGCACGATAAAGTCAAGCTTTTCAATGGCCTTTGCCCACTTTTGGCTTTCCGCCACAACGCCCAGCTTGTTGCCGGAGCGGTCAATCCAAACACGGGGCTGGTAGGGCTTGCCCGTCAGGATGGCGTCCAGAATGCTGGGGGGATGGCCGGCGTACCATATGTGAAGGCCCTTGTGCTCAATGCCGCCCAGACGCTTTTTAAGCTGCTCGGGGGGCAGCATTTTTTCTGCCACAGGCACCGGATAGTTGGGCACCTTCAAAACGCCGCTTGTCCTGAACCTCTGCAGGAGCGCGCCGGGCCGCTCCACGTTGCCCATGAGTATGTCCAAGGTTGCCGCCGCCATTGCAGCCTGGACAGAGTTGGCGGTCTGGTCGGTTGCCACGCCAATGGCCAGGCCGGAGGGGGTGTCGACAAAAAGCCTTATTGCCTGCTCGATTTTCTTTTCATCCAGCCAGCAGATTTCCGCAGCCTTTTGGAGAGTGAAGGGCTCCGCCCGCTCCCAAAGGAGCTGGAAGCCAGTCTTATACACTTTGCCTTCAATGGTGAAGGTGCCGAACATGGCGGGGGAAAGGCTGTCGTCCCAGGGATAGGGCATGGTTTTAGGGGAATTGGTGTTAGTGTCCCAAACCACAAAGTCCTCGCCGTCCCGCAGGAGCATTTTCGTTTCCGTATCCACCAGGAAGGGCAGGTTAGTCCACTTGAGCACAAACTCCTGGTCGTAAAGCCTGTGTTCGATTATATAGCGAATCCATGTCAGCATCAGGGCCACGTCGGTGCCCGGCCGGATGGGCAGCCATACGGTGGCCTTTGCCGCGTCCGGGGTGAACCTGGGGTCGATAACAACGGTCTTAACTCCCTTTGCCCGCAGGTCCACCACAGCCCCGCCGCCACTGGAGGAGCAGGAATATGAGGGGGCCGTTCCCCACAGAACCAGGGTCTTGATGGGGGTGTCCTCCGGGAAATATAGCTCAAGAGCGTTTGAGTCGGCAATGCTGGGGTCCGTTCCGCCGTACATCATGGTGTAGGCCAGGACCCGGGGAAGATAGCACTGGGCGCAGCCGGGCTCAAACCAGTTGGGTGTGCCGAAAATGTTGCAGAAGCGGGCGATACTCCAGATTTCCGGGTTACCGCCGCCGCCGGTGGAGCAGAAAACCGCCTCCGCGCCGTATTTTTCGCGGGTTTCCATCAGCTTTCTTGCGATGATATCCAATGCCTCGTCCCAGGAAATGCGCTCCCACTGTCCGCTTCCGCGGGGTCCTATGCGCTTCATGGGATACTTGATGCGGTTGGGGTTGTAAAGGGCTTGAATTCCGGCAAGCCCCTTGGCGCACATGCGGCCCTTGCTCATGGGGTCCTCCGGGTTGCCCTCTAGCTTTACAACCCTGCCTTCCCGGACATGGGCGATTACTCCGCAGTTTGCTATGCATGCCCGGCACGCGGTTTTAACATACCGGGTCTCCTTATCGGATGTCTTGTTGCTGGGCAACCTTATCACCTCTCGCATATATTATTGACATTATTATAACGTAATCGCCGGGACTTTTGCAACCAGCTTTCAAAAGTCGGCAAAGCATATTTGTTATTATAGTTATGCCCAAGTTGAATAAATGGGCGAAAATATGGGGTTTCAAAACTTTTTCAGGATCTTATCCATGGGAATTTCATTCAATTTCCAGCGGCCGGTGACGGGATTTCGCTTCGCCGGGTCGTAGTCCGCCCAGCATACGGCCTTTGCCCCGTACAGCAGGGCCACTCCCCGGCGGACGCCTTTTTTGGGAGAGGTTTCGGGGGCTTGCGAAAGCCGTTTTACAGCCCTGGCCAGCAGCTCGTCGTCCCTGCGCAGGCAGGGGGGCAGTCCGCCCGTGGAGTTGGTGGCAAGCCTGTCCCGGACAAGATTATCCCTCAGCGTCTCCATGTCCACACCGGGCAGGGCGGCGCAGTATTCCTGAAAAAACGCCGTGTAATCGTCCAGGGAAATCCCCGAATCAAGACCCGCGTTGCGGGAAGCGGCTCCCAGGCCGGTGTAAAACTCAAAGGGGGCCTTGCCGCTCGCCTTCAGCACGTATTCCGCCGTCTGGCGGAACCTGCCGCTGTTGTACACCCGCTCCAGGGCGTTTTCCGTATGGTGCAGCAGCCGGAGATCTTCCGCGGAAATCCAGGGTGTGCAGCGCACCTCGTAGGGAGCCTTCTCGTCAAATTCGCAGGGGTAGTTTTGGGGCTGAGAGCGCATGGCGCTGCCGTGCAGAAGTTTCAAAAAGCCCAGCTGCAGCATGTGGGCGCCAAGGGCGTAGGCCTTGTTGAAGCTTTCGGCAAAAATTTCGAGGGTTTCGTAAGGCAGACCAGCAATAAGGTCTATATGGATATGCATGTTGCCCATATCCACCAGGCGCCTAATGTTTGACTGCAAGAGGGCAATGTTCGTTTTCCGGTTTACCGCCTCCAGGGCCTTTTCGCAGAAGGATTGTATGCCGATTTCCAGCTGCACCGCGCCCGGCGGCATTTGCTCAAGGAGGCCGAATGTTTCTTCCCTTAAAATATCCCCCGCAATTTCAAAATGGAAGCATACGCCCGCGGGGATGTCCTTGCCGTAATGCTCCAGAATAAACCTGAGAATCCTATTTGCGTGGGCTGCGTTGGCGTTAAAGGTGCGGTCCACAAATTTAATGGTTTTCACGCCGCTGTTTGCAAGGCGCAGAAGGCCGTCAAAAAGGCCGTTAAGTTCAAAAAAGCGGGGTTTGCCGCATCCCCCGGACAGGCAAAAGGCGCAGGAGTAGGGGCAGCCCCGGCTTGTCTCAAAATAGGCTATGCGCCCCCGTATCGCCTGGGCGTAACCCGCCGAAAGTGGGGAAGGCGTAATCCCGTCAAGCACGCAGGGACTGCTTTCATAGATGGTGCCGTCCGGACTCCGTCCGCAGAGGCCGGCAACGGCATGCCGCGCTTCTTCGGGGATGGGATTGGGATTGCCGCAGCCGAAAAGGGTTCTTAAAAACGCGGGGAAACTCTCCTCCCCCTCCCCGGCCAGGATATAATCAATCTCCTCATTGTTTTGCAGCACGTCCTTCGCGCAGTAGCTTACCTCCGGGCCGCCCAGCACGATAACAACATCGGGCAGCGCCCGTTTCAGCTCCCTGCACAGGTCCAGGGTGGCGTCTATGTTCCATATATAGCAGGAAAAGCCTGCAACCGCGGGCCTTGCGGCAACAATCTGCTCCAACACTTCCGCGGTTGGCTGGTTTATATGCGCCTCTATTATGCGTATGCGGCCGTACAGCTCTGGGGCGTAGGCCTTGACGCCCGCCGCCAGGCACCAGGGGGCGGGCGAAACGTGCACGTATTTGGTGTTAAGCGCGCAAAGCACCACTGTTTCTTCCACAATTAATCCTCGCTTTGCAGTTTTTATGGTTTAAAACATTGTACCAGATTTCGCATTGATTTTAAAATACATATTTCCAAAAAGGGACGTATTGAAGGCTTGAACCACCTGTGATATAAATGGAAATAATAACCTGCAAATATATATCTTTTATAATTATAGGGTGTGAGCTTTACTCGCTATAGGGGTAAAACCTCAGTGCATGGTGCTCATAGGCGTCGCCAATGTTGATCCCGAGACGGACGCCGTCACAGGCGCGACGACGGGCGGCCGGAATGAAAACGTGTACCACGTTTATAAATAGCGATAAAATCAATTCAAAAAACAAGGTGCGCTTTTAGCGCACCTTGTTTTTTAACGGGCCTATTCCTTGGAGAAGCGTTTTTGAGACAGAATCTCGAAGTGAAGCTTCTTTTGCAGGGTACCCAGTATGCCGTCGGGAAGGAACAGAATGACGAGTATGGCGATAATGCCAAGGACTATGTTTGTCCAGCCGCCGGGGAGTTTGGCCAGCTGCTCCTCGAAAATGACGTACAAAATGGAGCCAAGCACGGGACCTCCCATGGTGCCTATGCCGCCGATTATGACAATAAAGACTATGGATACGGTCCAGCTGATGCCGAAGCCGCCGGCGGGGTAAATTGAGCCCTTGTTCAGGTAGAAGATTCCGCCCGCCAGCGCGGTGAAGATGGCGCAGATAACAAAGCAGAGCAGCTTGGATTTAAAGATGTCCACGCCTACGCTGGAAGCGGCGTCCGGGTCGTCGCGCATGGCGGTGAGGCCAAGACCGACTTTGGACTTCAGCAGGAAGTATATGACGACCAGCGCAATGATGCACAGGGTCAGGGCTATTACATAAATGGTGTTAGTGCTGGGATATGGGCGGGCGGCCACAGTCATGCCGGCGCCTTGCTTGACGAATTTCCAGCTTGTAAAGAAGGTGCGCAGCGCCTCGGCGATAACCCAGGTGGCGACTGCAAAATACATGCCCCGCATCCTGAACAGGATTATGGCCAGAATCAGCGAAACTATGGCGCTGATTACGGCGCCCGCCAGGAAACCTACCCAGTATGACATGGCATAGGTGGCGGTCATGACGGTTAAAGAGTAGCCGGCAAGGCCTATGAAGGTTTGCTGGCCAAGACTGGTCATGCCGGTATAGCCGCTCATCAGATTCCACATGGAGCCCAGGGTGCAGTACAGGAATATCTTCAGCAGGTAGCGCTGGGTGTTGCTGTTAAAGACGCCCGTAATGCCGAATACGTACAGGGCCACCACGATGACGATGCATGCTATTAGCATGGGTATGCCGTCCAGAACCCGGATCTGCCTGCTGTCAGAGGATACGGCTTTCGTATTTTTGCGACCGAAAATGTCTATTTTTTTCATCTTGTTCATTCCCCCTTATTTCGAGAACAGGCCCTGGGGACGGACCGCCAGCATAAGGATTAGAAGTATATAGCTGATAAGCATTCCGTAATTGGCGCCGCCTATGACCTGAGCCAGACCGAAAATGAGGCCGGCCACCAGCGTGCCGGGGATGCTTCCCATGCCGCCTATGACCACGACGCCAAAGGCAATCAGCAGGTAATCGCCGCCGGAGCTGGGGTAAAAGGTCCAGCGCATGCCAACGCCAAGACCCGCCACGGCAGCGGTGGCCATTGCAATACCCATGGCGATGCCGTAAGTACGCCTTACGCTTACACCCATCAGGGAGGCGGCGGACGTGTCGTCGGATGTGGCCCGAATGGCGCGTCCCATATAGGTATGGCGCAGGAACAAGGTCAGAATCAGTATGGTGGCCAGGCTTATTGCAAACACCACGAGATCCAGCACTGCTATATGAAGGCCGGCAGGCAGCCGGATGGTGGCAGTGCTGTAGGGCACGTTGGCGTGACGGGCGTCAGCAGTAAACAGCAGCAGCAGGGCGTCTTTCAGAATTATGGAAAGACCGAAAGTGACCAGCAGCGCAGGCTCCGAGCCCTGGAGCATAACCCGGTTAATAAGTACAGTCTGAATCAAAACGCCCGCGATGAACATCATGGGGACGGTGATAACCAGGGTCAGGATGGGGTCGACGCCCAAAGCCTGGGCCAGCAGCGTTGAGCCGTAGGCGCCTATGATGATAAATTCACCGTGAGCCAGGTTGGTAAGCTTGACTATGCCGAAAATCATTGTCATGCCTACCCCAAGGAGGGCGTACACACTGCCCAGCAGTATTCCGTTTATCAGCATCTGGATAACAGTAGTCATGTGTCCATTCCCTCCTTACAGGCCGAAGTAGGCCTTTTTGATTTCTTCCTCGCCCAGTTCCTTTGAGAGGCCGGAAAGGACGACCCTGCCTTTAAGCATTACGTGGGTGTATTCGGCGGTGCGTATGGCCCTGTTGGTGTCCTGCTCCACCAGCACCACGGTGGTGCCTCCGGCATTAATTTCCTTGATTCGGGCGTAAATGTCCTTGATGATAGTGGGAGCCAGACCCAGGGAGATTTCATCAAAGAGTATCAACTCGGGCTGCGCCATCAGGGCGCGGCCGATGGCCACCATCTGGCGCTGTCCTCCGGACAGGCAGCCGGAAGACAGGTGGCGCTTTTCTTTCAGAACGGGAAACAGCTGATAGACATGGTCCAGGGACTCCTTCATCCTGGCGCGGGTGTGCTTGGGATAGCTGCCCATGATAAGGTTGTCCTCAACAGACATGCGCACAAAGCAGCGGCTGCCCTGAGGCACCAGGGACAGGCCCCGGAGCACCAGCTTTTCAGCGGGCATGCCGGTGACGTCCTCGCCTTTGAAGTAGACCTTTCCGGCGCTGGGCTTGTGAATGCCGGCAATCGTGTCCATAAGGGTGGACTTTCCTGCGCCATTGGCCCCGATAACGGAAACTATCTTCCCTTTGGGAACGTCCAGCGTGGCGGATTCCACTGCCAGGAAGTCACCGTATTTGGCCTGCAGGCCTTCCACTTTAAGAATGGGCTCACTCATCTTCCGGCACCCCCAGATAGACCTCTTCCACCAGCTTTGAGTTCATGACTTCCAGCGGCTTGCCCACCAGCAGGTTGTGGCCTTCGGCCATGCACATAAGCGTATCGGTGGAATTGACCATGGTTTCGATAACGTGTTCAATCCAAATGATAGTGTAATCGGCGGCTTTCAAATTAGCCACCATCTTCATAACGTCTTTTACCTCCGCCTCGGTAAGGCCGGCAGCCACCTCGTCCAGCAGCAGCAGCCTGGGCTCGGTGCCCAAAGCTCGGGCAATCTCCAGACGCTTGCGGTCCAGCAGGGTCAGCTCGCCCGCCCGGACCTCGCGTTTGTTGTACAAATCGGTGAGTTTCAGGGCTTCCAGTGCCACCCGGCGGCCATCTTTCTCGCTGTGGCCGGCACCGTGGACGGCGGCCACCAGCACGTTTTCAAAAACGCTCATTCCTTCAAAGGGCCGGGGCACCTGGTATGTGCGCCCAATGCCCAGACGGCAGCGAGCGTTCGCCGCCATTTTCGTTATATTGTGACCGTCGAAAAATATCTCGCCCTTGGTAGGAATTATGAGGCCTATGAGGGCGTTGAACATTGTAGTCTTGCCGCATCCATTGGGGCCTATGACGCCGAAAACCTCGCCGTCCTGGACCTCAAAGGACAGGTCGTTCAAAATTTGAATACGGCCGTAGCCGGCATTAACACTGTTAAAAACAAGTTTTGTTCCCATGTTTCCCTCCCCTTGAGGAACATATCAGGCGGGGGGCTAGAGGCTCCCCCGCCCGATACATGAAGAATAGATTAATTGCGAACAGGTTCAGATTTACCGCTGGGTTGCGTTGCCAGGCACATACTCTCCGGTAGTGGGCACCTCGGGGTAAACGGAGTTGTCGATGATTATCAGAGTCAGCTTGCCGTCAACCATCTGCCACTGGCCGCCGCTTATGACTGTATCACCGTAGGTCAGGCCGCCCATCTGCTTGTCGTACTTAATGGGGCCGACGATAGTAGTGGTGTCCATCTTGCTCAGAGCGTCGCGGACAGCTTCCTTGTCGGTGGTGCCAGCATTAATGAAGGTCTGAACGGCGAGCTCCAGAGCGGCATAGCCGTATCCGGCGGGCTGAGGCATGGCGCGGCCGCCGTTATCCTTGGAATACTTCTCGCCCAGTTCGGCGCAGGTAACTCCGGTGAGATCGGAAGTATAGGGGTTGGTGGGAGCCCACCAGACCTCGGTCATGATTCCCTCGGCCTTGTCGCCCAGAGCGGCAACGTCGCCCTCAAGCAGGCAGCACTTACCCATGGTTACGCAGCCCACCTCAACGCCGGCGGCTATCAACTGGTTAAACAGGTTGGCGAAATCCGGCGGAATGTTGGTTCCGGCCAGGATGTCAATGTTCTCTGACTTGAACTTGTTGACGATATTGGTAAAGTCCGTGGTGCCGGAAGGATACTGGCCGGGATCAACCAGCGTGTAGCCGTCTTCCACTATTTTCTGAGTGAAAATGTTGTACCAGGCAGTGCCGTCAGCATCGTTTGCAAAGGCAATTCCTATCTTTGCCCCTGAGCCGGGCGCATAGCCGGCTATGGTCCACAGGGCTTTGTACTGCTCATAGACCTTCTCAATGGTCCAGAAGGCGTGGTAAGTCCACTCGTACTTGTCGGCAGCGCCGGCAACGGCGTTAACCGGAGCCTGAATGGCCACGCAGGGCACGCCGTAGCGCTCTGCCTGAGCGGACACGGGAATTACGGTTTCGGGAGTCTGAATTGCGATAATCAGGTCTATCTTGTCTTCCTCGCAGAGCTTTTGTGCCATCTCGGTGCATACGGTGGTGTCGGACTGAGAGTCGTACACGATTACTTCGATGTTCTTCTTGGTGCCGTCAACCTCAATGCCGCCGATGCTCTTTACATAGTTTTCAATCTCGGAGACCAGCCAGTCAACGCCTTCGCCGTTTCCAGCCAGGGGGCCGGTGGTGGGGTTCACATAGCCGACCTTGATTGTGTCGCCTGTGGAAGGCTTGCCGCCGTCCTTATCGCCGCCCTTGCCGGCGCAGCCTGTCAGCAGGCCCAGACACAATACGAAAACCAGTAACAGTGCAAGAATCCCCTTCTTCTTCATTATTGTTGCTCCTTTCATAATATTGTTTTGCCCGTAATGTTTTGCGACCAATAAATAATGTTTTGCCACTTTGAAGTGTCTTATGTAGTAACAAAATATTAACGTTTAAAACCTTAAAAAAACCTTAAGGCAACCTTAATTATTCTTTAAACTTGGCAACAACCATAGTTTGACATCTTTTCTTCCTGCTTATTTTGTGAGAAACCGCCAAAAAACAAGAAGAGGACGCAGAAAGGCGTCCTCTAACTTCATCTTTTCTTGTTGCTTTTTTACTTTCGCGGTTTGAGGGGCAGGGCGACGGTAAAGACGATGCCCTTGGGATGGTTGTGCTCGGCCGAGATTTTTCCCCCGTGGCGCTGTGCGATAAGACTGGCAATGAACAGTCCCAGCCCGCTTCCGTCCGACTTGGCCCGCTGCCTCTCCTCCCGGTAGAAACGGGTGAAGATTTTGCCCATGGCCTCGTCGGTGATACCCACGCCCGAGTCCGACACGGATATGACCACCTCGTCTTCAGTGCTCCACATCCGCAACCGGATGAGGTCGCCCGCCTCGGTGTATTTCAGCGCGTTCTCAAACAGGATGGCCAGCAGCTCCGTAACCAGCTGGCGGTCAATGGTTGCCTTCAGGCCAGGCTGGATGTGGTAATCCAGCACCTTATTTGCCTCCTCCGCCTGGTAGCAGAAGGGCTCGATAAAGTCGCTCACCAGTTCTTCCATGTTCACGGTCTCATAGCGCAGCCGCATCTCGGAGGCCTGAAGCTGCACCATCTCCAGCAGGTTGGAGGTCATCTTGCGCAGGCGGCTGGTTTCCATCAGAGAGTTCATTATAAGGTCGCTGCGCTCTATAATCTTCGCGCCCGGCGTCTCCAGCAGCATTTCCAGGGAGTTGTGTATGACGGCCAGGGGCGAGCGTATCTCGTGGGAGGCGTAACTGATAAACTCATCCTGCTTCTCCCAGGCCTCAATGACGCCCTGAACCAGGGACTTGCTCAAATACCACCCCGCCACCAGCACCAGCAGCAGGGCGCCGGCGGTACACAGAAGCAGTACCCGCAGGATAATCTGCAGGGAAACCTCTATGTCCGTGGAGTCGGTGGCCATCTGAAGGTAGTACAGCCGCCCGTCGGAAGCAGTCACCGGCATGGTGAAGGTGCGGTAATAGAGCACGCTGTTGTTCCGCTGCGCCTTTTCCGTGCTTATTCTACCCGCGTTTTTCGGTGAAAAGTTGATGTTCAGCATGTAGTCGAAGGAAATAAGGTAGTCGGAGTTGAGAATCGCCCCCGACTGATTGCGCAGCAAAAGAAATATTCGGTAGGATATTACGTAGCTCTTCTTGCTGTTGTTGTAATAGATTATGTTCCGGCCTTTAAGGAAATTATCCAGCGCCCCGTCGACATTGGCTTTTATATGGGCCTCGGCGTCGGCGATTTGCCCGTCTATCTCTTCATAGAGGGCGTTTTCCGCCGCAGCGTAGACAATTAAGTCGAAGCTGCCCAGCAGCAGCAGGAACACCGCAAACAGTATGCCCATATATTTAAATCGGCGTTTAAGCAAAAAATTCTTTCTATCCATAGAGCTCGGCGTCGTCGGTGAGTATATATCCTATGCCTCTTACGGTTTTAAGGTACTTTTCATAGTCGAACTGCCGCAGGACCTTTCGAATCTGGCTGGCGTAAACCTCCACAACGGAAAAACGGTGCTGGAATAATAGCCCCAAATCCGCTGGAACAAACGCTCCTTGGGCACAATAACGTTTTTGTTTTCCACCAAATACAGAAGAAAGTCAAACTGCTTGCCGTTTAGGTCCAGTTTTTTGTCGCCTATGCGGGCAGTGCGCGTGTTGGTGCACATGGAAAGGTCCAGAAAAGTATGCGCGTTGTCCTGGTTGGCGTCCTCCCGGCGGGTTCGGCGCACCAGCGCATCCAGGCGGGCCTGGAGCACGTCCAAATCAAAGGGCTTTGAAAGATAGTCGTCCGCCCCGGCCCTAAGGCCGCGCACCTGATCGGAGGCCTGGCCAAGAGCGGTGAGCATAAGAACGGGGGTGGTGTTGCCGGCTAACCGCATTTGCTCCAACACCTCAAAACCGTTGAGCTTCGGCATCATCACGTCCAATACGACCACGTCGTAATTTTCCTTGAAGAGGCGGGACAGCCCTTCCTCTCCGTCAAAGGCCTGGCTCATTTCAAACTTGTGCTTGAGGCTTTCGCATATGTTGTTGGAGAGGATTTTATCGTCCTCTATTATCAGTGCTTTCATGGCTTCCTCCTTTCTGTCAGAATAACCGGTTAAGCTTCTGGAAGCAGGATTATATCCGCCGTCACTTCAATATCGGGTAACAGATAGTTGCCGACGATTTCCTGCCTGAAAGTTCCGTCCGGGTTCATTATCCATTGCCCCGTCACGCAGGGCATAATTGAAACATGGTCGCTGTTGAAGGCCACATGGCCCACTATGGTGTCCAAAGCCGTCTCCGCAGCGGCTTTGTTTATCGCGTCGAGATCCAGGGAGCCTGCCCGGCGTAGAATGTCGTACAGTATCTCCACATTGGCGTGCTTGTAGCCCACAGTGGGGGGAACCACTGAAACCTCCGGGTCAAAATTTGTTCGGTAGTCTTCCGCCAACTGGGCGCAGTTCCAGCCGTTAATGGAGGACTTATAGGGGAAGTTTTCAGTCCACCACACTTCGGTAATCAGGCCGTGGGCTATCTCGCCCAGGTTTTTCACGTCGGAAGAAAACAGGCAGGCCTTGGCCACGGTGCACATCTTTGGCCTGTAGTCGCTGGCCGTGCACTCTCTCCAGAACACGGCGAAGTCCACGGGGTTCATAACGCCCAGGATAATGTCGCACTGCGCCCGGGCGAAGGTATCCACAAATTCAGAATAGCTGTCCATGCCGATCTGGTAGCTGCCGGGATCCACGATGGTGTATCCCTTAGTGGAGGCAAAGTGGTGAATGAAAGTGGAAATTTCCACTCCTTCGCTGTCGTTGGCGGTGAGAAGGCCGATAGTCTTGTTGCTCTCAATACTCTCCCAGGCCTCAAGGAAGCACAGCATCTCGCGCTCGTTATCGAAAAAAGTATGCCAGGAATTCTGATACGGCCCGCCTATAATCCAGGCGGAGGCGGGGGCGTCCACCGAGATGCAGGCTATGCCGGCTCTTTCGCAGGCGGCGGATACGGGACATACGGTGTCGGCGGTGTTGGAGACAATCATAATATCAATGCCGGAACGGATAAGGTCCCTGGCAGCGGCGGCAGCCCTCTGGACGTTGGAGCGGGAGTCCACGTATACCAATTGCAGCTTGCAGCGCTTCCCGTCGAGAATTACGCCGCCCTGGGCGTTGATGGCGTCAATGGCGGTCTGCTCCACATAGGGCGTCCCCTTCCCAAAAGAGGACAGGGGCCCGGTGATAGGCACCACCCGGCCAACGGTTACCACGTCGTCAAAAATCCAGTTGCCGTTTTCGTCCAATCCTGATGGAGAGAGCTCGGGTTCATTTCGGGCGCAGGCGGCCATCAGCGCCAGACACAGCACCAGCAAGAGGAACCTCGGTCTCAATTAATTACCTCCCGTCATCAGAATTTAGCTTATATTATATGACAGAAAAACGTTTTGCAATATGCAATAAATGGCATAAAAAATGCATGGCTTTTTGTGAAGTTTTTACAAAAAAGACGCTGAAACGGTAAAAAACAGCCGTTTCAGCGCTGTGTACAAAATGTTATATTAGTTATATACGGAATTGGCGGATGATACCGCGAGTCATGACGTCGGCCATCTGCAATGCCTGCGACTGGATAGAGTCATATTCTCTTATGCTTTCCCTGTATTGACCGGACAGGGTTAACACCGCTTCGTTTTCCGTCATGCGCAGGTGCTCGAACAGCAGGTTTCTCCAGGTGCGCTTATTCCAGAAGGGGTTGATTGCGGAAAGGAAGTCTGCTATATCTTCGGCGTTGGCGTACCATCTCCTGCGCTCGCTTTCCACTTTTGCGGTGTCGCCCGCCTTTGCCGCGTTTACCAGCTCGGCTGCAATAAGCAGGTGGTCGGTCAAAAGCTGCCTGAATTGCGAGGAGGTCTGCCTGCCGTAAAGGGGTGCAAGTTCTCTGGCGAAATCTTCGGGATTTTGCAGAAGCCTTTCGGTTACCGGCTGGAGATCGGGCAGGTCGAAAGCCGTACTGACGATAAAAAACCGGGTCCATAAAACGTGCTCAAACCATAAACGCCGAATCGTGTTTGATAACTGCAGTTGGCTGCATGTCAGCCCGTTGTTTGTAAAACTATTAAACACTACGTTTCACCCTTATAAGTATTCTGGGGCTGAGGCTGATTTATTTCCATATTGCCCCAATATCATCATATGAAAAACCGTATGGATGTGATATTTGGGCAGCGCATTATTATTGAGATGAGTATTTGTGTATTGGAAGGAAAAAAGAGAAAAATAGCAAGGGCGCGGTTATTATAACCGTGCCCTTGCCATCCTGTGAACGATACAACAACACTAAGCTAGTGGATGGTTATTGATCATACAATGCTTTAAATTCCTCCTGATGCTGGATTAAAATATCAACAAGCCGAGGGTCGAAATGGGTACCTTTATTTGCGGCGATTATTTCCATGCTCTCTTCATGAGTGAAGGCTTCCTTGTAAACCCGCTTGGAGCGAAGCGCGTCGTACAAGTCGGAAAGAGCCATAATCCGGGCGGAAAGGGGGAATTCCTCGCCTTTAAGGCCCTTAGTATAACCGCTGCCGTCCCATTTTTCGTGATGGTACAGGGCAATATCCATGCCCATTCTTAAAAAATCATTTTTATCATATTGCTGTGCGACTTTGGAGAGAGTGTCGTAGCCGATCTGCACATGGGTTTTCATGACGGCAAATTCCTCTTCTGTGAGCTTGCCGGGCTTCAGCAGAATGCTGTCCGGTATGCCCACCTTGCCGATATCATGGAGGGGGCTGGCTTTATATAGTGTTTCTATAAAACTGTCGGTAATAATGTCCGCATATTCCGGGACCGACCGGGCTTTTTGGGCAAGCAGCCTGCAAAAGCCGGCAGTCCTTTCAATATGCGCGCCCGTATCGTCATCCCTTGATTCAGCAAGCTTTATCAGCGCGTAAATGGTCGCCATTTGGGAAGCGGAAATCTCATGAACCTTTTCTTTCACCAGTTGTTCAAGGTGCCTGCTGTATCTTTCAAGTTCGTCTTCGAACTTCTTCATCTCGGTGACGTCCTGAATCGTCCCGTAATAATGCGGGAGCGGGCTTCCGGGGTCGTACTTTGAATGAAATCTCAGGTGCACCCACTTAATCTTTCTGTTTTTTAGCAGCAGACGATACCTTGTCGTCCAGGGCTTTTGAGTGTCGAACATCATCCGGAACATAGCCCTCACTTGCTCCAGGTCCTCCGGGTGGACAAAAGAAAGAAACAGATCGAAAGACGCGGGTGTCGAACTGTCAATTTCCAGAATGTCGTACATCGATTTTGACCAAATCACTTCGCCTGAGGGAAAAATATCCCAGCGCCCCAGCAGGGCAATTTCCTGGGCTTCGGCAAGCACTTCGCGGCTGTGCATTAATTCGTTGTTGAGCTGCTCCAGGCGCTTTGTTATGGCGGAATAGTCCAGAATCAATTTTTTCAGCAATTCCGTCTGGTTGTGATAGTCAACCTCCCTCGCGAAGCTTTCCAGCGCGTAGGCCATTATTTCCTCATCCGAGTTTAGCCCTGTCGTTATAATATCCTGCAGTTGCAAATAATTGTTGTTCATGCAAGCTCCTCCGACAACAGCCAGTCGATACCGACGTTTTGTATGGCGTACAGGTGCCGTATTACCGCTTCTATATCATCTTTTGTGGAAATAATGCTGCCGTGCTGAGGAGCTATGATATTAATGTCCAGTTTTTCAATGATGTTCAAAGAATTCATCAGCGCGCGGTTTGACGGCATGATTCTTTTATGGAACTCTATGATTCCGCTTAAAGGGCATACAGATTGACGTGCGGGACACCCATTTTGAACCCAGCACTCCCTGCAGGCTTCGTCAAGTTCCAGCGTCAATGTCCAGCGTACGTCGAAGCTTCTAAACAGGTCGCAGGAGAAGAGGGTCTTTGTCTTGGTGTCATATGTAACAAAGCTGCCCGGCTGATGGCAGAAAGGGGTCGCATAAAACTCCAGACGTCTGCCCGTAGCAAACTCAAAATGATGGCCCAAATCACGAAAGTCAAGTTTTTCCGTTTTTGTGGAATAATAATTGATGAAGACATTGTTTTCCTTGTGTGAAATTATTTTAAGCTCATCGCTGTTTATTATTGCTTCCAGCTGGGGCAGGCTTCCGCACAGATCCGGGTCATAGTGCTGATAAATCAGCCTTTTAATTTGAGAAGGCTCAATCCCTGCTCTCAGGGTTTTCAGCATGACGGTGCTGAAATCATCCCGGTTTCCTCCGTCAATCAGGACAGCTTCATCTCCTTCAATAATCAGGTAAGGGTTGCAGTGAAGCCCCCTGTATTTATCAGCATAGCCTACCCAGAATATACCGTCAGCTATTCTGACCGGCTCCTTTTCCAAATCTTCCCCACAAATCCCTATGTTCACGTTTAATTCCTCCTGTTGGCAGCCATTAGAGATCCAGCCATGTTTGTCTATAGCCAGTTGGTATGGTAGAATATGAATATCATATGTGAATTATATACAGATTGGGGAAAACAATCAATACAAAAATGACACTAAACGGGATTAAAGCTCCAAGTGTGACAGGTTTCGGATAATTGAAAAAGCCTGCCGTGTATTGGTAACCGGCAGGCTTTTTGTGTCAAAGAATCTGTTTGTTCTTTGTTTCCTTGACAGACCAAGGTTTTAAACTACAAGACAAGCAGCAGCAAGTGATAGTAAGCTATCAGCAAAGGGCAAAAGATTGCGATTGCCGGCAGGGTTTTCCGCACCAGTTCTCCCATGGATACCTGGTAATACTCCGCAACCACCGCAAGGCAAACGTGGGTGGGGGAAATCTGCATGGCGGCATGGCACATGCCCATTAGCAGAACCATCAGCGGCACCCCGGCGTCCGGTATGGCGCTGAAGGCCATGGCAGTTCCCAGTGCGATAATGCTGTTTGAGCCGGAAATTATGCATCCAAAGAAAAACAGCAGGGAAAAAGAAAGATAAAGGGGGATGGGAAGCCGGCCGAAAAACTCCGGCAACGCGTAAATAACGCCCGTACTGTTGGTAAACTCCTTGAAGATTAGAATAAAAAAGGTGCTGAGCAGCATTTTCGGCTCAACCGCCTGCCTGAATAGTTGCTTTATTTCATGCCATTTGAAGCGGTAAACAAACAGGGAGAGGACAATTACAATCAGAATCGAGGCGACCACTGATAGCCCGGTTGCCAGAATCAGCACGATAATCAGCAGCAGCGACCAAAGGTGCTTTAGGAGGTTCAGCGCGTCCATTGCCCGGTTGACGCTTTTGGGGCTGCCCGTCTCCCTGGGCAGCCTTCGTATGTAGAAGAAATACCCGATAAAAAACAGCATCAGCACAGGTATTATCATGCCCAGCATGAAATCCGGTATGGGGACTCCGGCCAGCGCGCAGATTAATAGCACGCTGGAGTATGTAGGCAGTACGCTTTCCGGTATGTGGCGGAACCAGGTGGTAACGAAGGCCTGTTCCTTCTTGTCAAGATATCCGTCGGTAAATTCCCTGACAATGTCCCCGCACAGTATCATGGCCGCGGCCGAGGGCAAAAGGCCGATAAACAGGGGAGCGATGGTGGCGTTGACCCGGCGGTTGTTGAACAGCCTGTTCAAATCCTCCTGGGCCAGCTTGATTTGAGAGCGCCTTTCCAGCATCCTCTGCAGGAAAGTGATGGCGTACAGTATTACCAGCAGGGACATGGAGGACCAGTCAGTAAGGACGTTCCACACGAGCGAAGCCGATTTCTTCGGTGGAATAAGGTACAGAAGCATTGTTGCGAAAATCCCCGCCAGTATGGCCTGATATAACGGGCGTTTTATGGTGATGGCAAAAACAATGGCCGCAAATATGACGACAAGTTTGATTAAGTCAATATAAGGCATACGGCACCTCTATTTATAACGGGCTAGTAACTTAGTATGCAAATATACCACAATTTGTCAGATAAGTAAAGGCTGAAAAACCTTGAAACCCCGGTATGGAATCGATGATACCGGGGTTTCAATTTTAGTGATGGACAAATAGTTATTCAGTTTTCCTGCTTTTCCTGGCCTTTTTTCCTGAAGGCGTTGACAATCAGAAGCAGGATTATGGCTCCTATTACCGCCACGAACAGGCTCCAGAGATTGAAGCCCGTAACGCCTGTGCCGCCAAGAATGTTCATAACAATGCCGCCGATGAAAGCGCCGATAATGCCCACCAGTATGTTGGCTCCGGCTCCCATTTTTTTGTTGTTGCCTGTTACCATGCTTGCAATCCAGCCGGCCAATGCTCCAGTAATAATCCAACCTATAATGCCCATATTTACCTCCCAAAAAATTATTTGTTCTTATTATCCCTTTTTGCTTATTTTAAATGCTGGTCGGTGACAAAAAAATTTTTCCAGGGGTCGTCCCTGTCGAGCCTTGCAATGGCCCCCGCCATGTCAACTCCGTCCGGCGCAACCGTGTCCAGTTCGTCCCAGTCAATGGGCATGGACACTTTCGCACCTTTCCGCGCTCTGAGCGAATAGGGGGCTATGCTTGTTGCGCCTCTGGCGTTGCGTATCCAGTCGATAAAAATCCTGCCCGCCCTTTTTACCTTCCGGACGTTGCTGGTGTAGCGGTCGGGCCACTTCTGCTCCATTACTTCCGCAACCCGCCTGGCGAAATCGTGGAAGGTCTCCCATGAGGCTGAAGGCTTCAGCGGCACTACCACGTGGTATCCCTTGCCGCCGCTGGTCTTCAGGTAAGAGATCAGGGAGAGCTCCTCCAGTATGCTTTTGAGGTCTAGGGCTCCCTGGCGGACTTTATCAAGGTCCAGCCCTTCGTCGGGGTCCAGGTCAAACACCATCATGTCGGGCTTTTCAAGATTATCCACCCGGCTGCCCCAGGCGTGAAACTCCAGGGTTCCCATCTGGGCCTCCGAAATCAGGCCCGACAGGTCTTCAATATAGAAGTATTCTTCCGTATCACCCTCTTTATTCTCAAGGGGAAACTTTACGATTCCCTTGATTTCATAACCGGGGTGCTTTTTGAAAAAGCAGGTTTGGGAAGGCCCCTTGGGGCACCGGACCACGCTTAAAATCCTGCGGGATACGTAGGGAAGCATGCGCCCCGAGACTTTTTCGTAATAACGGGCCACGTCTTCCTTGGTGATAGGCGGGTCCTCGAACAACACCTTTTCCGGGTGGGTAATCCTGATTCCTGCTATTTCCAGGCCGTTATTGGCTTCCATGGGTTTTTCCTCCCTTACCTCTTCGCCTGCTTCGTCAGGGCTATCATTATCCGCCCGCTCCATTTTCACATCCCTAGGGTTTTTGTCCATGCGGACGCCCTTGAAGCTGGCCTGCCTTAAGAGGTTGTCCTTGGTCCATTCGGCAAATTTGATTTCCACGACCGTTTCAGGCTCGACCCAGATTATCCTTTCGTTTGACCTTGGTTTCGGCGGGTTTTTAAATGGAGAGCCGGCTCTGGCTATTTCACCAAATTTTTTTTCCAGCTCCCGCTGCTCCCGTTCGCTGAGGCCGGTTCCCGCCCGCCCCGCATAGACAAGGTCGTCGCCATCATACATGCCCAGAAGGAGGGAGCTTATGCCGCCCGCCTTCTTATCCGTCAAGGTGTATCCGCCCACCACGAATTCCTGCCGCCTGTCGCACTTGAGCTTTATCCAGTCGCCGCTACGGGTGCCGCTGTAGACGGAATCGGCTCTTTTTCCTATAATGCCTTCCATTCCCATCCGGCAGGCCGCGGCGAAGCTTTCCTCTCCGTTCCCCCTGACGTGGCGGCTGTACCACAGGTTGTTCGGCGCGTCATCCATCAGGGCCTCAAGTGTTTCTTTTCTTCGGACAAGCGGCAGCCCTCTCAGGTCCTCCCCGTCCAGGGCCAGCAGGTCGAAGACGATATAGATAAGATTTTGCCCTTGGGGGTTTTTCATATAGTTTTGCAGCGCCTGAAAGTCCGTTTTTCCCGACGCGTCCGTAACCGCCATTTCCCCATCCAGGACCATGGCCCTGTCGCCCGCCCAATCGGCAAGGGATGCGGCCACGCTGTGGAACCTGTCCGTATAGTCCTTGCCGTTTCGCGTAACGAGCCTGACGCCGCCTCCTTCAATATAAGTTATAATCCTGTATCCGTCGTACTTCAGCTCGAAAAGCCAGTCCTCGCCCTTAGGGACGGCGCTCACCAGCTTTGCAAGCTGGATTCCGGTGGAGTCAAAGGGATTTCTCGCGATTTTCTCGTCGGCGCCTTCCTCTATTTCCTCCATTGTCCGCCCGGTCCTGATGCTGGTTGAGTGTTGTGAAATGTCTTCAGTTGCGCCGGCGTACTCGTCCTTTTCCTTGATTAAAAGCCAGTTTTCCTTGGCTTCTCCTTCCTTGCCCCTGAGGCGGACCAGCGCCCACTTGCCTTTCAGCCTGCGTCCTTTCAGCACGAATTTTAACGCCCCCTTTTGAAGGCCCTCGTCCACGTTGCCGAAAGGCTCCCAGGTGCCCTCGTCCCAAATCATGACGGTGCCCCCGCCGTATTCTCCTTTGGGAATGGTGCCCTCAAAATTCCTGTATTCCAGCGGGTGGTCTTCAACCCGTATGGCCAGTCTCTTGTCGCCGGTGTCGTAGGAGGGGCCCTTGGGCACCGCCCAGCTGAGGAGAACCCCTCCCCATTCCAGGCGGAAGTCGTAATGGTCCTTGCGCGCCAAATGGTGCTGGACCACAAACGCC
>JBMNQG010000007.1:0-62880 GCA_050944015.1 Oscillospiraceae bacterium
GTCGAAGTGCCCCGCGTTGCACAGGATGGTACCGTCCTTCATCTTTTCCAAGTGCTCGGCCCTGATTACGTCCCGGCAGCCGGTAACGCAAACGAAAATGTCGCCCTCAGAGGCGGCCCTTTCCATGGGCATCACCGCAAAACCGTCCATAACAGCCTCCAAGGCGCGAACAGGGTCAACTTCCGTTATTATGACTCGGGCCCCCAGGCCCTTTGCCCGCATGGCAACCCCCTTGCCGCACCAGCCGTAGCCGGAAATCACCACGTTTTTACCCGCCACAATAAGGTTGGTTGTGCGGTTGATGCCGTCCCACACGGACTGGCCGGTGCCATAGCGGTTGTCGAAAAGGTGCTTGCAGTCCGCCTCGTTTACCATGACCATGGGGAATCGCAGTTCTCCCCTCTTTGCCATTGTCCTCAGGCGGCGTATGCCCGTGGTGGTCTCCTCGCAGCCCCCTATCACGTTGGGAATAAGGTGGGTATATTTGGTGTGCATCAGGTGCACAAGGTCGCCGCCGTCGTCAATGATGATGTTGGGGCCGCATTCCAGAACCGCGCAGAGGTGCCGCTCATATTCCTCCGGCGTGGCCCCGTACCATGCGTGGACATCTATGCCACTGGCGGCTACGGCAGCCGCCACGTCGTCCTGGGTGGACAGGGGATTGCACCCCGTAACGTGCATCTCGGCGCCCCCCTGGGCCAGTACGCGGCACAAAAAAGCGGTTTTTGCCTCCATGTGGACGGAAAGGGCAACTTTCAGCCCCTTAAAGGGCTTTTTTTCCGCAAATTCGACGGCGATACCGGACAAAACGGGCATGTGGGCGGCAGCCCACTGTATTTTACGCTCGCCCTGAGGTGCAAGTGAAATATCCCGGATTTCGGACATTATTTTTTCCTCCTGTCAAGATATCCCCAGCCTGGCGCAGGTTCTCTCAACTTCAAAGTACACCCTCCGGGGGTCAACGGTTGTAAACTCCCCGCTTTCAAGGACTATGCGGCCGTTTACAATCACGGTGTGGGCGGAAAGGCCCGCTCCCGAATAAGCCAGGGCAGCAACCGGGTCGCCCAAAGGCGCGATGCCTGGCTGCTCCAAATCAAAAATAGCCAAATCCGCCAAAAATCCCGGCCTTATCTCCCCGGTTTTGCCCCCAAGACCCAGGGCCCTGGCGCCGTTTGCCGTCGCCATTTCAAAACCTTCGGCGGCGGTGACCGCCAGCGGGTCCCCGTTTACGCCCTTGTGCAGCAGCGTCACAAGAGACAGCTCCCTAAGCACGCTGAGGCTGTTGTTGCTGGCGGCGCTGTCCGTTCCCAGGCAGAGGTTGACCCCCCGCTTCTGAAGCTCCGACACAGGAGCTATGCCGTTGGCCAGCTTCAGGTTGCTGGCGTGGTTTATGGCCACGCTGACCCCCCGCCGGGCCAACAAGTCCATGTCTTCGGACGAAAGGTGCACGCAATGGGCGGCCACGGTGCTATTTCCCAAGAGGCCGCAGCGGTCGTAAAACTCCACGGGGCTGCAGCCGTATTTGTTCTCAACGTCCTCAACTTCACCAAGGCTTTCGGAAAGGTGGGTATTGATGCCCAACCCTAGCTCCCGCGCCTTTTCCGCTATGGACCGCAGGTACCCCTCGTCGCAGGTGTAGGGGGCGTGGGGTGCCAGCATGAAGCTGAGGGTTGGGGGCCCAGAAAACTCCCTTATTTCCTCCAGCGCCTCTCTCAGGCGCCGCCGGCCTCCTTCCGGGTCCTCCGTCCCGCCGGAAAGCCCCCGGGAAATTACCGCCCGAAGGCCTGTATCCAAAGCCGCCCGGGCGGAACTACCCGGGAACATGTGCATGTCAAGAAAGCACGTGATCCCGCCCTTTATCATCTCCATGCAGGCCAGAACGGCGCCCCAATAGGCATCCTCCCTGGTCAGCGCGTCTTCCATGGGCATAATTTTTTTGAAAAGCCATGTATTGAAATCAAGGTCGTCAGCCCAGTTCCTGAAAGGCGTCATGTAGGCGTGGGCATGGGCGTTGACCAGCCCGGGTACCATCAGCTTTTGGGCCCCGTCAATAACCTTCTCGGCGCGGAAGCCCTCAGGCTCCCCGTCCACCGAAAGGATGCGCGCGCCCTCGATACAGACGGTGCATTTGCGGCTGGTTCCGCCGGGCAAAACAGCCAAAATATCCTTTATTAGAATGCCCATTCGACACAACCCCTAATAAGCATACAATATATTTTAACAACTAATTCAGACTATTACAACTAAATATGACAGAATAACCCTTATTAAACAGCTATAATAATAAGCAAAACAGGCCCAAAAAAGCAAGGTTTCAGGCAGAATGGGCCCAAAACCCTGCGTTTTGACCTTCGTTAACCCGGCGCAGTAGCCGGAATTTAGTATTGGCAGCCTTTGAGAATTTTATTTTACGGGCAGGTTCTTAGCGAACAAGATGATTACTGCGGCGGGCTTTGTTTCTCCGCTTTCCGGGTCAGTGAAAACGCAGTCGTATATAAAGTTTTCCTTGTTGGGTTCGCCTTTGAAAGGCTTTATTTCATTCATGCCAATCCATCTAAAGAAGGCCTTTCTCACGCTGCGGTCGCTCTCCTTGCAGCTTGAACAGCTTATCTGAACCGGCAGGGCCTTCTCCATCACCGTGTCGTACCTGACGCGGAAAACGGGATGCTCGCTGCTGAGGCTGGAAACTGCCTCGCTGAGGAGGTCCTCAAGTATCTTTTTGTGCCCTTCCTCCTCCGGGTCCAGTTTGGCCAACTGGGTAATAATAAGTCCCCTCATGCCCTGGCCGTACCCGTTCTCCATGTTCTCCTCTTTAAAAACGCTAAATTCCTGGGGAGGAAACTTCTTATACCACCAGGACATGTATATGGGCCTTAAATTCCTTTCAATAAGGAAAAAGGCAAGGCATACCAGAATTGTTATCAGCAGGTTTTTTGTAAGCGAATATACGACTATTACAAGCGCTATGGTCACAAGCTGAGCGAGCATGGCGAGGCCCCTCCCCCGGTGAATATGCATATTCCGCACTGCCCTGTTTCAGGCAAATATTGCAAACATATTGTTATTATAGCACATTTTTTGACAATGGCAACAAAAAAACAGCCGGAACAAATCCGCACTGTTTTTTGAAACATACATATTGACAAAGCTTACGCTCCTACTAGCCTCATAGCCAGCCACGCAATGCCTGTGGCGGCTGCTCCGGCGGCGGCGAAAGCGGGCGCCGGAAGTTTCGCCAGCAGCCTGTGTTTGCGCCCTATGGTGCTTTTTATATAGTCGTCCGCCACCCGCTGGGCTTCCCTTATAATTTCCTGCTCGCTGACCCCCTTTCGTTTGAAAAGGTCGTCTCTTATTATAAAAATCGCTTCCTCGAACACTTTTGGGTCCGGTGATTTAACGACGATAATGCGTCTTTGAGTTCCTTTTACCATTCCTCTGCCCCCTTGCGGCTTATAACTGGAACTTCCTATTTGTTCCCAGTCTAACCGCTTAATGGGTGCATTATTCATCCTTGCCAGATCAATGTTGTGAATCGCTCTCCTTCGCTGCCACCTATTGACAGGGAAGGGCCAGCGTATCCCAAACAGGCATGGGAATCTTCGTTTTTTAACCGCGCGCATCTACCCGCACCACCAATACAGTCATGTCGTCCTCGCAGCCGAACTCCCTTATCGCCGTCTGGAGGGCCTCTTTTGCAAGGGCCTTGGTGTCGTTCCCTTCCCAATTGGACAGCAGGGATTTCAGCCATTTGTCATTCTCGGCTGCCAGCACCCCGTCGCTGGCTATTAGAGCGATATTGCCCGGCTTGAGCCGCATGCGTACTATGTCCGGCGCGGCGCATTCACCGGCACAAAGTCCGGCAGCCAAGCTTTCGCCCCGTACCCTTCGTATAAGCTTCCCATTTTTTATATATGATGGCGCCGCGCCGTATTTGTAAAAACAAGTTTCTCCTGTAAATAGATCTATGCACATGAGGTCCACGGTGGCATAGCCCCAGTCCTCGCCGTTTTTCAAGAGCATCACCGAATTTAATAGCTTCATGGCTATGTCCGGACTCACTCCGGAGCGCAGGAAGCCCTCAAGTATGCGCACCGTGGCTACGCTTTCCCTGGCCGCCTCGTGGCCGCTGCCCATGCCGTCCGAGAGTATGACGCACAGCACTCCCTGGTCGGTCTTGAAGTAGGTCCCCCGGTCGCCGCTTACCGGCTCCCCTTTCTTCTTCACGGCGGCAATGCCTACGGATACCGCCAGGGGCTCCGCCTGCACAAGGGACAGGCGCTTTGCGTTGGCAACGTCGTCAATGCCGGGCCGGCACAGCCGCACTCCCACCACCGAGGACAGCTTGTTCAGGTAATCCGGATCCTTCAGCAGGTTGCGCAGCCGGCCGCTTTCAATGGTAACCCGTAGCCTTCCTCTGCGGTCCCGGAAAACCGAAACGTCCGCCTCTATGTCGATATTCCTCAGGAACCGCAGCAGCCTGCGTTCCGCCAGGGGGTCCGGGCCGGGACTCTTGCTGAGGTCTTCGGATATGCTCTCCATTATGTCCGCCAGGTCCGCATACTGGCTGTAGGCGGCGGTTCGGTTTTCTGCCAGGCGGCTTCGGAACTGGCGGCGGTACATAAGCCCCCGGAGTTCGCCGTTTACGGCGGATATAAAGGAATGTATGGAGCTGCATTTGTCGACGAAATGTTCCGCCAGGTCCTCCCTCACGAGCCGTCCCCGCCGCATCATGGCAGGGGTGGCGCTGTTCATCACCGACAGGGTATCCATATAGTTTTTCTGCCAGCAGTCATCCCTGTTCTTGCACCTTATGCATACCGCGTCTGCGGCCCGGTCGAAGATTGTTGCTATGTCGTTGTCGTTTCCCGCACGCTCCAGGCTGGTGTGGACGGTCTCGTAAAGGTCCCGGAAAGCCTCGGATATCCGTCTGACCCGCCGGGCAATATACAGGCGCATACCCGTCTCCCCGCTGCCGGTGCTGGACTGCTCCAGCAGCCCGCCTATGTGATTCAGCAGGGATGAGGGTAGCATCATGAAGATTACAGAGGCCGCAAACACCTCGTACAGGACCTCGATTCTTACTCCGTAGTTCCAGGTCCAGAGCACTGCAACGGCGTCGGCCATTATGTAGCTGATGAGGAATATCAGCCGGCCGTTTCTGGCAAACACCCCCGCCAGCAGGCCGGAAAATGCATAGGCCATGGTGAAGTACGGAGCGCCGCCGTACGCTATGTCCATGGCCAGACCCAGGGCCGCTCCCGCCGCGCTGCCTGCCAGTATGCCTCCCTTATAGGCGGCGGTCATCACCAGCAGCACCGCCACCAGGCGGCCTATGGATATTACATCCATTATCATGACCTCTGACAAAGCCATGAGGGCGCAGGCCAAAAGTATCAATACGCTTATGCCGTGCCGGAGTTCCGCCGTCTCGGTAGTTATTTCCTCCCTGGTCAGGGCCTGCTTGAAGAAATACGCCGAGGAGCCCGCAAGAGTGACCTCCGTAATCATCAGTACAAACGCCGGGACTCCCCGCACGTTGTCAAAACTGTTGAGAAATCCCGTCACCGCGGTTATTGCGGCGGCAATGGCGGGCATAAACCAGGAGGAATTGTAGAATTTCGTGCCCTGAAAAACAAATGCTGCTGTAAACACTAGCAAGCAAGTAGCCACGTATTTTATGCCGAAGTCAAAACCTCCAACAATCAGATAACCCAGGGAGGCCCCCAAAAGGCACATGATGCCTCCCGGCCCCGCTCCGGCCTGGGCGACAATGCCTATGCCAAAGGGACCGCAGCCGCCGAACAGCTTCGCGGCGGCCATGGCATAGCCCAAAACAAAGTTGGCGGCATAACCCAGCACCTTCATGAACTCAGGGTGTCTCTTGAATATCTCTCCGCTGGTCACCGCTCTTTTAAATCCAAGTACCCTTCCTCTCACAGACACGTCAGCTTCCCCCCTAAGTGTGGTTAACATAAATTATACTTATGACACCCAAAATAATTCGTCGCTTGGTGCTGTTGAATAAGGTTTTTTACAGCCGGGAAATAGCGGGAAAGGAAATCTAACCCAAATACAGCTTAATAATCAAGGCGATTTGACGTAGAATGGCATTAATCCAAGATGATGAAGAAAAAAAGGATCCACTTGGGGCGTTTCTGTCCAGTTTTGCTTGGAGATATCAGTTTTTCACGGCAAAGGAGACGGATGAAGGATGCCGACGGAAGTTGAAATCAAGATAAACATTCCCGACAAGAGCGTCATATCCCGGATTCAGCAGGAAGAATATGTCACCCGGTTTGTCCGGGACGGCTTCCATGTGGAGGAAATGCACACCATTTTCTACGATACTCCGGACTGGGACCTGTGCCGGGAGCAATTCATGCTGCGGATGCGCTCCAGCGGGCAGACAGGTTGTCTCTCCCTGAAGCACGGATGCGTAAGCAAGGGAGGCTCGCCCGGGCTTTGCATCCGCCGAAAATGGGTATGCACAACGACGGAAATTGAAACCGCCATAGAAAGCCTGCTTAACGCCGGCGCCCCCGAGAGGCTGAAGGAGCTCACCCGGGGCAAGCCTCTGATTGAGCGGGCCAGGGCGGATTTTACACGCACCAGCGCCCTGCTGCACATGCCCGAAGGCCTGAGGGTGGAGCTGGCAATGGACGAGGGGGAAATCTCCGTTGGGGAACTGCGGGCGCCTGTTTTGGAGATGGAGCTGGAGGTCCTCTTCGGCAATATTGAGTCCCTGCGCCCCTTCTGCGACGGGCTTTCCGAAAGGTACGGCCTTTCCCCCGCCCTTACGACCAAGTACGAAAAGGCCTTCGCCCTGGCGCATGATGCATAAAACCGGAGAGCCTTCCATATAACGCGTCAAAAAAAATAACGGGAGCGAATTGCTCCCGTTTTGCCGTTTTACCGCATGGCTTGAGCGCGGCTTTTTTAATTTGCACCGTCCCGGCTTATCTCGATAAGCCCTTCAATCTTCCCGGGGACCCCTTTCCGCGCGGTGAATTTCTCCCTTTGCTGCAAGATGATTACGTTTTATCCCTGGCCTGGGCAATGGCAATAATGGCCTTGACCGCTCCCTCAATCCCGGAAACACCGGTGTTGATGGCAATGTCGTAGGCGTGTATATCCCGCCATTGCTCTCCCGTGTAATACTTGTGGTAATTGGCGCGTCCCCTGTCCACCTTTACCAGCTTATCCGCCAGGCCCTTCCGCTCCATTCCGTAGACCTCTACCGCCCTGTTGAGCCTGTCTTCCAGGCTGCTGTGCAGGAAAATGTTAATGCACGCCGGGTCGTCCCGCAGTATATAGCCTGCGCAGCGCCCCAATATGACGCAGCTGCCTTTCTCCGCAATTTCCCGAATAACCGCCGCCTGGGCCAAAAAGGCCTTGTCGCTGATGGGCATGTCATAGTGGAGAAAATACCCGTTGGCAGTATGGGTATGGGTCGCAAGCCCGTAAAGAAAGCTGGAGCTGGCGTTTTCCTCCGCCTTTTCGATAAACTCAGGGGAAAGCCCGCTCCTTTCGGCGGCCATTTCTATGAGCTCCCTGTCGTAAAACGGTATATTCAGCTCCTTTGCCAGCATTTGCCCCACCAGCCTGCCTCCGCTGGCAAACTCGCGGCTGATTGTAAAGATCGTCTTTTTCATTTGGCCCTCCCGCCCTTATCGAAGTGATTTATAGCAATTATTATTCACAATATTTATAAAATTCATAGATTTTTACAGTAAATAAATTATGGCAAAACGCGTCATGCTATAATAATAATGTTTGGCCCGATAAACCAAGGTTACATTACATAATAGTCGCTTTAGGGCAAAAAGGTTATCGCTTTTCCGGAGTATGGCCATTATAGCATAGTTTTCCCAATGCGGTAAAGCCG
The DNA here is from genome assembly GCA_050944015.1 of Oscillospiraceae bacterium. Lineage (GTDB taxonomy): Bacteria > Bacillota > Clostridia > Oscillospirales > Oscillospiraceae > DUOX01. The sequence goes on from JBMNQG010000007.1 coordinate 7,886, forward strand.
AATATGCACAGGGCTGAAATCTGTCCAAAATAGACAATAGCGTATGATTATTTTACAACAATTTGAGTATGTTTTTTCAAACTGGCTATTCAAAGAAATGTCAAATACTGATATAATAAGTTATTGGTAATGTATCAGTATAACATAAATCTATGTAGAGGGATGGAAATGTATAAGATAGTAAAAAAAAGAGTGCTAAACGAGGCCGCCACCACTATTGAAATGGTGGTTGAGGCCCCGCTGGTTGCACGAAACGCCAAACCCGGGCAGTTTATTATTCTGCGCCTGGATGAGTACGGGGAAAGAATTCCTCTCACCATTGCCGACTACGACCGGGAAAAAGGTACAGTGACAATCATGTTCCAGCCTGTCGGCCAGACCACCCAGATGCTCAACCTCATGGAGGAGGGCGACTATATTGCCGACTTTGTAGGTCCTCTGGGCAAGCCCACAAATATGGAGGGGCTTAAAAAGGTCGCCATCGTGGGAGGCGGCGTCGGCTGCGCCATAGCCTACCCTGTGGCAAAGGGAATGCACGAGGCCGGCATAGAGGTGGACATGATTGCCGGTTTCCGCAGTAAGGACATTGTCATTCTTGAGGATGAAATGCGGGCAGGATGCACCAATCTGTACATCACCACAGACGACGGCAGCTACGGCGAAAAAGGTTTTACCACCGACAAGCTGAAGCAGCTGATTGAGTCCGGCAAGCAATACGATGAGGTTGTTGCCATCGGTCCCGCGGTTATGATGAAGTTCGTCTGCGCCGTTACCAAGCCCTATGGCATCAAGACCATAGTATCCCTTAACCCCATCATGGTGGACGGCACCGGCATGTGCGGCTGCTGCCGTGTGACCGTCGGTGGGCATACCAAGTTCGCCTGCGTGGACGGGCCTGAATTTAACGGCCACGAAGTGGACTGGGACGAGCTAATCAAGAGAAACAGTTTTTACATTGAAGAGGAGACAGAGGCCAAGAAACATGTCTGCCGCCTGACAGGAGGTATTCGCCGTGGCTAACATGAACCCCAAGAAGAATCCCATGCCGGAACAGGAGCCACTGGTTCGCAACAAGAACTTTGAGGAAGTAGCCCTGGGCTACAGCGCAGAAACCGCCATAGACGAGGCCAAGCGCTGCCTTAACTGCAAGCACAAGCCCTGCGTATCCGGCTGTCCTGTAAACGTCCGCATACCCGAGTTTATCGCAAAGGTCGCCGAGGGCGACTTTGACGAGGCCTACCGCATTATTACCTCCACCAACCCCCTGCCCGCCATCTGCGGCCGGGTTTGCCCCCAGGAAACCCAATGCGAGGCCAAGTGCGTCCGCGGCATTAAGGGCGAGCCCGTCGGAATCGGCCGCCTGGAGCGCTTTGTGGCCGACTACCACAACCTCCACGGACATGATAATCACAAGAACCTTGCCACACCTCCCGAGCCCAACGGACATAAGGTAGCCGTTATAGGCTCCGGGCCCGCCGGCCTTACCTGCGCCGGCGACCTGGCCCGCCAGGGATACGAGGTCACCATTTTCGAGGCCTTCCACAAACCCGGCGGAGTGCTGGTTTACGGCATTCCCGAATTCCGTCTTCCCAAGTCCGTAGTGGCCATGGAAATCAGGCGCCTTGAGCACCTGGGCGTGAAAGTTGTCACCAACGCCGTTATCGGCCGCTGCATGTCCATAGACGATTTGTTCGCCGAAGGCTTTGAGGCGGTATTCATCGGCTCCGGCGCCGGGCTTCCCCAGTTCCTCAACATACCTGGCGAGAACCTGCTGGGCGTATACTCCGCCAACGAGTATCTGACCCGCATAAACCTTATGAAGGCATACCTGCCCGAGTATGATACGCCCATCAAGCGTTCCAAGAATGTGGCGGTAATCGGCGGCGGAAACGTGGCCATGGACGCCGCACGCTGCGCCAAGCGCATGGGCGCCGAGAATGTCTACATCGTCTACCGCCGCAGCATGAACGAAATGCCTGCCAGGGCCGAGGAAGTCCATCACGCCCTGGAAGAGGAAATCGAATTCAAGATACTCAGCAATCCTGTGGCCATCCTGGGAAACGAGCAGGGCAGAGTTGTGGGCCTTGAGTGCGTAAAGATGGAGCTGGGCGAGTGCGACGCGAGCGGACGCTGCCGGCCCATCGAGATAAAGGGCAGCAACTTTGTCATAGATGTGGACACTGTCATCATAGCTATAGGAACCAGCCCCAACCCCCTGCTGACTTCAACTACCAAGGGGCTTGAAACCAACAAGTGGGGCTGCATTATGGCCGACGAGAATATGGTCACCAGCCGCGAGGGCGTGTTTGCAGGCGGAGACGCCGTAACGGGCGCCGCCACCGTAATCCTCGCCGCAGGCGCCGGTAAAGCCGCCGCTCGCTCCATAGTTGAGTACATCGAGGGCAAAGGCAAGAAATAGCCTTTCCGCAACCACAAATAAAAGCTCTTCCGCCAACAGGCAGAGGGGCTGAAAATAGGGACGGCGTGACCAAATCATGCCGTCCCCTTTTATTTTCAGCCCTTTGAAATGACTGTTTTCAATCATTATTGTCTATAATTCCATCATATGAATGAATACGGCTCCTGCCCCATTCTGGACGCAAGATAAAGAAGCTGCTCCCTGTTGTTGTCCTCGGGAAACCTCAGCACATGATCCAGCAGCCACCGGAGAGCGTCCCCCAGCTCTATACCCGCAAACCCCAGCGCCAGAAGGTCGTCTCCCGTAACTGCCAGCTGTTTCATGGAAAAGCACTCGCCGCTGTTAATGACCTCACTGAGAGTCTCCTGACTATTGCCGGAATATAGGAGGTCCGCCGCGGCGGCGGCACACTGGGCAATCTCCACTCCCTTGGCTGCAAGCAGCCGCTTCCAGCCAAGCCTGCCGGCGGGCGGATTGCCGAGGGCCAGAGCCGCCCCCTCACCGCAGTTGCGTATTTCACTGTTGCTGAGTCTCAGTTTCCGGAGAAAATCCTCGGATGTTAAAATCAGCCCCTCCCTCTCCAGAGCCGCGCAAAAGGCCGCCCACCGCTGCTGCTTATTTATCGGCAGCCCGCCAAGCCCACGAAGCTCCGGAACTGGCTTTCCGGGTCCGGTTAGGTAGCTGTCCATTAGGCCGGTCTCGATAACCTGTCCCAGAATATGGGGGCTGGAGGACATCAGTATTTTCTCCAGTTCCTCCCTGACCCGCTCCGCCGCCAGGAACGAGGCCAAATGAGACATTTCACATATTGCGGAAAAGGTGGCTTCCTGGACGTCAAAACCAAGGCAGGCTGAGAATCTTAGCGCCCTGAACATGCGCAGGGCGTCCTCCTGAAAGCGCTCCCTTGGATCGCCCACGCAGCGTATTAGCCTGCCTGCAATGTCTTTGCGGCCCTCAAAGGGGTCTATCACTTCCCCCGACAGGGACATAGCCATGGCGTTGACGGTGAAGTCCCTTCGCTGCAAGTCTTCTTTCAGGTCCGATATGAAGCTGACTCTCTCCGGCCTGCGGTGGTCGGCGTATTTCCCATCGGAGCGGAAGGTGGTAACCTCTACATGTCCCTCTCCCTGGCGGACCGTGACGGTCCCGTGCTTCAGCCCGGTGGGAAGAGCCTTTGGAAACAGGTCCATAACTTCCTGGGGCAGCGCGTCGGTGCAGACATCCCAGTCATGTGGCATTTTGCCCATGAGCATATCCCTGACGCAGCCCCCTACAAGATAGGCCGAAAAACCCGCGGACCCCAGCTGCTTCATCACGTTTTTTACATATTTGGGTATGGCGATAACGTCCATATGACGGTTATCCTCCCATGTTTACGCATTGCCGCACGCCTGCGGCAGCGCAATTTTGCATGTTTTAGGCTTTCATCATGCATATAAGTGCTTGTTTTATTGGTATAATGGTATTATAATGTAAATTTGAAAAAATAACAACAACGCATCCCACGTCTTTCATAATTAAGGAGAAATGTATGACACCTTTTAGAGAATACCTCAAACCCGGGAAAAAGGGATACCTTGTAGGCATAGGCGGAGTATCCATGGCGCCTTTGGCCGAGGTGCTGGCAGGCATGGGCCTTGCGATAAGCGGCTCGGACATGGCTTACAGCGAAAAGATAGAGCATCTCAGGTCTTTGGGAGTCAGCGTAACCATCGGCCATTCTGCGGAAAACCTCCGCCCGGATATAGATTTTGTGGTACGGACCGCCGCGGTCCGGGACGACAACCCTGAAATCATTGCTGCCCACGAAATGGGCATTCCCGTTTTCGAGCGGACGCAGGCCTGGGGAACCATAATGCAGGATTATAAAAATGCAATTTGCATCGCCGGCGCCCACGGCAAAACCACCACAACCTCCATGTGCACCCACATACTCATGGCGGCGGAGAAGGACCCCACCGTTATGATAGGCGGCACCCTGCCCCTGCTTCACGCCGGGCACAGGGTCGGCAACGGCGACACCATCATAATGGAGTCCTGCGAGTATTATAACTCATTCCACAGCTTCTCCCCCACCATAGCCATCATACTTAATATTGACGCCGACCACCTGGATTTCTTTAAGGATTTGGAGGACATAAAGGCTTCTTTCCGCACCTTTGCATCACTGGTGCCGGAGGACGGGCATATTATTGCCAATGCCGACGACAAGAACACCATGGACGCCCTGGCCCCCCTCGGAAGGAAAATAATGACCTTCGGGCTGACTCCTTCCGCGGACGTATACGCCGAAGACATAGTCACCAGAGGAGCCCAGTCGGACTTCAACATTATGTATAAGGGAAAGAAGTTTTGTCGCGTAAATCTGCGGATCCCCGGCATACACAATGTGAAAAACGCCCTGGCTGCCGCCGCCGCGGCCATTTGTATGGATATAAAACCCGTGGCGGTCAGGTACGGCCTCTCGGCCTTTACGGGAGTCAAACGCCGCTTTGAGTTTAAGGGCAAATACAACGGAGCCGACGTATACGACGATTATGCCCATCACCCCAACGAAATCAAGGCGCTGCTGGACGCCGTGGAGCCTCTGGGCTACAAGCGTATCGTAATGGTGTTTCAGCCCCACACCTACACCCGTACGAATATCCTCTTCGACGATTTTGTGGAGCAGCTTCGCCGGCCCGACCTGACCTATCTGGCCGAAATTTACGCCGCCAGAGAGACCAACACCATTGGCATCTCCTCTGCGGAACTGGCGAGGGTAATACCCAACTCCCTGTTTTTCGACAGCTTGGAAGAACTTGAAAAGAGCCTGCGCTGGACCGCCTCCCCCGGCGACATTATCCTGACCGTAGGCGCAGGAGACATATATAAAGTCGGCGAGAGACTTGTGGCAAATCAGGAACAGTAAAAATTACGCCCCGGTGGAAACAGGTTCCCTCCGGGGCGGTGTTTTTCTACTCCATGTCAGGCGACAGATTTTTACCGGTTTTCCAGTTTACACGCTTGCGCCGGCCCCTTGACCGGGGGCGGGAAGCTTTTCTCTTATAGTATGACGTCATATTCTCGTCCGCCCGGTACAGCAGGCGGGTGGCGCACCAGGTATCATCCTCGGCATGCCTCAGCTTCAGGCGCAGGAGAAACTTTCCGTGCTTGGGGCAGGAGGCCATGGTCATATACCTCTTGTCCCCCTGGTTTACCCAGCGGAAGTTTTTCAGGAGTGCGCCGCAATCGGGGCAGACAATGCCGGTGAGGTCCTTATCCCCGAAAAGCTCGGCCTTGCTGTCATAGACCCGGGAAGCGACGTGCTCCAGGGGCAGCGCCCCCTCCGCCGAGGGGTTATTCACGGGGGAAACCCGGTTGGCAAGCTGGTTTCCGGCGTTTTTATACTTTTCCAGCCCCTCCAGTAGATTCATTTTCGAACAGACAAAGGCGGTATTATACGCGTCGTCAAGGGCATCATGGGCTGCCCGGGTCTGCTCTATGCCGTAATACTCCATGGCCTTGACCAGTGATTTTTGGTTGCCGTCGCCTCCGGTTTGAATGTTAAATATGACCTGGAGGTTTATCCAGTTGTTCATCCAGTCAATATCCATATCGTGAATGATAAGATTCTGCTCCATAATGCCCTTATCATCGTAGCCCCACGTAAGAAAAGTGCAGTCGGGCCCGCACCATTCAAGAAATTTCTTCATAACGGCTTCAAACTTTTCGCTTTTGCTGAGGCGTTCCTTGTCAATGCCCGTAAGCTGTTTGACCTTATGGTGCATGCGGCGGAAGTATACCGGCTTGATGTCCGCCTTGAACACCTCGCCGGGGAGCATATCCCCCGTGAGTTTTACGGCGCCTATCTGTATAATCTCGCCCCTGAGGCGTATGGGCAGCTTGTTGAAAATGGAGGCTTGAGACGACATGGCCTGATTCCACTCAAGGTCAAGCACTATGTATTGCATATAGACTTCAAATCCTTTCCGTTTAAAAGCCTCAGATATTGTAACACATCTGCAGAAAAATTCACAGTCCCTTTAAATTATTTATTATTTACCAGGGTCTCTTGCATATGGTATAATAACCGCTACAGATTACTATACTCCCTCCAATTCTTTTCAGGTCAATTCCGCCCCTTTATAACGACAGCTGTAAAGGGAAATGCATTTTAAAAGGAGGTTTTCCCATGAAAATAGTAGTACTATGCGGAGGGCTGAGCCCGGAGCGGAACGTATCGATTTCCAGCGGCACAAAGGTGGCCATGGCGCTGCAAAGCCTGGGTCACAAAGTAGTGCTGGTGGATATGTTCTTTGGGCTTGAGGACTACGACGGCCTCATAGACGAAATATTTGACAATCCTCCACCCCTTGGGAATACAAAGATAGACGAAAAAGCCCCAGACCTTGAGGAGGTTAAAAAACGCCGCAAGCTGAAAAGCAGAAGCATGTTCGGGCAGGGAGTGCTGGAGGTCTGCTCCATGGCTGACGTGGTGTTTATGGGCCTCCACGGCTCCTGCGGAGAGGACGGCAAGGTTCAGGCAGTTTTCGACCTCATGGGAATACCTTACACCGGCAGCGGGCATCTGGGCAGCGCAATCGCCATGAACAAGGATCTGGCAAAGCGCCTGATGGCGCCCCACGGGGTGCTCACCCCGCCCTGGAGGCTGGTGGACAGTGAAAAGGAAGATATAAACGCCATAGCCTCTGAAATTGAGCTGCCCTGTGTGGTAAAGCCTGTGGATTCCGGCTCCAGCATCGGTGTATCCATTGTCCACAGCCGGCAGGAGCTGGCGGACGCCCTTAAGTTTGCCTCCTCCCAGAGCCGCTATGTGGTCCTGGAGAAGTACATCAAAGGCCGGGAAATACAGGTGGGGGTATTGGACGACAGGGCCCTGCCCAGTATTGAAATAATACCCGAGGGCTTTTACGATTACAGAAACAAATACCAGCCGGGAGTGGCGGTTGAAATTTGTCCCGCCCCAGTGCCTGAGGAGACGGAAAAGCGTTTGGGAGAGACCGCACTGAAGGTGCACCGGCTCCTGGGGCTTTCCGCATATTCAAGGACGGATTTTATACTGGACGAAAAGGGTGACATCTACTTCCTGGAGATAAACACCCTGCCGGGCATGACGCCCACAAGCCTTGTTCCCCAGGAGGCCGAGGCGGTGGGCATAGACTACCCCACCCTCTGCCAGACTATAATCGACATAGCGCTGCGGGAGAGAGGATACAATTCATGAAGGGCATGACCATTGCAAACATCGCAAGGGCATGCGGCGGGGAATATTACGGCAGCCGGGACCTGCTTGAAACTGAAATAAGCTCCGTAGTGACCGACAGCCGCAAGGCTTCCCCGGGCTGCCTGTTTGCCGCCATAGTTGGCGAGCGGGTGGACGGCCACGACTTTATTGCATCCGCGGCGGAGTCCGGGGCCATATGCTGCCTTTGTGAGAAAAGGCCTGAAAAGGCCGGTTTGCCCGCCATAGTGGTAGATTCCACCCCCGAAGCCCTTAAAAGGCTGGTGGCCTTTTACCGCTCCCAGTTTAATATCCCCATAATCGGTGTCACCGGAAGCGTGGGAAAGACCACGGCCAAGGAGATGATAGCCTCCGTACTGGCCCAGAAGTACAGCGTATTAAAAACGCAGGGCAACTTTAACAACGAGCTGGGAGTACCCCTGACACTCTTTGAGCTCAGGGAGGAACACCAGGTCGCCGTGGTGGAGATGGGCATTTCAACCTTCGGCGAGATGAGGCGGCTGACGCAAATAGTCCGCCCGGACATGGCGGTTTTCACCGTTATCGGCTATGCCCACCTGGAGTTTTTGCACGACAGGCAGGGAGTGCTCCGGGCAAAGGCCGAGATACTGGAGGGCATGCCTCCGGACGGGGTCGTGTTTACAAACGGCGACGACGACATGCTCCGGTCCCTGGAATGCGCCCAGAAAAAGATAAGCTTCGGCACGGTCCCTTCCTGCCACGTGCGGGCCGAAGACGTCCAAATTCTCGGCCTTGATGGCATGACTTGCATCATAGTCAGCGGCTCCCGGCGCTTTACCGTAAAAATCCCTGCTTTCGGTCTCCACATGGTGTCCGCCGCGGCGGCGGGGGCGGCTGTGGGCCTCCAAATGGGCCTGACGGACGAGGAGATAGCCGCAGGAATCGCCGCATATAAAACGGTGGGCAGGCGCTCGGCTGTTTTTGATACCGGAAATATTACCATAATCGACGACTGCTATAATGCGAATCCCAGCTCCACGGCCTCGGCCATCAGGTCCCTTGCCACCATGAAGGGCCGCCGGGTGTGCATTCTGGGCGACATGCTGGAGCTGGGGGAAAACTCGGGCAGGTTTCACTTTGATTTGGGCGTTTTTGCGGCGAAAAACGGGGTTTCGCTGGTAATCACCTGCGGGCCGGAGGCCGAAAACATTTGCTGCGGCGCCCTGGAGCAGGGCTGCGAGGTGCGGCACTATTACAGTAAGGAGGAGCTTATAAGCGAGCTGCCCTCCCTTATAATGTCGGGAGACACCGTTTTGGTGAAGGCCTCCCGCGGAATGGCCTTCGAGGATATCGTTGAGGCTCTGAAAAAGCTGCATAACTAAGAACACCGGGCATTATTGCCCGGTGAATGTTTTTTAATCTATTTTAGTGGGACTTCAGCGGTTTAATCCATACCCTCCCCTCCGAGGCTGCTTCTGTTCGATTATTTCCTGACGGGGGTACTTTTTCTCTCCGAGGGGCTACTTTCTGTTTCGCCGTAATTTACCCCTGCCGGGTGCGGCACGTTGCCCTCCGGGCCGGGCTACTTTCTGTTCGGCCAGAAAGTAGCCAAAGAGCCGCGCAAGAGGGGGGCTTTAACAAAGCCGCCCCCCTCTTGTGAATCTCCCCCACTTGGTCGGAGGGCGCTGCCTCGCTGTTATATCTGTCGCAAAACCAAGGAGAACTGACTTTAAAGATGCATCCATTTGTTTCCGCTAAACGCTCCTGCGGCGGTAGTTTTGGAACTATCTCTCACAAGAGCTTGGTCGGTACAGGCGCACACACGAAGTCGTGCGGCCGTATTTTCCGGCACTTGACGCCGGCGGGAAACAAAGCGAAGCATCCTTTTTTCTCATGGGATTCTTAAGGGCGTAGCCCTTAAGCGTGTTTTGGGTACTTTTTCACGAGGAAAAGTGCCGCCCCCGGCAGGAATGAATTTTTGCCGGAAATAAAGCAGAATTTAAAAAATAAGCGCCTGAGCATAAGTCAGGCGCTTATTTTTTCTAGTTTATTTTTAATCGTTTTCGAAGAATGACCGGGCGGAATCAATGTCTCTTGCGATCTGGGCTTTCAACTCTTCCAGGTTTTCAAACCTTTGCTCGGGCCGGAGGAATTCGTAAAACTCCAATCTTATAGGACAGCCGTAAAGGTCCCCTTCAAAATCGAGAATATGGGTCTCCACCGTCACCTTGTTGTCGGAATTTACGGTAGGTTTAACTCCAACGTTGGTGACCGCTATATGCTCGCTGTCATTGAAGAAAACCTTCGTGGCGTATACCCCGTGCCGGGGAACGACCACGCCCTTGGGTATTTCCATATTTATAGTGGGGGTGCCCAGGTTTCTGCCCAGTTTGCCGCCGTCCCGCACAGTATCTATAAGAATATGGGGATGCCCCAAAAATTCGTTGGCACGCCTGATATCGCCTTCGGCTATGAGTTTGCGGATATGCGTGGAGCTGATGACAATGCCGTCCAGCTTTACCGCCGGAATCACGTCGTAGCCCAGCCCCAGCTCCCTGCAATACTCCGCAATACGCTCTGATGTTCCCTCTCCCCTGTAGCCGCAGCGGAAATCGTGGCCCATCACTAGGTGGGCGGCACCCAGCCCGATTACAAGGGAGCGTATGAAGTCTTTCCAAGGCGTGTGCATGGTCTCCTCGTCAAAGTGGACGGAGACAATTTTATCCACGTCGAAAAGCCTGCGGATAATATCGGCCCGTCCCGCAGCGTTGTTTATCAGAGGGACTTCGACCCCTTTGATAAGTTGTTCAGGGTGAACATCAAAGGTCAATACTGCCGAAGACGCCCCCATTTCTGCTGCACGAGCGCATGTTTTGTTTATCAAAGCCGCGTGCCCAAAATGCACGCCGTCAAAAAAGCCCAGTGCAATAACCGTTTTTTCTTCTGTCATGCGAATACCTCTTGGTTGTTTTTTATCTATAAACAGCAGCTCAAAACCTAATATGACGGGAGCAGACCCCAGCTGCCCTAGACTTCAAAAAAGCTCTTTATAGTGCTCATCCTGCCGCCTCGCGCCTGACCCAGCATTAAAAACTCGCCCTCTTTCGAATAAACCCTGTATTCGCCGTCGGGCTGCTGGGTTTGGAACGCCGCTCCGCAGCGGCATTTTTGCTCTGCGGAATAATCCACCGTTACGGCGGGGAAATTCATGAAAAGCCTGTCCACGGGAAGAATCAGCTCCTGCATGGTTCCGGACGCAACGGCTTTTTCCACATCCTCAATGGCATAGGCATCCTCGCACCGGAAGCCCCCCGCCGCCACGCGCCTCAAACTGGACATGGCCCCGCCGCAGCCCAGGGCCTGCCCTATGTCGTGGCAAAGGGTCCGGATATAGGTCCCCTTGGAGCAGCGGACCCGAAGGGCGTATCCCCCTTCTATCTCCCCTATTATTTCCAGGCGGCTTATGTGTACCGGCCTGGGTTTTCGCTCCACCTCATGCCCCTTCCGGGCAAGCTGGTAAAGTCTTTTGCCGCCGATTTTTACCGCGGAATACATGGGCGGAAGCTGCATTAAATCGCCCCTAAAATTGTCAAGGACCGATTCCAGTTCCTGAGGACTCACATCAGCAACATGCCTTTCGAGAACCTTGCCTGTGATATCCTGAGTATCCGTAACCAGTCCCAGGCGCAAACCTGCAATATATTCCTTCTCCTGAGCTTCGGCAAATTCCACCGCTCTGGTGGCCCTCCCCAAAAACACTACCAACAAACCGGTAGCCATTGGGTCCAGGGTGCCGGAATGTCCTATGCGACGCTGACCCAGCAAGCCTCGGAGCTTTGCCACAACGTCGTGGCTGGTCCAGCCCTGGGGCTTGTCTATCAGTAAGATGCCGTTCATTTCCATTCCTCGTTTATGGCTTTAAGGAGTATTTCCCTCGCTTCATCGGGAGTGCAGTCCATATTGCAGCCCGCCGCCATGGCGTGGCCGCCGCCGCCAAATTTTGCGCAAAGCTTGGCGGCGTCCAGGGTGCCTGTGGTGCGCACGGAGACCTTGCATGGGCCGGACGGAATCTCCCGGATGGTAATGCTGACCTCCGCCCCTCTTATCTTGCCGGGCAGGGAGGCTATGTCCTCGCAGTCGTTCTCATTGGCGCCGGCCTTTTCCATCATGTCGAGGGTGACAATGGCTATGGCCACCTTTCCGTCCCTGTGCGTGGTCATGCCCGTATATATCATCCCTTCCAGGGCCAGCCGGGCTGCGGAAAAGGTGCGGAAAATGGCCTTGTTCAAAAACTTGTTGTTGGCCCCGTAGTCGATAAGCTCCGCCGCGGCCCTGTGGGTGTCGGAGGTGGTATTGCCGTAACAGAAGCAGCCCGTATCCGTGGATACGGCAATATAGGTCAGGTTTGCCTCCTCCTCATCCAGTCCGCCGCAAAGGGCCTTGATTATTTCCAGCACCAGCTCCCCGCAGGAAGCCACCTCAGGGCGGACAAAACTATTGGCCGCGTAATACGTGTTGGTGGGATGATGGTCTATGCATAAATCCACATTGCCCTGGAACCCTTCCGGAAAAAGCCCCGTGTCGGCGGTATCCACCGCCACCACATAGGAAGGCACAAACCCTTCGGGAGCCAGGTAGGGCTTCATAAACTGAATGTAGTTTTCCGTTATTTGGGGATTGGGGAACATATGGGCGATCTTGCCAATCCTTCTCAGGGCGTGGCAGAGGGCGGCTGCGCTGCCCAACGTGTCTCCATCTGGCCGCCGGTGTGTAATCAGCAGAATATTGTCCTGCTCACGCAGAAGGGCGGCACACTCATGACTGTTCATCTTCGCCCTCCTCAGAAGACATGCCAAGTTCGTTTATCAGCCTGTTGATGCGGGCCCCATGCTCAATGGAATGGTCCAGCTCGAAAATCAGTTCGGGAGTGTAGCGCAGACTCACCGCCCTGCCCAGCTCCCTTCTGAGCCATCCCGAAGCGGATTTCAGGCCCTTTTTGAACTCCTTTTCGTCTTTCAGCCCCATCACGCTGAGGTACACCCTGCAGTATCTGAGATCCGTCGTGGTATCCACCCCGACCACGCTTATCATTCCCTGCTGCACTCTCGGGTCCTTAATGGAGCGCAGGAGCGTGGAAAGGGCTATTTGTATTTCGTCGTTTATGCGGTTCATCTTGCCGGATGAGTTGGGTTTCATAGCAATCACCACGTTTCTGGCGCGGAATGGCGTTTATTCTTCAACCTTTTCCATAACGAAGGCTTCTATGATGTCGCCTTCCTTAACGTCGTTAAAGTTTTCAATCTGCATGCCGCACTCGTAGTTCTGGACGACCTCCTTGACGTCGTCCTTAAAGCGCCGCAGGGAGGCCAGTTCGCCCTCGTGCACCACGATGCCGTCACGGACTACCCGGACCCTGCTGTTACGCATAATCTTGCCCTCCTGCACGTAGCAGCCGCAGATTGTGCCCACCTTGGACACCTTGTAAATCTTGCGCACCTCGGCATGCCCAATGACAACCTCCTTGAATTTCGGAGCCAGTATGCCCTTCATTGCGGCTTCTATTTCGTTTATGCAGTCGTAAATCACCCGGTACAGGCGTATGTCCACGTTGGCCCTGGCGGCGCTTTCCCGGGCCGCGTTGTCCGGGCGCACGTTAAAGCCTACAATCACGGCCCCGCTTGTATCTGCCAGCATCACGTCGGATTCGCTGATGGCGCCCACGCCTGAGTGGATTACCCTGACCCGGACCTCCTCGTTGGAGAGCTTTTCAAGGGAGTTCTTAATGGCCTCGGCGGAGCCCTGCACGTCGGCTTTGACGATTACGTTGAAGTCCTTGATTTCGCCCTGCTGTATGCGGGAGAACAGGTCCTCCAGCGAGACTTTCTTGAAGTTGCTGAAGGCTGCCTGCTTCTGCTTGTGCCTGCGCTCCTCGGCCAGCTCCCTGGCCATCCGCTCGTCGTCCACCACATGGAAGGTCTCGCCGGCCGCAGGCACGTCGTCCATGCCCGTAATCTCCACCGGCATGGAAGGCCCGGCGGTTTTCACCTGGCGGCCCTTGTCGTCCACCATGGTGCGGACATGGCCCACGGCGGTCCCGGCAATAATAATGTCTCCCTGCCTGAGAGTGCCGTTTTGCACGATAACGCTCATTACGGGGCCGCGGCCCTTGTCAAGGCGGGCTTCGATAACGGTGCCCTTGGCGGACCGGTTGGGGTTGGCCTTCAGCTCCTGCATCTCGGCGGTAAGTATGAGCATTTCAAGGAGATTGTCAATGCCCTCGCCAGTTTTCGCCGAAATGTTGCAGATGATGGTGTCTCCGCCCCATTCCTCCGCTATAAGGCCGTGTTCGGTAAGCTGCTGTTTTATGCGCTCCGGGTTCGCGCCCGGCACGTCTATCTTGTTTATGGCCACAACTATGGGTATATCCGCCACCTTGGCGTGATTTATGGATTCCACAGTCTGGGGCATGATGCCGTCGTCGGCGGCGACTACCAGGATGGCGATATCCGTGACCCTGGCGCCCCTTGCCCGCATTGCCGTAAAGGCCTCGTGCCCCGGGGTGTCCAAGAAGGTTATGGGATTGCCGTTTATCTCCACGCTATAGGCGCCTATGTGCTGAGTAATGCCGCCGGCCTCGCTGGCGGCCACATTTGTCCTGCGTATTCTGTCCAGAAGAGAGGTTTTGCCGTGGTCCACGTGGCCCATGACCACAACCACCGGCGCGCGAGGCACCAGATCCTCCGGCCTGTCCTCATGGTCGTCTATAAGCCGCTCCTCAACGGAGACAACTACTTCCTTCTCCACCTTGCAGCCGAACTCCAAGGCCACCAGGGCGGCGGTATCGTAATCTATCACGTCGGCCAGGGAGGCCATGACGCCCATTTTGACAAGCTGGCGCACTACCTCGGCTCCCGTCTTCTTCATGCGGCTGGCAAGCTCTCCCACGTTTATCTCGTCGGGTATCAGAACCTTTACGGGGGTCTTTTTTGCAATCTCCAGCTGGAGGCGCTGCAGCTTTTCCCTCTCCTCCTGTCTGCGCTTCAGGCTGGCCGCGGCGGCCTGCTGCTTCGCTTTGCTCTTTGAGAACTTCTCCCTGCCGCGCTTCATCTTCTGGGCCTTTTCCGGCACCAGGTCCTCCAGGTGCTGGTCATACTTGGCAATGTTGACCATGGCGCCGCGGGTGTCTATGACCCTTCTTTCGGGCACCCTTCGAGGCAAAGGCTGCTTTTCCTTGTTCTGGGACTCCCTGCCCCTGGCCGCCTGTTCGGCAGGGGCGGCCTCCTTCGGCGCCTGCGGCTCCCGCTTGCTCTCGGGGGCGGCTTTTTGCGCGGCCTTCTCCTGCTCCTCCTTTTTGGGGGCCTCGGCCGCCTCTTCAAATATTTCCGCAATGCTCTGCACCTGGTTATGCTGAGTCAGATACTCGAAAATGATATCCAACTCCTCAGGATTCAGCACCTGCATGTGGTTTTTGGGCGCAGTGGCGTACTCGGCCAAGATCTGTGAAATGACCTTGGATGTGGTTTTCAAATCTTTCGCCACCTCATGAACCCTGTATTTAATTAGAGTGCTCATACTTTCTTCCTCCTCTGAAACCATGGCGCTGGGAAACGAACCCGCCGCGGGGGCGAATATTCAGCCATGCTTGGTTGTTTTCCTTGGCGGGCGCGCCGGTGCAGCCTTGCGAATAAAGCACGCTCTGGTGGCCGGGCAATCACTTGCCGCCGTCTGTCTTACGCTCCGCCCTCTTTTTACCCAGTCTTTTATTCCTCTGATGGGCGGCGGCCTCCCGCCTGCGGCGGGCTGCCGTTTCATTTTTCAGGCGCAGTTCCTCAGCAATCGCGCCGTATTCATCCGGCGAAGCTTCCGCCAGGGTTTTCATTATGCTGCTGGCAAGGCCAGTGTCCGTCAGGGCCACCATGGAGCACCCCGGCCTTCCCGTCGCCGCGGAAATCTGTTCCTTGGTGAAGGGCAGCCTCGCCAGCGGTATTTTCCTCCCGTAAACGAAGCCCTCCGCCCGGCGCCTTGCGTTGTCGGAGGCGTCCGCCGCCAGAAGCAGGAGCTTCGCCTTCCCCCTTCTGGCCGCCGCGCCTGCGCTTTCCTCCCCGGCCTCCAGCAGGCCGGCTTTTTGGGCCAGACCCAGGTAGCTCAGGGCCCTATCCATTTTCCGTCTCCATCTGCTCTGCCAGCTGCTCATAAATCTCGTCGGGGATTTTTGTGTTGAAAGCCCGTTCAAGGGCCTTGGACTTGATGGCCTTTTTCAGGCAGTCCATGTTGGGGCAGACATAGGCTCCCCTGCCCGGGGCCTTTCCCCTGAAGTCCAGGGATATCTCGTTCTGAGGGGACCTGACCACACGGATGAGCTCCCGTTTTGGCTTCATTTCCCGGCAGCCCGTGCACTGGCGGAGAGGTGTTCTTTTCGGCATAACAGGCGGCCCTCCTTTTTCAAGTGGGGATTAGTACGCCTCGCTGAGAGGCTTGATGTCTATCTTGTAGCCGGTCAGCTTCGCGGCAAGCCTGGCGTTCTGTCCCTCCTTGCCGATGGCAAGGGACAGCTGGCTGTTCGGCACTATCACCCTGCAGCTTCTGCCGTCCTCCAGGATTTTAACCTCTATCACTTCCGAGGGGGATAGGGCGGCGGAGATGAATTCCTCGGGATACTCGCTGTATTTGACGATGTCTATCTTCTCGCCCCCCAGTTCCTCCACAATGCTGGAGACGCGGCCTCCCTTGGGGCCAACGCAGGCGCCTATGGGGTCCACGTCGGGGTCGTTGGACCATACAGCCATCTTGGTGCGGCTGCCCGCCTCCCGCGCTATGCTCTTTATTTCAACGACTCCGTCGAATATCTCCGGAACCTCCAGCTCAAAAAGCCGCTTGACCAGACCGGGGTGGGTCCGGGAAATAAGCACCTGGGGTCCGCGGGGGGTATTCCGCACTTCCACCACGTAGACCTTTATCCTGTCTCCCTCTTTAAGGACCTCCGTCTTGATGCGCTCGTTGGCGGTAAGCAGGGCCTCGGTAAACTCCGAATTGGAGCTGATTTTTATCAAAACGTTGCCCGTGCGCGGGTCAATGCGGGAGACCACGCCGGTGAGGATTTCATGCTCCTTGGATGTAAATTCCTGGTATATTATACCCCGCTCGGCCTCGCGAATGCCCTGAATGATGACCTGTTTCGCGGCCTGGGTGGCAATGCGGCCGAACTTTTTCGTCTCCACCGGTATGTGGATCACATCCCCCACCTTGGCCCGCTTGGAATAGTTTTTGGCGTCCTCCAGCAGTATTTCCAGGTTGGGGTTCTGCACTTCATCCACTACGGTCTTCTTGAGGAACATTTCGATTTTTTTCTTGTCCTCGTCCATAACAACAACTACATTGTCGGCGCATTCGGGACTAATCTTTCTAAACGCCGCCACAAAGGCCTGTTGAATCTTTTCGTGCATGTACTGGCGGGGAATCCCCTTTTCACGTTCCAAATCTTCAATGGCGGCGAAAAAATCAGCGTTCATTTTTCCTGCTCCTTAACTACCATATTATACGAAGCCTCACTTGGGCGATTTGTTCCTTTTTGAAAGTGCGGGACACGCCGTCAACCTCCAGGGTCACGTCCCCCTGGTAGTATCCGGACAGGGTTCCCACAAAAGACTTTTTCCCATCCTCTGCCTTGTACAGCTTGACCTCCACGGTCCTGCCCATGCAGAGCTCAAAGTCCGACGGGCGCTTCAGCGCCCGCTCCGCTCCGGCAGAGGAAACCTCAAAAACATAGCTGCCCGGTATCGGGTCCACCTCGTCCAGTATGACGTCAAGTTCCCGGCTGATGGCCTCGCAATCATCGATTCCGACGCCGTCAGCCTTGTCAATGTATACCCGGAGATACCAGGTTCCAGCCTCTTTTACGTATTCCACATCCCAAAGCTGGCACCCGTGCTTTTCCACCACGGGCTGTGCAAGCTCAGAAACAATTGCAGCAACCTTGTTCATTTTTCACCTTTTTTCCATATTCTTACACTTTAAAACTGCTCAACAAAAAAAGTGGGAGAAACGCCCACTCAACTACTTCAACCTCTGCTAAGTGAGATTATACCACTGTTTACAGCTAATTGCAAGGGCTTTTCCAGTAGTTTTCGCGGGAGGGCTCGTTTCTCAAGAATTATGGTCTCCAATTTTCCGTGTTATTAATCTTGTTCTCCCGCCGCTTCCTTAAAACGACTCCCGGCAAATTATGCCTGGGAGCCTTCTCGTCAGCCAGCTTCCGGCTGCAGCTTTTTCTTCTCCAGCAGCTCCAATACGGCTGATTTTCCTCTGCATCTCCTTATATTGTTCGTGAGTTCTTCCAACATAATACGCGGGTGAGACGTTGGGCGTGGCGTAATCCATCAGCATTCCGCATGTTTCACGTGAAACATATCTGGTGCCGTGGATATACGGCTCAATTTCCAGTTCATTTAAAACCTTGGCATATTCCTTTACCCTGTCGGCCATCCGGCTGATGTCGCTGAGCAGCTTGGTCCTCAAAAAGCCGAAAGGAATACCTATAAGCGGCAGCATTGCAAAGAAGCTGACAACATCCACTGCCACAAGCCTTTTTCTCGCCCTGACTATCAACTCCAGGGCTATGTTCCCTTCCTCCAGCGCCTTCTCAAGTTTCATCAGGAGTTCTTTCTTTTCGCCGTTCCGTACACGTCCACAAGCCCGGTGTTTATTCCCCAGCCGAAGTGGATGGACTCGCCGCCGGCCCCGGAGCCTGCGAAGGTGCCCTCCCCGCTGAAGATACCCTCCACGACCCGACCGTAGAACACGAACCAGTCGCAGGAGGCGGCCCCCAGGCACTCGTCGGGATAACCGTATTTATGGTGCAGCAGGTAGAGCTGGGCGAATATGCCCGGAAAGGCTTTCCGGGAGAGAGGGTTTGAAAAGGACTGCTGCACCAGGGCCACATCCGCGCCGAAACGGGAAAACTCATAGCAGGCGTTGTTCTGCTCGTGGTAATTGTCCGGCTCCTGCAGCAGGTAATTCATGACCTCCGCCCGGGGATTCACCAGGCGGGCGCCCAGGGCGAAGGCGTTCACGTCGCTGGTGAGCCCGTCCTGATAATTGCGTGCGGTCATAAAGCCCGAGGTTTATCTCGCCCATGATTTCAATGCTCTTCGAGCCGCCCTCCAGGGACGGCAGATAGCCCCGGTTTTCCCGGTGGGAATTATCGGAGAGATATTTGCGCCCCTGCTTTCTGGCTGTCATATATGCATTATATGCGCTGTACGGCGTATCCGGCATAGGTTTTCCCCCCTTGACGGCTGTTAAACCGAACTTGCTTACAGCATTTATCACAACTGTAAGTACATGGAAAGTGGCAACTACAAAAAAGCCGTGCATAATATTGACAAATAAAAACTGCCGTGCTAATATGAATTATGTATCAAATGAGACAGATTTAAGGGGTTAGGTATGGATGAAGGGCCTTCGTCAAAAGGACGCCGAGCTGGTTTACACCTGTTTCCTCTTTGAAAACATCCCTCAGGAAAGAGTGGACAGCTTTCTTGAGGGGGAGGGGGTGCAGCTTCGCCGGTACAGGAAGGGCGAAGTTATTTTTGACCGGGAGCACCATTCCCCCAGCCTGGGGCTTGTGCTATCCGGCTCCGTGCTGGTGTCCAGCCCTTCAGGCTCCAGGAATCTGGTAATGCGTGAGCTGGGGCCTGGGGATATTTTCGGCGCGGCCGGCCTGTTTACCGAGGAGAGGGACTATGTCACCACCCTTACGGCAAAGGGCCCCTGCCGCGTGCTTTTCATATCCCAAGACCTGCTGCGCCGGGCCATGGCGGAGGATTTCACCCTGGCGGAAAACTATATACGCTTCCTCTCGGGCAGGGTGCGGTTTCTAAACCGGAAAATCAGCGGCCTGGCGGCTGGCACTGCGGAGGAAACCCTGGCCATCTACCTTTCCGGTTCCGGCGGCGAAGTCGAGATACCCAGTTACTCCCGCCTGGCGGAGGAGCTTGGCCTGGGCCGCGCTTCCCTGTACCGGGCCCTGGAATCCCTGGAGAAAAGCGGCCATATCAAAAGAAACGGGCATGTCATACACATACCGAATCCTGAAGCTTTGAAGGAGATGATACAATGAAGCTTTCAAAGACAACGCGCATACTTCCGGCGGCGGCGCTGCTCCTAGCCATGCTTTTTGCTTTTGCCGCCTGCGGGAAAACCGAAACCGCCCCTCAAAACGGCGCCGCCCCCGACGCGGCCGACGGCGCAGCCGCGCCCCCGGAAGAAGACGCCGCCGGAAATGAGCCTTCCGAATCCGTGCCCGTCAATTTTGGAGTCCTGAAAGGACCCACGGGCATGGGAGCGGTATTCCTGCTTGAGGACATTGAGGAAAAGGGATACGACTACAACGTCACCATAGGCGCCGCGCCCACGGAGTTTACAAGCTTGCTCATCAACGGGGAGCTGGATATTGCGGCAATCCCCACCAACGTGGCCGCCACCCTCTACAACAAGACCAAAGGCGGCGTGAAGCTGCTTATGCTCAACACCAAAGGCGTGCTTTATATACTTGAAAATGGCGACAGCGTCCAGTCTGTCTCAGACCTTGCCGGGCGCACCATATACGCCACGGGACAGGTTGCGAACCCCGAATATGTGCTGAACTATATCCTGCGGGAAAACAGCCTGGAGCCCGGCGTTGACGTGACCATCGAATGGCGGGACAGCGACGAGCTGGCCACCCTTATGGCCTCCGGCGAAATAGACCTGTGCATGCTGCCCGTACCCGCCGCTACCAGCGTCACAGTGAAGAATTCCGGCGTGCGCTACGCCCTGGACCTTACCAAGGAGTGGGACGCTTTAAACACCGGCAGCGAGCTGATTATGGGTTGCGTGGCGGTGCGCACCGAGTTTTACGAGGAGCATCCCCAGGCCGTAAGGGAGTTCTTGGAGCGCTATTACCACTCGGTGGCCGGCGTTATGGAGTTTATGCTTCCCTACGGGGAGAGCAACGTGGATATTGGGGAGCTTCTGGCCAAGCATGAGATAGTGGGCAGCGCGGCGATAGGAAACGCGGCCCTGCCCTACAGCAACCTTTGCCATATCTACGGTCCCGACATGAAGGCCGCCATACAGGGATACTTTGAAGTGCTGTACGGCAGCGACCCCTCTTCAATCGGAGGTGCTGTCCCAGGTGACGACTTCTACTGTGATACCGGCTTTGAAGCGAAATAAGCTTGCCCGCACGCTGGGCCCAATAGTTTTCTGGCTGGTTGTATGGCAATGCGCCGCAATGATGGTGGACAGGGAGCTTATTCTGCCCTCTCCGCTGTCCACCCTGCGCACCCTTTTTGAGCTGGCCCAGGAGCGCCAATTCTGGATTTCGGCAGGCTTTTCCCTGCTGAGGATATTCTGCGGCTTTGCCTCAGGCGTGGTGCTTGGGGCCGGCCTTGCAGTCCTCACAGCCATTTCCCGTGCGGCGGACGCGCTTATATCCCCGGTTATACGGGTGGTGAGGGCGACGCCGGTGGCCTCTTTTATAATTCTGGTGCTGCTGTGGATTTCCCGGGTTATGGTCCCGGCCTTCATTTCCATGCTCATGGTTATTCCTATAGTTTGGGAGGCCCTGTCCACCGCCATAGGGGAAACCGACGGCGAGCTGCTTGAAATGGCCCGGGCTTATGACTTCGGCAGGCTGAAAACCGTAAAGCTGGTGTATATTCCCTCCGTGCTGCCCTCCTTCACCTCCGCCTGCCTGACGGCCCAGGGGCTGGCGTGGAAGTCCGGCGTGGCGGCGGAAGTGCTCTGCCTTCCCCGCTCCGCCGTAGGCACTGAGCTGTATTATTCTAAGGTATACCTGGAGACGCCCGTCCTCTTTGCCTGGACGGCGGTGGTTGTGGTTTTGAGCTTCCTGCTTGAAAAGCTGTGCAGGCTCGCCATTCGGAGGACGGTGAGACAATGATAAGGCTGAAGAATATAAGCTACGCCTATGAAGACAAGACGGTTTTTCAGGATTTCTCCCTGACCCTGCCCGGCAGCGGAATAACCTGCGTCAGCGGGCCCTCCGGCTGCGGGAAGACCACCCTCCTCCGGCTCCTGGCGAGGCTGGCGCTGCCCGTGAGCGGCGAAATAACGGGCCTGCCCGAAAAGGTGGGCATCATGTTTCAGGAGGACCGTCTCCTGCCCTGGAGCACGGCCCTGGAAAACGTCTCCCATGCGGCGGGCAGCATGGAAGAAGCAAGGGCCTGGCTTGGGCGGGTGAGGCTCTCTGAGGAGGAAAACGCCTATCCCCGCGAGCTGTCAGGGGGAATGCGCAGGCGCGTGGCGCTGGCAAGGGCTTTGGCCTTCAAATGCGGCCTGCTTCTTTTGGACGAGCCCTTTAAGGGCATGGACCCTTCTCTGATTGGGGAAATCGCCCCCATAATCTCAAATCACGGAATTCCGGTAATTGCCGTCACCCACTCCGAGGAGGAGGCCGCCCTTCTTGGCGGCCGGCTTCTGACATTTACTGGTCCGCCCATGAGGGAAATATAGTTTTAGCCCTGCCGGTTGAGGCTTGCCGCCCCTCCTGGCAGGGTATTTTCTATCTGGACAAATTTTCCCCGCCGGGGGCGGGGTACTCTCCGAGGGGCTACTTTCTGTTCGGGCAGAAAGTAGCCAAAGAGCCGCACAAGAGGGGGGCTCTTACAAAGCCGCCCCCCTCTTGCGAATCTCCCCCCCCTGGGCTGGCAGAACGGTGCGGTAGGATTGGAAATTGTGCAGGATTGAGGAAAACGGACTTTAAAGGTGCATGCCTCTGTTTCCGCTAAACGCTCCTGCGGCGGAAAAATGGACATTTTTCAATGCTGAAAAGTGTCGTCAGCCCTGGGAGTAAAACCAGCTTAAAAATAGAAATAGGCGGGGAAATCCCCGCCTTAGTTTTTTATCGGTTCCTGTATAAATCTATAAACTCCTCCAGGCACAGGCCGTGCTCCATGATGTATTCGGCGGCTTCATTGCCAACGTACCGGAAATGCCAGGGCTCGTACATAATGCCCGTTACCTCCTGCTTGTCCTCCGGATACCGGACTATGAAGCCGTATTTCGCGCAGTTTTCCCTCATCCAGGTAAGAAGCTTCGTTTCCGCCAGGGATTCGTTTAAATATTCGTAGTGACCGTCCACTATGTCGCAGGCCAGGCCAAGCTGGTGCTCGCTGGTGCCGGGAACGGCGACAATGCGGCTGGCGGCGGCGTAGGCCTCCTCATATGGAAGGCCGCTCTGCTGCTTTTCGGCCAGTTTCCTGTTGAAAAGATATTCCTGAGTCGCGTATGAGCGGTAGGAAGACCTGAGTATCACAGTCAGCCCCTCGTTTCTGGCAGCCGCAATAAACTCCTTGAGGGCGTCCACGGCGCGGCTGTCAAAATATTGGCCGCCCTCCAGCTCCGTAAGCGGCGACTCGTAATCCTTTTCCAGCAGGCTGTCCTTGTTCACAAGGCGGTATTCCCAGGAATCCAGGTCAATATCCGGCAGGTCCGGCTCAGGCTCCGGAGACGGCTCCGGACTTGGCGCGGGAGGAGGTTCGGGACTGGGTTCCGGAGTGAGTTCCGGCGCCGGCACGTCGCTGGATACGGGCTGGGGAGTCTCCGTCAAAGCGGACTCCTGTTTATCCGGCAAAACGGCCTCTTCTCCCGCCCTTGTGTAAACCAGTAAAAACAGGCACACAAGCAGCGCGGCCAAGGCCAGTCCGGCTATTTTTTTTCCTTTCATTTTCTCACCCCGGTACGAAACTGCGTTTCTCCCGGACGGTCATTAGTAAAGCTCCAAAAACTCCTCAAAACATATACTCGTTTCCATTATATAGGCTGCGGCTTCTTTGCCCACATAACGGAAATGCCAGGGCTCATATGAAAAGCCGGTTATATGCTCCTTATCCTTCGGATACCTGAGAATGAAACCATATTCCGCGCAGTGTTCTCTCATCCACTTCAGAGTCTCGGTCTCGCCAATTACGTCCGGGTCTTTGTATGTGTATTTTTTATCCATTATATCTGCGGCGAGCCCCAGTTGGTGCTCGCTGGTGCCGGGAAAGGCTACTATTTCCTTGGCCTTTTCCACGGCCTCTTCATAGGTCCCGCCGCCCCAGTATATCTGGCTGGCCTTGCCGTTAAAGATGTATTCCTGGGCAGAATATGTACGATAGCCTTCGCTGAGATAGACTTCCAGCCCCTGCTCCCTGGCGGCCGCTATAAACTCTTTCAGATACTCGACTGCCCTGCTGTCGAAATATTTGCCGCCTTCCAGCTCGGTCACATTGGGAGCAAAGCTGCGGCTCAAAGGATGGTCCCTGTTGACCAGCTTGTACATCCAGTCGTTCAGGTCTATGTCCGGCAGCGGAGGTCCCGACGGCTCAGGTTCAGTCTCCTCCGCATCCGCAGTCTCGGGGCCTATTTCCTGTCCCGGCTCAGACTCCGTAGGCTGGAGGGCCGGGCTGGGCGTAACGTCCTCCGTCTGCGGCACAGCGGTCATCTCCCCTGCCTCCGACTGAGCTTTCCTCAAATATATTAATCCAATGAGGCAGAGTATAAGTACAATTATCAGAATACGGCCTAAAAATCGCAAAATTTTCATTATTTTTCACCGCCCTTGCCACATAATAACATATTCTCACATATTCAGCAATAGTGTTGATTTTTCAAGAAAACCGGCATCTCAGGCAGGCTTGTCCCGATTTGCGGCAGGTCACATGAACGGCGCAGGGCAGCCAGCTTGACAAAGGCGCGGGACGCCTTTTCTCTCCTTATTCCTGTTCAAAGGCTGCTTTCAGCTTTTCCAGGGCTTTTTTCTCAATGCGGGAAACGTAGGAGCGGCTTATCCCGCATATCTCCGCCACCTCTCTTTGGGTTTTGGGCGGGCCGTCGTCCAGGCCATACCGCATCCTTACAATATCCGCCTCCCGCGGCGTCAGAACCGAGTCCAGAAAGTGCCGGAGGTTTTTGATGGTTTCCTGAAGGCTTACCTTCTCCAGCAAATCATCTTCCTGGGAAATGATGTCCATAAGGGACAGGTTATTTCCATCCCCGTCCATGTCTATGGACTCGGAAAGGGAAAGGTCTCCGGATGTTTTTCTAATTCCCCTGAAATACATGAGTATCTCGTTCTCAATGCATTTGGAGGCGTAGGTGGCCAGCCTGACTCCCTTATCCGGCCTGTAAGTTGAAATGCCTTTGATTAGGCCAATTGTTCCTATTGAAATGAGGTCGTCCGCATCACCGGTTTGGGTATAATACTTCTTGATTATGTGGGCTACAAGGCGGAGATTATGCTCTATTAGCTTGTTTCTGGCTTCCACATCCCCCTTCAGGCACAGTTCCACGTATTTTTTTTCCTCCTCGGCGCTGAGGGGCCTGGGGAAGGAGCCCTGATTGGACCCAAGGCGCAGCGTTAAAAAGGCGCTGCTTACCAGAAACATAAAGGCGGTTGAAAGCATAGAACAGACCTCCCTTCACGAAACGCAAAAAAGCGTTTCGATGATCCCGATGGTCTATTCTATTCCGCCGCTGCAAGTCCTCATGCATTTAAGGCATGGCCGTGTCAGTAAAATCCGTAACTATATTTTACGGCCGGTTAAAAACAGGTAAAAAATTACAACTAATTTTAACAATAAAAATGCCGATATTAATATTTAAGTAATAGAAATAAGTCTAACAAAGGGGCAAATCTCTTTTTCATATCTCTTAAGGCAAAACGCCAGTTATCAGTTATAAAGAATACGAATGGAAGTGAGATGAATGGATGAAAAAAAGTTGAAAGCAAACCGATACTTGGATTCTATGGGAATAAAACATGCAAACACAGGGTTTAGATACCTGATGACTGCATTGGAGATAGGTGCGGACAACCCGCAGCTGCTTTACAGAATTGGGGATCTTTACGAAAAAATCGCGCAGATTCATGGCACAAAAAAGACGAACGTTGAAAAATCCATACGTTATTGCGTCTCCCCCTCGGGGTTGACCAACAAGGAGTTCATCTCCCGTGCCGTTGACAGTCTATACTGCCAGGAGGACAGAAACAAGAGATAAGGAAATAAAGATAATGGAGGTACAGGTAGGTGGCTCTTAGCCGTCACCTTCTTTAATCTCGCCCCTTTTTTATTTCCCTTCTTCACACTTTTGGCCATATGATATTACAGGGAATTTCTTATATAATAAGACCGTATTGCAAAAATACCTGCAGTATGGTTTTATTATATTTGAAATAAAAACTAAAAGGAGCAAATCAAAACGGACATATTACGGCAGCTGTATTCAGATTTGGATTTTCATTTGTTACACGATGAGAAGCCTTCAATTTATTTAAACGCGGTTTACGACAGGCCGGAATTCAGGCAGTATCCTTTCTCCATGCTCCACAGGCTTCGCTCCACGGAGCAGTCCCCCATCCATCATCCAGAGGGGAACGTCTGGAACCATACGCTTCTGGTTGTAGACGAGGCGGCCAAGCGGAAACATCTGAGCGCGGACGCCTCGGCATTTATGTGGAGCGCCCTCCTTCACGACATAGGAAAGCCCGACACCACAAAAATACGGAAGGGGAAAATAACGGCATACAACCACGACGGGGTTGGAGAAAAGCTGGCCAGGCGGTTCCTGCAGGAGTTTACCGAGGATAAGGTTTTCATAGACAAGGTGGCGTATCTGGTAAGATACCACATGCATTTACTGTTCGTTGTAAGGGATATGCCCTTCAAAGACATGGAGGGAATGAAACGGCACACCGATATACAAGAGGTGGCCCTCCTTGGCCTGTGCGACAGGCTTGGAAGGGTCGGCGTCAATATAGAGGAAGAACAGCGTCAGGTGCGCCTCTTTATTCAGCTTTGCACCGACGGAAAAACCGAATAAAAATTATTAAAGCGCTTGAAGCCGGGGTTTCAAGCGCTTTATGCTTCCTAAGCCCGGGGCAAGGGCCTGTATTCCGACTGGGCGGCCATCCGGTTTTCATTCCCTATCTCCATAATCAGCTCTTCCCGGATTACCCTTATATTCTGCGGTGCTTCAATTCCCAGTTTAACCCTGTCTCCCTCAATGCCAATAACAATGACTTTTATGTCATCGCCCACTAAAATGCCTTCATTCGATTTTCTGGTAAGCACCAGCATATTATTTACCACCCTCCGCCGCTTTGGACAGCAGCTCCGAAATGGGTACGCGCACGGAATACTTTTTGTCGTCCAGGATAATTTGTTTTCCCCTGTTGTTTCGCACGTTAATCACAATAGGCGCAGCCAGGTTTATTGTTATGCCTTCACTTCTGGGTATAACCAGAACGCTGAGAACATAAACGTCGTCTACCTGTTTTATTTCCAGAGCATTAACATCCGCCTGGGGGATGTCGAAGGCATAATCAGGGCACACCAGGAAGGGATCCATGACAGGCAAGGCTATCTCCCTGTGGTCCAGAGATTGGAACCAGTTTATGGGCCGGCTCTCTTCTTTAGAAAGGAGCGCAAACCTTTTGTCGTCTTCGAGTCCGGGCAGACCGTTCTCGAAAAACAGCACTTTGTTGTCGTCAATTTCGACCACGCCGAAATGGGCAGTTTCTATCTTCATAGCACCCTCACCCTTTATTATCACGAATGCAAAGCCCAGTCCGCATTCCAGTATTCCAGTTATACCTCGGTATCAATTGTTCTTCCTCTTTGAGGGGGAATATGCTCTTCCACAACGGTAATCTCCAATCTGGGCTCGCGGGACAACTCCACATACACCTCGGCTTTGGGTTCCACCGTAAACTCCGGGGCCTGATACTTGTTCCACTCAATCTTCACATCGTGGGGGGACCAGGTAATATCAAACTCGCCCGGTAAACCTTCCATCCCCACGGCCCCAGGCGGGACCTTACCGCTGTTCATTTCAGGTTCCTGAACCTTCAGCATTTTCGTCCTGGCAAGCTCAGCAATGTTGCTTGTATTGGTTGGTATGCTGGCCACAAAGTCCCCGTCTCTGGCTATCTGCCTGATGCCCTGCTGGGCTTTGGCATGAGCCTCGGCAACATACTCTTCCATTAAAGCCCTGTTGCTTTTCAGACCAAGATTGTTGCGAAATTCCTGCATGTCAAGCTCAATTTTAGGCGCTTGTTGTATGATATTCATCTGCGCAGGCTGCCGCTGAATGTCCATGCCTCTTTTGGACGTTTCAACGGTAAGAGAGGCCATCTGAGTTTCAATCTTCAGCTGGGCTAATTCCTGTTCAATTTGAATCCTGGCTATTTTCATACAAACTCACCGTAACTTCATATTGTTTTCCGCGTTATCTTAGAAAATCAATAAGTGAGATTTGAAGCATTTTGGCGCCGGAGGCCAAGGCCGCGCTGTAGACAGTTTTTGCCGTGGTGAAATTCATTATCGCCTCCGCCATGTCGGCGTCCTCGGCTTCCGACCTCATTTCAGTATAGTTAATCTCGCTTGAATCATAGCGGCTGCTGATAAGTTCAAGCTTGTTCTGGATTGACCCGATTTTGGTCTGCGAATTGAGGATGTCGCTCTGCTTTTTCTGAAGGGTTGTAACCATGTTTTTCAGCCCGTCGGGGTTCAGTTCTCCCCTGAGCATTTTGACGCATTTATCCAATATGTGATAGATATTGTCTTTTCCGGTACCCATGAGTTCCAGTCCGTTGAGGGTAAACTCAACCGTCTGGCTGACCCCGATTTGAAGTTTCGCCTGTTTGGACTGCTCATTTTTATATGCATTTTCAATTTCCGTAACTTTTTCAGGCGTTTCGGCCAATACCATGGCGCCGTCAAGCTTGGTTATAGCTTTATCTTCTTTAGGGGTTACTTTGCCATCAACAATTTCAAACTGTTCGTTCAGGAAATCTACAATACCTTTAATGTATGTGCCGCTTTCATCATTATAGCCTTTTAATATTTTCCTGAATGCATCAACGCTAAAGAAATTGTTCCGCTCCTCGGCGGTGATTACGGTAATGCCGTTTTCCTGACAA
Organism: Oscillospiraceae bacterium; assembly: GCA_050944015.1. Taxonomy (GTDB): domain Bacteria; phylum Bacillota; class Clostridia; order Oscillospirales; family Oscillospiraceae; genus DUOX01. The sequence goes on from JBMNQG010000007.1 coordinate 36,476, forward strand.
TAGTCATCATCAATTATGCCGTTTATAATATCAGGGTCGTTCTCGGCTATGCGCTTTTCTCCAAGCAGTTCCTTTGATAACTCAAGCCCAAGCTGCTCATTTAGTTTTGACAGTTCAGAAACAAATTCGGCTACTTCTTTATACCCTGTTTCGGTCTCGCTGACCCCAAACTGTTTTGCCGCATATAGCAGGTTTTCTCCATAAGCGGTCAGTTGGGACAACGCATTTTTTAGCTGTACACCCAGGTTTTCTTTCACAAAATGGTCCAAGTAATCCCTTTGGGATTTGTCACCACTGTCATATCCGCTCAAGGGCGCCTTAGAAAACTGCGAGTCAACATCTTCTATTATCGTTTTAAACGCATTCCCCATCAGGGAAATACTTGCAGAAAATTCATCTTTCCATGCGAACATGGAAATATCGATTCCGTTATAAAAAATATGCCCTGTGGCCTCATCTACCCTAAAAGGAGCTATCCTGTCTGTTCCATCGGTGCTGCCGGTAAAGTTATAACCGCCGAAAATATAAGTGTTGCCGATGGTGGCGTTTCCGATATCGAGCACCTCGTTTTTCAGGTTTTCCAGTTCTTCCGCAATTATGTCCAGTTCGTCTTGGGTTTTGCCGCCGCTGATGGCGGATACCACCTGCTCATAGACGGTTTTGATAATCTCGTTAAGCTCGCTGACTGAGGACTCGGCCTCTTTAAGGTAGCTGCCGGCCGCGGAAATATTGCTCTTATAGTAGGTAAGGTTGCTCAGTTTATTCCTTGCCCTGAGGGCGGTAATGGTGGCAAGCGGGTCGTCGGAAATATTGGTAATCCTCTTGGTGGAGGTCACCTGATTCTGGTATTTGCTCAAACGGCTCATGCTGCCGTTTGTATCGTACAGGAACTGGCTTACCATCATTGAATTTGTGATTCTCATACGGGCTCTCCCCTTTATACGTTACATGGAAAATATTACAGGCCCACGCGTCCCATGTTGTTTATCATGATGCTGAGCATTTCATCAATTGCAGTAACCACACGGGCGCAGGCCGCATAGGTCTGCTGGAAAACTATAAGGTTTGTGGCTTCCTCGTCCAGGTCCACGCCGGATATGGACATCCTCTGTTTGTCCACACTGTTAATCAGCGATTCTCTGGTATCTAATATGCTTCTGCTGGAATCTATTTCGATGGCCAGGTGTCCCACTATGCTGTTAAGCTTTCCGAAGAAATTACCATCGTTAATAGTGTTTAAAAGCCGCCGTGCAACCTCGTTGTTGCCCGTTTCCGTCGAACCGCTGCTAAGGTCCACCTTTTTTGCGGAACCAGCTATATTGTAGGCGCTTTCCAAGATTTTGCCGTCCAGCGCAAAATTGCCTGCGGTAATTAAATCATAATTTTCCATACCACCGTCTGAAGGCACATAAAAGAAATTAATATTATCAGTACTCTCGTTGCCTCCATAGGGATAAGTCCAGCCTGTTTTGTGCACTTCGTTTATCGTCCGGGCAATATCCTGAGCAAGCAGGTTAAGCTGCTTCATGTAGTAGGGAATTCCGGGGCTGTTGGCCTCTTCCCCCGTAATCATCTCCATATGGGAATAAAGCTGGCCGCCCGTTACTGTCTTGGCTTCAATGCTCAGTTCGTTTCCATACAGGGTAAGATAGTTGCGATTGAACTGAATCAGGGTATCGACGGTATCGCACACATTGCTGCCGGAAACAAGCAATACTCCGTTAAAGGAAACATCCGTCAGCATGCTGTTTTGAGGATTTTCCGCGGTAGTAATTCCATATTTGTCAAATGCAGTTTTGAATTGGTTTATTTTTTCCTGTATTTCATCTTGTAATGCTGTTCTTTCAGGATCTGTAAGGCTATCATCCAAAAGCTTTTTGTTTAAATCCGCTATGTCCTTTGCAAAACCGTTAATCTCTTCAATACGGCTTGACAGGCTGTTTATTTCAATCTGATTAAAAGTGCTGCCCGACACAAGCGAAAGACCGCCAATTTTTACGTCGATCATGCTGGGGTTGTCTGAGTTTACGGCGTATGTGATATTAACAAGACCGGACAGCTCGTCCAGAAGCAGATTCCGCTCGTCCCGGAGGTCGTTTGCAGGCTGCCCGCTGCGCTCGTAGCTGGCGATGGCCTCGTTCAAATACTTCAGCTCTTTGGCAATGGCGTTAATTCTGTTGGCCGCAACGCTGATGCTGTCGTTCTGGTTGTGCCACAGGTCCTTCATTTCATCGTATACCACGTTGAAATTATGTATCATGCCGAGGGCCTGCTGCTGGACATTGGTTCGGTATTCCAGACTGGACGTGTCGCTGGAAAAGACATTCAAAGCCGAGTAAAAGTTCTCAATGGACGTGGTCAGCCCGCTTTCCTCGTCCAGCTCGTTAAACAGTCCCTCCAGATACGTGAGGCTCTGGACCCTCTTGTCGCTGTACATGTAATCCCCGTTCAGAATCCTGTACTGCTGGTCCAGGTAAGAGCTGCGGAGCTGCTGGATTTCCAGTATGTCAACTCCCTGCCCCACTCGCTTGTTGTAGAACTGGCTGATTAAATACGTACCCTGCCCAGGTTCTCTTGCCGAAGTTAAAACCCGCTGGCGGGTATACCCGACTGTATTTGCATTTGCTATGTTATGGCCCGTAACGTCAATACTCGTCCTTGCCGCCACAAGACCTGATTTTGCCGTTTCCAATCCTCCGAAAGTGGAAGCCATCTTTTCACCTCAATCTTAAGCGTGATACTCCAACAGGCTTGGTTCCTGACCGTTTTCCTCTATGTTCCCCTGCATATCGTAGGCATGTATTCTGCTCTTGGGGTTTACGAGCAAATTAAGCATGAAATCAGTATAGTCAATCCGCTGGTGCAGCAGCTCCCTGACCTTTAAATTGGAAGCGGCCAGGTTGTCAAGGGCATTAGACAGCTTGTCCCCAGTTTCCCTTAAACGCCGGCTGCAGTCCGGGTCGTCAATCCGGCATATAAGGTCCTTCAGTCTCAGGCCGCGTTCGGAAATCCCCAGGGCACCGGCGAGGGCATCAGCTTTTGCTATCCTTTCCTTTTCTTTTTCCTGCAGCGCTAAAACCAGCTCTTCTTCTCTCTCCTGGACTTCGCTGAGACCCTCCACATCAGCGGCCAGCAAAAGGGATTCCTTTTCGCCTGCCGACTGTACCAGCTTGTCTACCAGGTCTATGGTTTCCTCCATCACCTGGAAAAGAGCCTTGGAAGCTTCCGTCACGGCAACCATAAGAATACCTCCAAACTAAATGCTGTCCGGGAAACCCTTTAGAATCCTATCAGCTACCTCTTCGGCGGAAACTTGATAGGAGTCGTTCTTAATCCAGTTAATGATATCAGCCACTTTGATTTCCTCGTCCTGGCCTATTTTATTCATGGCTTCCTTGGCATCCTTAATGAGGGAGGAGAACTTCTGAGCTTCCCGGGACAGGTCGACACTGTCGGAAATTCCGGGCCGCTGGGTGTTTTGAGGCCTGGTATTATTAACAATGTTGCTGTATTTGGAAATCGCTTCACTTTGATGTAATGGATTTATTCTCATGACACTTACCTCTTATGATTTGCAATTTATTGCCTAAAATCTTCTCTGGTTGTGCAGAAGTGGCTTTATTTTTTGTTCTTTTCTGCCTGAGTGCGCTTTTCCGGCGCTCTCTTTACCCGGCGACAGGGCGGCTTTGCACTGGGAGCACAGGGAGCCGCTGGAAGTTTCCGCACCACAGATTATGCACTTATTCCCTTTGGCTGCCCTGCCCTGTATTTGTATTCTGCCACGGTCGATAAGATAATTCAGCTCCCGCTCCGAAACGCCGGTGTTTTCTATAATAGAGACAAAGTCGGCGCTGTCGGGGTGTTGATATATGTACTTTCTGACCTTGATGAAATCCTGGTCCACCTTGTTCATGCATTCAATGCATATTCCAGTTCCCATATCATTGAAAGGTTTCTCACAAAAGTGACACTTGCTCAGCGCCATCACAGCCACCTCCTACAATAATATGAATACCCTATCTAATGCTATTGGCCAAACCGTCCATATCGTCCGCGGTTTTCAAAGCCCTGCTGGCCAGCGAATAGGCCCTTTGGGAGCGTATCAGCAGGGTAAGTTCCTGGGCCAGGTCCACATTGGAGCTTTCAATCTTTCCCTGGTCGACGCGGGCATCCTCCAAGGGTGCAGGTTCTCCTGAGGCCTCAGAAGGCTGGTAGCAGGTTTGCCCAACGGCCAGCAGCCCATCATTGTTGGGGAAGGTCACTATTCCCAGTGTGGCCAGCTCGCCGTCTGCGTTTCGGAGGGTGGCCCCGCGTTCAATGCTGAGGCCGTTTAAATCCTTTGGCAGCGCAATCCGGTTTCCGTCCTTGTCCAGAACGTAGTAGCCCTGGGGGCTTACCAGATAGTTTACATCCCCCTCTGCCGAAAGGGAAAAGCTGCCGTTTCTGGTGTAGAGAATTTCACCCTGAGGATTTTCAAGGGTAAAAAAGCCCTCCCCTATTATGGCAAAGTCCAGAACTGAATTTGTAACCTCTAGCCTGCCTTCGGAAAAATCCGTGGTGGTGGCGTTCAAAAGAACGCCGCTGCCTGTAAGCAGGTTAGATTCCATGCTGTCGCCAACGGGGTTCTCCATCAGGGTGTACAGTGCGTCCTTAAAGTCAACTCTGGTTGACTTATAGCCTGCCGTATTTACGTTCGATATGTTGGAAGAAATAGTATCCAGCCTATTCTGCTGCGCTCTAAGACCAGTTGCGGCCGTATATATAGCTTGCATATTCTCTCCCCCTGCCTAAGCTTAACCGTTGATGCTGCCTAGTTTTACCGCAAGTCCAAGGGTTTCGTCCGTCATCTTCAGAGCCCTCTGGTTGGCCTCATACTTCCGATATAGGGAGATAAGATCCACCATCTCGCTGGCTGCGTCCACATTGGAGCTTTCCTGCATCCCCTGCCTGACGGAGTAGCCCTCGGCCTCCACGGGCTGGGCGCCTCCGTAGATTGAATAGAGAGTGCTGCCTTCTTTGCGCAATACGCCGGTGTCCTCGAAAGTCACTATGCGAAGCCTGTTGGGTTCCGCATATTCGCCGGTTATGGTTCCGTCCACAGACACGCTAAAATCAGTGGAGCCAACATAGATTCTCCCGTTCTCTCCGAGCACATAGTTACCGTCCCCGGTGACCAGATAACCTTCCGAATTCACCGCGAAGTTCCCCGCTCTGGTATAGCGCTCTCCGGCCGGGGTCTCAATAACAAAGAATCCTTCACCGGCAATGGCCAGGTCCGTGGTTCTGCTTGTCTGCTCCAGGTTGCCCTGGACAAAATTTGTAATGAGTTCGTCCACATGGGTGCCAAAGCTGTAGGGGCCAACAAAGTTCCCGCCGTAGATGTCGATGTTGGGGTCGTTTTTCCTCTGCAACATCACCTCGTCAAAGGGCGTGGTGAGCAGGGTATCCTTTTTATAGCCTGTGGTTTCAATGTTCACAATGTTGTTCGTAAGAACATCCATCCTGTTTCTCTGGACCATCATTCCTGTAGCCGAAGTGTATAATCCGCGTATCATCTGCTATACTCCTTTCGGTATGACAGAAACATAACATCCAGTTTTTCAGGAAAGGGCATAACCGGACTTTATGCATTCATATCATACATATCGGATGAATTTTTATTATTTTTAGAAAATAATATGTTTTTTGCTATTTGTACAATTTTCCAGTTTGGTATACAGCTTATTCCGTCGTTTTAAATATAACTGCTACGCTTCCAAAGCCTTTCTCATATCCATAAGCACCTTGGAATGGATTTGGGACACCCTGGATTCCGAAATGTTTAATATCTCGGCAATGCTCTTCATGGTAAGGCCCTTGTAATAATGAAGAGTAATGACCATTTTTTCCCTTTCAGGCAGGGATTCCACAAGGTCCCTTAAGGCGCTCTTCATGGATTTGTTTTCTATTATATGATATGGGTCATCCAGAGGACTGCTGAAATGCTCTTCCGTTTCTTTCTCATAGAGCATGGATTCAAAATGGATCAGGTTGAACATGTGGGCCTTTTGCAGCACCTTCCGCACTCTGGAAACCTGCTCCCCCAGGAATTTGGCAATTTCTTCATCGGTTGGCAGGCGCCCTAGCTGTTTTTCGAGAATTTCATAAGCCTGATGTATGCTGTTAATTTTTTTCCTCAGGCTTGTGGGAGCCCAGTCCTGTTTCCTCAGGTAATCTATGATTTCGCCGCGTATTCTAAGTGACGCGTAGGTTTGGAACTTTACCCCCATGTTCATGTCAAACTTGTTGACCGCGTCTATCAGCCCGATGACCCCGCAGCTCATTAATTCGTCCTTTTCGCTGTAATCCTTGTAGTGGGGCATAAGCCGCTTTACGACCATGGCCACCAGATAAATATAATGGGAGATTATCTGATTTTTTACTTCCGCGCTTCCTGTTCTGAAATACTCCTCCCACAGGTTGTCAACGTTACTCGTCTCCCCCGTGCTCATCCTGCCCATGCTCCTTTAAGTTTCTATATGATAGCTGGTTGCGCTGACTCAATATGACCAGCCTTATTAGCACATCCCTGCACTTTTCAGGCAGATTCTCGAAAGCTATCCCCAGAAGGTATTTGCATTTCTTTTTGTTGGTCTCTATGCACCTGACCACCCTGCCCCTTATTACGGGGAAGGTCTCGTCGATGTCGAACATTTTTATTCTGATGACAAACTCCATAACCTGCCCTTCCGGGCACCATTCATGGTAGCGCAATAGTATGCCGGTTTCGCTTATGTCCACGGTGTTGGTCTTCACCCACTTTTCCGGGGGGTTGTGCCCCTCTGCCCTTTTGCGGGCGTTCACCTCTATCCTTTCCCGGACCCGGTAAGCCGCCCTCCTCTGCAGGCACGAATACTCCCCGTCCAGCCGGAGTTCAACGATGGTGTTTTTGCCGCTGTCGTCATAATCAACAACGTGGGCTTCAAACATAATAAGCCCTCTATCGGTGATGCAGGATACCGAGTATTTATCCCCTTTATCTACCATGAAATTATTGCCGCCCACCAAAATTGAGAGTGTATCTTTACCTGTTACCTTATAAACCGATGCAATGTAGTCTCCCCATCTTCCCTTGAGGTGTACTTCGTGTCCCGTTTTAAGAACCCTTTCCAAATTCACAATATTCACCCCAGAATTTTGATACTAAGCTATCTTGATAATGCTGTTTATGTGAAGTTCCACGCTTTGCTCCACTTCCGCATATGACAAGATTGCCAAATCCGGCAAAACCTGCTCGATAATCTTTTTAAATCTGGGTCTAACAACCGGGGCAGTTAGTATGACAACTCTCTTGCCTTGCATGGCCATTTTGTCAACGATTTCCTTTGTGTTCCTAAATATCTTTTGAAGCTGGGCGGGCTCCAGTGCGGTCACCGTGCCAGTTTCAAGGCGCTTTGTCTTCTCCACTATCATCTGTTCAATTTCGGCATCCAGGGCAACGACGGCCACATCATCCCCCTTTAAGAAGCGATTAGTAATGACCCGGCTGAGATTTTGCCTTACATATTCCGTCAGTTCATCCGGGTTTCTGGTAACAGAGGCGTAGTCGGCAAGAGTTTCAATTATTGTGGCGAAATTCCTGATGGGGACGTTTTCCTTCAGCAGGCGGACAAGAACTTTCTGTATTTCGCCTAACGAAAACAGCTTGGGTATAACTTCTTCCACCAAAGCCGGCTGCTGTTTTGAAAGGTTCTCCACAAGCATCTGGACCTGCTGCCTGTTCATCAGCTCGTAGCTGTGCCTTTTGATAACCTCCATCAGATGCGTGGTGATTACAGAGGGGGCGTCTATGGTGGTATAGCCAAGCAACTCCGCCTTTTCACGCTGCTTTTTTGTTATCCACAGGGCTGGCAGGCCGAAGGTAGGTTCCACCGTCTCTATTCCAGTGATGGTCTCCTCCACTCCGTCGGAATTGATGGCCAGGTAATGGTCCGGCATAATCTCGCCCCGGGCCACCTCAACGCCCTTGATGAGGATCTTGTATTCGTTGGTGCCCAGCCTGATATTGTCGCGCAGGCGTATGGAGGGCAGGATGATACCCAGTTCCAGAGCGCACTGCCGGCGTATCATTATTACTCTATCCAGCAGGTCGCCTCCCAGGCTCTTATCCACCAAGGGCACAATGCCGTAGCCAAACTCCAGCTCAAGCATCTCCACCTGCAGCAGGTTAAGAACATTTTCAGGCTTCCGCTTTTCGTCGGCAGCTTCCACAGCCATATCTGCCTGGACAGGGGCTTGTACTTCCTTGGCCTTTTTCCGCATGTAATATCCCGCTCCAAGCAAAACCGCCGCAATGAACAGAACCTGCAGCTTGGGAAATCCAGGGATTAAAGCCAAGACAAAAAGTATGGCGCCGCAAACCAGCATCAGGTCGGGGTTTCCAAGAAGCTGTCCCGACAAATCCGTACCGAAACTCCCCTCGGAGGCGGACCTCGTGACTATAATACCTGTGGCAGTGGAAATAAGCAATGCCGGAATCTGAGTCACCAGTCCGTTGCCGACGGTGGCAAGGGTGTACACCTGCACGGCCTCGTTGAGTTCCATGCCCTCCATGGTTATGCCGATGATAAGCCCGCCCACAATGTTTATAAGGGTTATGACTATGCCTATGATGGCATCTCCTTTGATAAACTTGCTGGCGCCGTCCATGGAGCCGTAAAAATCCGCTTCCCGCTGCACTTCGCTTCTGCGTTTTTTTGCGGTGGCCTCGTCAATGACCCCGGTATTCAGGTCCGCGTCTATTGCCATCTGCTTACCCGGCATGGCGTCGAGGGTAAAGCGGGCGGCGACTTCTGATACGCGCTCTGAACCTTTTGTGATGACGATGAACTGTATAGCGACGATTATTATAAAGGCTATAATGCCCACCACAAGGTTTCCGCCTATAACGAAGTTGCCGAAGGTGCTTATAACCTGCCCCGCGTCTCCCCCGTTGCCCAGTATCAGCTTTGCGGAAGCAAGGTTCAGGGTAAGCCTGAAAAGGGTGGTTACCAGCAATAGGGTGGGAAATACGGAAAATTCAAGGGCGCTTTTTATGTACAGGGTGGCAAGCACTATAATAAGTGAAACAGAAATCTTTAATATAAGCAGGGCGTCCAGCAACCACGTGGGCAGTGGAAGAATAATTATCATTATAATTCCAAGGATAAGTATGCTGACCGCAATGTCCGACTTTTTCATCGCCCGCTACCTTTCATCTTGCCATTAATGCTGTAGACGTAAATCAGAATATCCGCTATGGCCTGGTAAAGTTCGGGAGGTACCTCGTCCCCCACCCGGCAGGATTCGTAAAGGGCCCGGGCCACGGGCTTGTTTTCCACAATGGAGATTTTGTGCTCCCTGGCCACCTTTTTTATCCTCTCGGCCAGGAAGTCCTTTCCTTTTGCAACCACCACCGGGGCGTTGTCCTGGTCTTCTTTATATCTCAGAGCAACGGCAAGATGGGTGGGGTTCGTAACCACCACGTCCGCCTCGGGCACGCTTCTCATCATGCGCATTGTGCTCATCTTGCGCTGCTGCTGCTTTATTCTCGCCTTTACCTGGGGGTCGCCCTCCATCATCCTGTTTTCTTCCCTGACCTCCTGCTTGGTCATCATGATTTCTTTTTCAAATTTCCACCATTGGTACAGGGCGTCAGCCGCCGAATAGATTACCAGCGCCATGCCGATCTTTAGACCCATTGAAATGCAGGCTGACAGGACTTTTAAAAACGCTTTGGCGACGTTTACATATATAAGGCTGGGGAAAACATTGATGCAATCAAGGAAATCCTTGTAGATGAGCCAGCCTATGATTACTGTTTTAAGGATTGATTTCAGCAGTTCCACAAGAGTCGCAGCGGAAAAAATCCGCCTGAAGCCTTCAATCGGGTTTATTCTGCTGAAGCTTGGCGCCAGCTTGCTTGTGGTAAAAAGCGGTCCGGTTTGAACCAGATGTGCAATGGAGCCTCCCAGCATTGCCACAAGCATTAGGGGCAAAACAATGGGGAGCACTTCAAACAGTATGTTCTTATAGAGGATATAGGCCGTATCCCCTGTGATTACCCGCGCCTCCTTGGCAAGGGAGACGGAAAAATAGTTGGAGGTAAATTTCTGCATTGACTGTATAAAGCTCTGATGGCCAATTTTCAGGGCTCCGAACACAATAAAGAGGGAAATTGCCGAACACATGTCGGCGCTCTTATGCACCTCGCCCTTTTCCCTGACGTCCTTGCGTTTTTTCGCGGATGCTTTTTCAGTTTTTTCGCCGCCGTTGCCCCTGGCCATACAAAGCACCCCCCGAAGTCGGACAGTCAGCCGACATTTATCAGATTATCAAACATGAAGCCTATATAGTTGAAGGCCTCATTGAAAATATTCTTACTGAAGTCTGCAAACACAGTAAACATCAGCCCCAGGGTCACTATTCCCACCAATACTTTGAGAGGAATACCCACCACGAACATGTTCATCTGCGGCACCGTTCTTACAATAACCCCCAGAGCCACCTCAAGGAAGATTCCGGCAGCCATAACCGGCATTGAAACCATAACCGCCAGGACAAAGGAGCGGCTCATTACCTCCGCGGCAACCCACACAATGCTGGGCGCCGCCACTGCCTGTCCGATGGGAACTATCTCAATGGTGCGGTATAGAATCTCAACGAGCTTCAAATGACCGTCCACGGAAAAGAACAGAAGAAGCAGCATGATATTCAGCAGGCCGCCGGACAGGGGCGCATGGGTGTTGTTCTGAGGGTCGTAAATGCTGGCCATGCTTAAGCCTATTTGGGTGTCGATAATGCTGCCGGCAGTCATGGTTATGTTGAACATGGCCGTAAGGACGTAGCCCATGGCGGCGCCGAAAAGCAGTTCCTTCAAACATATAAGGATGTATTCCAGCAGGCCGGCATAATATGGGTACACAGCCGGCGCGGGCAGCCCCATAATAAAAACCCCGGTAAGAACAATGCAAAAACCTATCTTATACCCATTGGGGATATTGCTGCGTCCGAAGATGGGGCTTGAAATAAGAATCCCGCTCACACGGAGGAAAAACAGGAATACATAGTCCAGATGTTGGCTGACTTCGGCAAAGCCCATCTTTTTCCTACCTCAGCATCGAATTGATGGAAGCGAACAGGTCAGTAGTAAAGTCCGTCACGGTACTGAGAATAAATCCGCCGAAGAGCAAAATGGCAAAGAGTATGCCAAGGATTTTGGGCACGAATGCCAGGGTCTGCTCGTTTATCTGTGTGGTTGCCTGGAAAATGGAGATTATGACGCCCACCACAAGGGCAATTCCCAGCATGGGCAGGGACGCCATAAGAATGGTATATACCGCGTTTTTCATAATCGTAAGGATTTCAATCTGAGAAATCATATGTAACTCCCCTCCTGCCGCTAGGCCCCAAAGCTGCTGATAATTGCCCCTATGGTAAGCTGCCAGCCGTCAACCAGCACGAAAAGCAGTATCTTAAAGGGCATGGAAATCATTGCCGGAGGCAGCATCATCATGCCCATGGCCATGAGGGTGCTGGCAACTATCATGTCTATAACAATGAAGGGCACGTATATAAAGAATCCAATAGCGAAGGCATGTTTCAGCTCGCTGGTGACAAAGGCGGCTATAACCACCCTGTGGGGCAGGTCCTCCAGCTTTGTTTCTTCCTCAATTCCGGCCAGATTTGCGAAAAAGTCCAGGTCCGTTTCGTAAGTCTGGGCGTACATGAATTCCCTGATTGGCACCATGGCCTCGTCCACAGCTTCTTCAAGGGTTATTTCATTTTGGACGTAAGGCTCGTATGCCACATCTTGAATCCTTGTAAACACAGGGTTCATGACAAAATATGTAATGAAAAGGGCCAGACCTATAAGAACTGTGTTAGGCGGCATGTTTTGAAGCCCGATGGCGTTGCGCACTATTGAGAGAGTTATCACAATCCTGGTGAAGCCCGTCAGCATGATGAGGAGCGTCGGCACCAGGGTTATGAGGGTCAAAAGCGCAATTATCTGGATTGCCTGGGAGTCGCCCGAAAAAAGGGATTCTACGGCATCCAGCGGCGCGGCGGCGGCTCCGGGAGTCGCGGCCGTCAGAAGAGTTATGCAGCCAAGAAGCACGGCGGCGCTTCTTGCATATTTTTTCAGCCTTTTTGCCGCTGTGGGAGTTTTTTCCGAAGTTTCTCCCTTTATAGGCATGTCTTTCATCTCATCCAACCTATTCAAATGCCCACCACATTTCAAAGCTTTATATGCGTAAACTTCCTCATAAAAGGCATCCGGCATCAGGGTTTGCGATCGGAAGGGTTGCTTCCCAGGTTTTTTAGCCGTGAGATAAGTTCGTCCTTGAAGCAGGCGCCGAATTTCTCCGGCGGGGCCTCCTCTTTCAGCTCTATCTCTGACAAGGGAATTTTGTCCAGCCTTTCCACATGCTGATTGCTGACTCCCAGCAGATAGGCGTTCTCCCCAAAGGCTACCACAACTACGGACTTGTCCCTTGCAAGAGGCAGGGCTGCAATGAGTTTTATATTTGAATTTTTGCGCAGGGTACCGCCGCCGGTTTTGGCCACCAGCTTTGTCACATACAATGCGGCGGCAATCACCGCGCATATGGCTACTATCTCCTTAAAATAGTCCCAGAAACCCACGACACTCCGCCTTTCGCCCTATGGGCCTACACCTGCATATTCATTACTTCCTTATAGGCCTCCATGGCCTTGTTTCTGATTTGAACAGTAAGATTGAGGGCAATTTCAGCCTTCTTTGTGGCAATCAGCATATCGGAAAGATTATCGGTATTGCCCGTTAGCAGGTCTAAAGTGGCAATATCGTTCTCGGTATTGAGCTCCCTGTACTTGTCAAGGGCATTGTTTAGGACGCTGGCAAAGTCGCTTCCCTGCTCCGTCTGAAATGTCCTGCCGCCCTGAGCAGCTCCCGAGACGCTGCTTAAACCGTTTATTATTGTAGAAACGCTAATGTCCGCCATTTCAAGCTCCCCTTACCAAAAGATTAATCATGTACCAATTTCCAAAGATTTTATAGCCATATCCTTGTAGGCGTTAAAGGCCGTAACGTTTGCCTCATAGGAGCGGTATGCAGAAATCATGTTGACAATCTCTTGGGAAAGGTCCACATTAGGCATCTGCACATAGCCCTCCTCATTGGCGTCAGGGTGAGTGGGGTCGTAGACTAGCTTGTAGTCCGTTGTGTCGAGGCCGATTTCCGCAACCCGGACGCCGCCCCGGACTTCGTCGGACTTGCTCTTCAACACGTCGGAAAAATTGGGCTCTCTTTCCTCCAGAATTACGTACTTTCTCGTGTAGGGAGTGCCGTCTTCCGTCCTTGTGGTGTCAATATTGGCTATGTTCTCCGATATAACGTCCATACGCAGGCGCTGGGCGTTAATACCGGAGGCGCTAATGTCCATTCCGCTTAGAAATCCCATTTTTTCAGCTCCTTTCAGGGAATATCAGGTCAGTCGATATTGATTGCCATATCCAGTTTTTTGAATTCCGAATTGATTTTGTTAACCATTGAATAGTAGTGAATGGTATTCTTTGCAAGGGCTACCATTTCGCTTTCTATGTTAACGTTGTTTTCGTCGTACCGGACGGAGCTGGACTCGTCTTTCACCACAACCGGCTCCACATCATCGACTCTCGGCGGCCTCTTGGATATATGCTTCTCGTGGGTGGCGGTCATTTCCAGTTTGGAATCTCCGGTTCCCAGCGCCGAGGCCATTATTTCCTCAAACTGCACGGAGGAGGCCTTAAATCCTACGGTGTCCACATTGGCTATATTGTTGCTAATGACCTCGTTTCTGAGCCAGGTCGCATCCATGCCTTTCCCCAGCAAGTTGACGGAATTAAACAAATTGTCCCACATTGCAAATCCTCCCTGTCTGGACGCCTGCAGGCTATTTTAGAAGCTTGTTTGCGTTGATTATTGCTTCGACGTAAAGCTTGTATACCATATTGCTGTCCAAATTATATTTGTTGCAGATCTCCACCGCCTCGTCCCATTCGGCTTTTTCGATGTGCTTGATAATCTTAAGCAGCTCCGCTTTTTCGCCTTTTTGGGTGAGAAGGGGTTCGCTGATCTCTTTGCTCAAATGCGTTTCCTTCATGATGGTTTCAATGGAGACGTCCATGATAACGTCGGCAAGGGAAAACAGCCCTATAAGGAAATGGCTTTCCGCACTTTTGTGTCTGTGCATGCTCTTGGCCAGGCTCTCCATAAAAATTCCCCTTATGAGCGCCATGCGGACAAGTTCATTGGGCTTGTTGCTTGTCTGGTTTAATACGATAAGCGAGACCCATTTCCTTATATCGTTCAGTCCCAATATGGTCAGAGCGTGCAGAATCCCGGTGACGGAATAGTTCAGTCCGTAATACGCCGAATTCACTATTTTCAGAAGCCGGTAAGAGAGCACCACGTCCCTCTTGATTATTTCGGCCAGGTCGGCAAAGTTGATCTCAGGGTCCGCAATACTCCGGAGAAGCTGCAGCTTGCTCAGCCGCGTGGCGTCCACACGGCTGGATGTGGCAATGGTAGGCTTGCAGAAGAAGAAGCCCTGAAACAGGGTAAATCCAAGGGACCGGGCCAGTTCAAAGGCCTCGTACGTCTCAATCTTTTCCGCAAGAAGCACCTTGCCCGGAGTGTTTCGTATTTTTTTGGCCAGCTGCCTGATATACCCTTCGCCGCTATTGAGAAAGTCTACCTTGATAATGTCTGCCAGCTCAATAAGGGGATCATACCCTTCGGTATAAATAAAGTCATCAAGGGCAATGATGTATCCCCGTTCCTTAAGCTTTGCACAAGCCGCCAGCATTTCCTCCGTGGGTTGAATGTCTTCCAGCAGCTCCACGACAAGGATTCTGCTCGGAATAATATGGGGCAGCTCTTCCAAAATCAGTTCGGATGTAAAATTCACAAAAGCTTTTTTCCCACCGGTGATTTTGTCGATTCCGATATCGCTGAAAGCTGTAACCAATACGTCCCTGGTTGCGCTACTCCCGTCTACCGCATCGTATTTTTCGCTGGTCACGTCTGCCCTGTATAGCAGCTCATACCCGTATATGTCCTTTTTTTTATTGAAAATTGGCTGACAAGCTATACATTCGAACACGTTATCACTCGCAATACAGTATTCTATTGCATAAGGGCATGCAACAAAGTGCCTGCCTTACGCCCAACGGGTACGGCCCCTATTTTATAAGCTCCGTTATGCGAACCCCGTAGTTTTCATCTATGACAACAACTTCGCCTTTGGCGATGCGCTTCCCGTTGACAATCACGTCAACCAGTTCGCCAGCCAATTTGTCAAGGACAACTATGGAGCCGATACCCAAATTAAGCACTTCGCCAAGGCTTTTCTTCGATTTCCCAAGCTCCACGGTCACCTGGAGGGGAATATCATTGATAAGGTCGAAGTTGGAGTCCTTATCGTCCTCTTCCGGAGCGTGTCTTTCAGGCTCGTCAAAGGATTGGAACACTGCGGGCTTTACGGCTTTGAGAGGCTGAGCTGCTTTCGGCGGCGCCGCTGGAGTAGCACTTCTTTTTGCAGAAGCGGCGGGTCTTGCCGCCGGGGGTGCAGCCGGCTTGACTGGGGCGGCGGGTTCTGGAATTTCGGGTTCGCTTTGGACATGGGTATTCATAAGCAGGCCTATAAGGTCCTTGGCCATGTCTATGGGCATTATCTGGAGAAGCTTGCTTTTCAACAGCCCCTCTATCTCCATGTCAAAGCTGACCTTGACGACGGGAGTGGCTCCGTCCAGGAACTTTGCCACATTCTCATCGGCCTCCATCCTGAACACCTGAGGAGGTGAAATGTTGACCGGGTCGCCCATCATATCGCTCATTGCGGTGGCCGCCGAGCCCATCATTTGATTCATCAATTCGCTCATAGCGCTCAGGTGAATCTCATTTAAAACCACGTTGTCGGGGTCAACATCTCCGTCGCCACCCATGAGCAAATCCGTTATGAGGGCTGCGTCAAAGTCCTTTAATATCAGCAGGTTTTTGCCGTACAGTCCCTCGATAAACTCCACGCTTATTGCAAGAAAGGGGCATTTATAGGCGGCCAGGACGTTTTCCGATTTATACAGAGCCACGCGTGGGGTTGTGATGCTCACCTTCCGGCCAAGTAGTTTATACATAATGGTGGCGGAGGTGCCTATGCAAATATTCCCAACTTCCCCAAGGGCGTCAATTTCAGAATCGTTAAAATATGTTGAAATATCTTCCTTAAAGCTCTCGTCCAAATCGGGATTCTCCACATCGTGTGCTACGTAATTGGAGTTTTCCGTCTGGCCTTCATCCGGGGCGGACGTTTCCAGAACTACTTTTCCTTCCCCGTTTTCGGATGAAAGTTCCCCCAGCAGCATAGCGTCTATCTCATGTTGAGATAAATTACCCATGGTCTTCCTCTCCTCTGATTACATCTATAATTTTAACTGCGCAACTGTTTTTATATTTGCCCAACGAAGCACGGAATTTTGGGATATGCTCAAACATCACCGTAACGGGCTCGTCCACCCTGTGCTGAAGCTGAATTACATCGCCCACTTTGAGGCTCATTATGTCTCTGACGGAGGCTTCAGTAGGATTAAACGTGGTGCTCACCGTAATAGCGGAGCTTACAATCGAATTCATCATGTTCTTCGGATTTTTTTGTACTTCCTTTCTGGCGCTGCCGGTGTACCAAACTCTTGTGGTCAGCTTTTTTGTTAAAGGCTCTATGGCTTGATGGGGCAGGCAAAACCCTATAAGCCCGCTCTCGTTTCCGATGGTAATGTTCATGGTCACCAGCAATACCGGCTCGTTCAAATCAACAATCTGGGCAAACTGCATGCTGGTCTCAACCTTTTCAAGGGTTGATCTGACGTCCATTACCTTCGACCACGCCTCATCCAGGTTTTTCAGCATTTGCCACAGGACACGCTCCATGATGGCCAATTCAATCTCAGTAAACTGCCTGCCCTCAGATGAAATTTCCTTCGTTCCCCCCAGCACCCTGCTGATAATCGAATAAGCTATTTCCTTGCTCATCTCCATGATTACGGAGCCGTTGAAGGGGGTCACGTTGACTATCCCTATAATAACCGGAGACGGCACGGAATTGTTAAACTCGCTGAAAGATAACTCTTCAATTGACAGGATCTCCGCATCACAGCTTGCCCTTAGGGTGCCCATAAGGTAATTCGACAGCAGATGTCCAAAGTTTTTATAAATTACGCTGATGGCCCGTATCAGATCCTTTGTAAAGCGGTTGGCCGTTCTGAAGTCATAAATCTTAATGTTATCTTCCGAATGTTCCTGGCTCTCGTCGCTTTCTCCAGCTATTAATGCCTTCATGAGTTCGTCTATTTCTGCCTGCGACAAAATATCATTCATTTCAATCACTCGCTTAACGTTTCGATTTAAGCTCAATTTGCCCTGCCTTTTATGTAATCTGCCTGCCGGGCATCATTGCATTACAAAGTCGCTGAAAAAGACGGTTGTGATGCCGTCAATCTGCAGCGCCTCGTTCAGCGCCTGCGAGATGGTTACGCGCAGTTCCTCCTGGATCCCCTGCTTGAGAATATCTTCCTCAGACAGATTTCTCAGTATGAACAGTATGGTATCCCGGACTACGGGCAGGTTTTCATCAAGGTACTCCGAAAGCTTCTTGTCGTTAATGCCAAGCACGACGGTGGCCTTGAAAAGCTTTTGGCTGCCCTTTACGTTGGTGACAAAAGAGTCTTTAATCGCGTAGCTAATTACTACCGTCCCTTCCGGAGTGCTTTCCCCCGCATTTCTAAAATAAAACGTATATACCGCGACACCGATTGCCAAAACGGCAATTATGATAATAATAAAGTTCGGTTTTTTCTTTGCCTTATCCACTGTACCTGCTTCCCTTCCGCTATTTCAATTCCGCTTTTTCCAAAACAAAGTCCACTCTTCTGTTCAGCTGACGGCCCTCAGGGGTATCGTTCGTTGCAATGGGCTGATATTCCCCATACCCCACTGCCGATAACATTTTTTCGTCTATAATGCCCCATTCAAGAACCTTCCGCAGGGTATTGGTGGCCCTCTTTACCGAAAGGTCCCAGTTGTCCTCAAACATAGCGTTTCTTATGGGTACGTTATCCGTATGGCCCTCAATATGCACCATTTTAATTGATGAAATGTTTTCGTCAATAATTTTTATTATGTGCCTGAGGGTTTCCTCGCTCTCCGGACGAATATTTGCCTTTCCAGAATCAAAGAGTGCTATTTCGTTAAAGCGAAGTATAATTACCTCATCAGTTCTTTCGACACTGAGCTGCCCTTCCAGCTTGTTTTTTTCAATATAATCCTTGATATTTTGATACAGCTGGTCAAAGGTCTCGTCAATGGCCTTTTGCTCGGCATTCAGCCAGTAGTAATCGACATCCCTGTTTTCGTAGTTTACCATGGGGTCTATTTTGGGTATGGGATCCTCCCGTACTGCCACTATGTCAAGAGTATCTACCGCAGCCGGGGCACCTGTGCGGGTAAAGGCCCCCACAAGTTCCTGCCATTTCTGGCTGTCAATCGTAGAAAACGAATACAGAAGCACAAAGAAGCAAAGGAGAAGGGTCACCATATCGCCATATGTATCCATCCAGCTATAACCTTTTTCATCATTAGACGGCGCCGGCCTTTTCATAGCGCTCACCCCCTAACCAAGTCATTCATCCAGAATTGTCAGTTCAGACGCTGCTTCTTGCAACTTCCCGGGCGATGTTTCTCTGCTGCTGAGCGTTAGACAGATACGCGTTGAGCTTTTCCCTGATAATCCGTGGGTTCTCACCGTTCTGAATAGCCATAATCCCTTCTATTATCAACTCTTTATGCAGGTATTCAGCTTCGCCTATCGTTCTAAGCCGCTTTGACAAGGGACTGAATACCAGGTTAGCCAGTACAGAGCCGTAGAAGGTTGTAACCAGCGCAACGGACATATTGGGTCCCAGGGAATCCAGGTCGTCCAAATCCCTCAGCATGTTGATAAGACCGATAAGGGTTCCTATCATACCGAATGCCGGGGCATAGGCGGCTGCCGATTCCAGAATCGCCCGGTTTTCGGCATGTCGCTCCTTTGTAACCGACAGTTCTGTCTCAAGAATGCTCCTTATAAGTTCGGGGTTAGAGCCATCCACAACCAGAAGGATACCCTTTTTCAAAAAAGGCTCGTCCATATTGTCAGTCAGCTCTTCCAGCGCCAGCAAACCGTTTCTTCTGGCCACATTAGCGATTTCAACAATGGTTTCTATATCCTTGTCATAATCAATCCTGCTCTCGCCAAAGGCCACCTTTAAAGCCTTAAACAGGCTAATTAACCTGGGCATGGAATAAGAGGCTACGGTTGCGCAGATAGTGCCGCCAAACGTTATGAATATGGAAGCCGGATCAAAAAAGTCAATCAGATTTCCTTTGGTTGCAATACTGATAATTATGAATGCAAAGCCAAGTATAAGGCTTGCAATTGTTGATATGTTCATAGCCTGCCTCTCCACCTAAAGAAATTTTCCTTACTGCTCGATGACTTCACCGTACTCCCTCTGCACTATCATGATGCTGCCTCGAGCTTTTTCAATAAGTTTTATTATCTCTTCGGCGGTTTCGGCAACAGCTATTTTACGTCCCGAAGATAAAGTTATGATAGTGTCCGGCGTTTCCTCCATGAATTCGATAAGATCCTCATTTATCCAGAATTGCTCCTGCTTGTTTATCCGTGTCAGCTTAATCATATGTATCCTCCATATCCGTTCATCCGGGCACAATCCCCAAAGGGGCGCTGGCCTTGCCGATTACCGCATTACTTTTAACGCTTGAGGTTTACGAGCTCCTCCAGCATGCTGTCGGAAGTGGTGATGACCCTGGAATTTGCCTGGAATCCCCTTTGCATGATAATCATGTTGGTAAGTTCGTTGGCAAGGTCCACATTGGACATCTCCAAGCTTCCGGGAGTAAGGGAGCCGCAGTTGTTGCCCACAAAATTGTAGGTAGGCCCGCCGCTGTTATTTGACTCTTGGTAATAGCTTTGACCAATTTTCTCAAGTCCGGCGGAGTTGTTGAAAGTGGCCAGCACCAGTCTGCCTATTTTTACGACGGTAGAGATAGTTTTGTTTACGGTGGTTGTCGTTGTTCCGGAAGGATCGCTTGGATCGGGAATAGTAACTTCAACTTCTACGGTTTCCGTTTTCGTTGCAGTTATAAAACCGTTTTTATCTATTGCGTATTCAGAAAGCGTATACAAAGTCGTCCCGTCAGTGTCGAGCACTTCTCCCTGCAATCGGATTTTCCCAAACAGGGGAGTTTCGGTCGTATCATCTATAAGTTCAGCGCCATTTTCTATGCTGCTGTAATCAATCAGGCCGCTAGTGGGATCAGGTGTTAAGTTATTAATACCCACCGCCATTACATAGTTGCCGTTGGCAGTGACAAGATAGCCCTCTGCGTCCAAAGTGAAAGCGCCGTTTCTGGTATAGGAGTAGGTCCCATCGCCGTTGTCTATAACGAAAAATCCCTCGCCGGAAATTGCAAGATCAAGGGGATAGGAAGTGGTTTGGGTGGTCCCCTGGGTCATGTTCATGTCTATTGAAGCAATCTGGGTACCCAGTCCTATCTGCATGGGATTTACGCCGCCGGTGTTACCTGTCGGGGCGGTTGCGGCGCTGATGGTCTGGCTGTAAATGTCCTGAAACATGGTTCTGCTGGATTTAAAACCGGTGGTGTTGACGTTGGAAATATTGTTTCCAATGACGTCCATGGCGGTCTGATGGCTTTTCAGTCCGGAAACTGCCGAAAAAAGTGAGCGCATCATAAAGCTTCATCTCCCATCAAGTAATGTTTAGAATTTAGAATTATATTTCCTGTTAATTGTTGTTTGTTTCGATAACCGAGGGGTCTATTACCTCAGTAATCTTGGATACCGGTATTGCCAAATCGCCTGAAACCACATACTGGGTCCCGTCTTTGATTATTATACTTTCCGCCAGGCCCATGAAGGTCTCGGTTACCCCAGTATTGCTGTTGAGAATCTCCGCATAGACGTATTTACCCAACATGCCGTAAGCCTGGGAATTCGAGAGTGTCAAATTCATCTGCTGGAGCTGCTCCATGGTGGTCATCTGGGCAAGCTGAGTTACAAAAGCGGTGTCCGTCTGGGGTTCCAGCGGGTCCTGATATTGCAGTTGGGCCACCAGCAACTGCAGAAAAGTGTCCGTACTGGGGGTAAGGCCGGGGTTCGTTCTGTTCTTATTCGCGTCGCTTTCTACATATGTAACAGAACTGGACATATCTGCCGCATTTACATTCATAAAACCTACCTCTTTCCGCTATACTCGGTATTCAAGGGCTCCGTCGTCTTCGGCCGCCGCATCCAGAATTCCTTTCCAGGCATAAATGCCCTGGCCGTCAACGGAGTCTATATTATTTTCGTCCTTATACCCCCTGTTGGGATGCCTCTCCGCATCCCCGCCGAGGCTTTTCCCTGAATTCATGTCCCTGCCGGCCTGCTCGAAAAGCACATCCACGTTCTCAACGGTAATGCCCTTGTTTTCCATGGACTGGACCAGCTTTTGTATCTGGTCGCTGATTATTGCGCATATCTCCCTGTCCTCGGATTTTATCTTCGCAACTATTCCTTTCTCAGTGCTGGTAACGGATATGCGCAGTTCTCCCAGGCTTTCCGGCTCCAGAACAATGCGGATTTCCCTGCCGCCGCTCTCCGTGCTTCTAAGGTCCTCCAAAAAGCTGTTCAGGGCTCTTTCCACGGCGACGCTCTTCTCCGCAGCCGCTGCGCCCCGCTCCGATACATGGTTGAGCTGCGGCTGCATGCCCGATATGCCCTGGTTTTCAGCCGCTTCATTATAAGGCGGCTCCTTTTCCCTGGAGAGCAGGCGGTTGAAAGGCTCCTCTTTAGAGGATTCGTCGCTCATGCTGCGGAGCAGGCTGGTAACCTTTTCCGCCACGTCACCCGGCGCAGCCTTTTGACTCTCTTGGACGGGATTCCCCGACGCATGCTGCTCGGAATCCCTGCTTTGAATCCCGGGTTTTTTATCAGGATTTGCCTCCAGATGCTGCGGCACTCCGGCCTGCGGCTCCTGTGCCGGTATCTGCCGGCCAAACGTCTCCGCCGGCTGCGTCTTATCCGGCTCCGCCGCCACATCTTCCTGAAGGCTTTCCACAGGCTGCTGCGATTCCTGGGCCGGCGCCTGGTCGGGCAAATCCGGCAGCTGCGAATCCAGCAGCCCTGTTTCCGGGGCAGCCGCTTCCGCAGCGGCAGTTCCAGCCTCCGCCGGCTGGGATGTGAGCTTGACGGGTACGAAATAACACAGTGCAAGCCCATTCAGCAGGGCAACATCCTGTGCCGGCGCGTCTTCATCGGCTGCGGTATCTTCCCCGAGACTTTCAATCGAAGATTCCGCGCCGCTCCCGTCCGCTGCTTCCATGGAAAGGCCTCGAAGCAACAGCTTCGTAAAAGACGGTTTACCCGCCGCGGCATCTGGTTCCACAATCTGGACGCCGGCCGGAACTCCTGCCATGGTCATGCAGTCCAGCACCTGTTCCGCAAACGGGGAACCGGTTGCGGGAATAGCCTGCATTTGTCATCCCTCCTCCTTCATAGATTTTATATTTACCGCTAATAACTTCCGGTATCAGCCCAGCATTATTTTCGTCAGCGCAGCCGCAAGGCTGGCGTTCATTTGCTCCAGCACAAGCGCCGAGGCGGCCGGCTTCATGTGATAAAGTATCAGGGACATTTCCACGTTCCCGTACATGTTTTCAAGGATTTCCGCGGCCTTGGCCGGGTCCATATTGCCGTATATGTTGGCTACCTTTTTTATCTCCTCAAGCTTTTCTTCTGAAAGCTCGCTTAAAATCTCCTCAAAGGTCTTGTTCCCCTCTTCCAGGGACTTTTGTTTTTCCTCCAGTTCAGCCTGCAGCTGGTTCAGCTGGGTTTCGCGTTCATTCAGCAGCTTTTCCCTCTCGTCAAGCGCTGCCTCCTTCTTGTTCAGCGCCCGCTCCTTAACTTCCAGAGCGTCTTCCTCCGGGATCTTCTCCACCAGCCCCACGTATTCCAAAATGGGGGTCAACAGCCCGGTAAAATGAAGTGCCGCCACTGCGCCGCCTACAAGAATAATGAAACTTATGAGAATGATTAGAAGCTTGCGAATTTTTTTCGTTTTCTTGGGGTTTTCTCCCTTTTTTGCGTTGACCTTGGCGGGGTCTACGTTGTCCACTTTTGGGCGGAAAGTTTCCGAGAATTTGTCTTTTCCTTTGGCGCCCTTACCCGAAGTTGTTTTCGGTCCAGATATTGTCGCTTCATTCATAGTCTCAGCTCCCTGCCGTCCGTCTAATTTTGAGCCGTCAGGATAAGGCATTGGCATTCTGCGCCTCGCCACCGCTAACGTTGAAGGACACCACATCCTCCAGAATCTTGTTTTCCCGTTTTTCTTCTTCTTTTAAGTACTCCGCATACTGTTTCTGATAGAGCTTTTCCAGGGCCTTTATCTCCTTGTGAGCGGCAAAAAGCTCAGCCTTTTTGCGGTTGACTTCCATCTGGGCGCGTATTACGTCTTCCTGAGCAAGTTTTATCTTCTCCTGCAGCTCGTCAAAGTACGGCAGATAAAACTTTATCTTGCTTATGGTCATACCCTGCCTGATTTTGGCTTCAAAGGCCTGGCGCTCTTCCCGCAGCTTATTTTCAAGGGAGTCCCTTATTCTGGTCTTTTCAGCCAACGCCGCTTCCGCAGCCGAGTACTCCGCCAGAAGCTTGTCCTTCATGGTCTTCTTCAATTGATACAGGGGATACAGGGAAAAAACAAACTTCCTCATTTTACTCCTCGCCTAAGGCAAATAATTCTTTTTTCACTTCTTCATATGTGGGTGATTCGTCTATACCTTGTCGCAGGAATCTGTTTATCCTCGGGTTCAGCCTGATGGCTTCGTCTATCTCCGCGCTTGAGCCGCTCTTATATGCTCCTATGTCAATCAAGTCTTTCGCCTTCTTGTATACCGCCATAACGTTTTTTATGTATGATGCTTTTTCGTACTGCTCGGGGGGAACTATATCCTTCATAACACGGCTGACGCTCTCCAATACGTCTATGGCCGGGTAGTGGTTGCTGGTGGCCAGAGCCCTGGACAGCACAATATGGCCGTCCAGTATGCCTCTCACGGTATCGGCGATGGGCTCGTTCATGTCGTCGCCTTCAACCAGAACTGTATATAGGCCGGTTATGGAGCCTTTGTCCGAGGTGCCCGACCGCTCCAGCAGCTTGGGCAGGATTGAATACACCGAAGGGGGAAAACCTCTTGAAATGGGGGGTTCCCTAACCGCCATCCCAATCTCACGCTGCGCCATGGCAAATCTGGTGACCGAGTCCATGAGCAGCAGGACCTTCAGGCCCTTGTCCCTGAAGTATTCCGCTATGCTGGTGCCCACCATGGCGGCTTTCAGGCGAAGGAGTGCCGGCTGGTCGGAGGTGGCTACAATCAGGACGGATTTTTTCAATCCCTGAGGTCCCAAGTCCTTCTCGATAAAATCCTTGACCTCGCGTCCGCGCTCCCCCACAAGGACTATAACGTTTACGTCGGCCACCGCATTCTGGGCTATCATGCCCAGGAGGGTGCTCTTTCCCACGCCGCTTCCCGCAAATATGCCAAGCCGCTGGCCCTGGCCCACGGTAAGGAGCCCGTCTATGGCCCGTATTCCAAGGGGAAACTCGTCCTTGATGCGGGTCCTGGCCAGAGGATTTGGCGGGGCGTTGTCAACAGGGTAATATGTAGCGGCACTTATGGGACCTCCGCCGTCCATGGGCTTGCCCAGGGCGTTCAATACCCTTCCCACCAGCTCGTCTGATACCGGCACCTGCAGGGACTGTCCCGTGGAAACCACCCTGCTGCCGAACCCTATGCCGTCCATGCCTCCAAAGGGCATTAGCAAAACCCTCTGGTCCTTAAAACCTACGGCCTCGGCTTCAACATAGCTGTCGCCAGTAGAGGGGTAAATCCGGCAGATGTCGCCCATGTTCACGGCGGGCCCGTTTGATTCCACCGTCAGCCCAACAACCTTCATAACCTTGCCGCTGTGCTCTACGGTCTCCAGGTTACGGAGTTTGTTGTGATAGTATTGAAAGGTCTTGCCCATTGAACCCCTCAATCCCCTTCGTCAAAAAAAAGCTTTCTCCACCTTCTCCAACTGCCTTCTTATGCTGTAATTCAGCACCTCGCCCTCCGATTCCACAACCAGGTCGCCTGGCGAGTAGCTTTCCTCCTCCACCACAATCACCTTGGCGTCGGCAGAGCCGGATAACGCCACCGGATTCTGGTTGTCAAAATATCTTTTATAATCTTCCGAGCCTACGTGAATGATTACCGTGCCCGTCTCTTTCAGGCGGTCCAGGGCATCGTTCACAAGACCCATGAAAACCTCGTCTGATTCTTCCAGCTTGACGTTAATTATTTTTTTGGCCACTTCCATTATGAGCGAAACCGCATCTTCGTGGATGCTGTCCACCAGTTCCCTGTACTGGCTCTTTAACTTGTTTTCAAGCTGCTGGAGCTGTATTGCTTCCTGGGCCTTCCGGGCCTCGGCTTCCGCCTTTGCCGCCTTCAGGCCCTGGGCGTATCCGTCCATTCTGGCCTCTTCCCGTATTTCCCCGGCCATATCCTGGGCTTCTTTGATTATTTCCTCGGCTTTTCGCCTCGCCTCTGCCTCTATGTTTTCCGCTTCCGCCCTTGCCCGGGCCAGAATTTGCTCGGTTTTTTCTTGGGCAGCATTTCTGGCGTTTCTGATGATTTCCTTGGCCTGAAAATTAACGGCTTCCAGCCTTCTCCTTAATTCCGCGTCCACAGATTCCGATATTGAACGGGACCCGGAGACGTGGACCGGCTGGGTTTCGGCGGGTATGTACGTGACATACTGCCTGTCTATCCTAAATGAGGACATCGCTGTCATCTCCTCTCGATACAATAATCTCACCGCTCTCTTCAAGCGATCTTACCGTATTGACAATCTTCTGCTGGGCCTCTTCCACATCACGCAGCCGCATCGGGCCCATAACTTGAAGGTCGTCCTCGATCATTTCCTGCAGTCTCTTGCTCAGGTTGCTCATTATGAAGTTCTTAACCTCTTCAGTAGCTCCCTTAAGCGCAATGGAGATAACCTGCTGGTCCACTTCCTTGAGGACCCTCTGTATAGCCTGTGTAGACAGCCTGGTAATGTCCTCGAATACGAACATGCTTCTTCTGATGTCCTCTGCCAGTTCCGCGTCTATCATGTCAAGGCTTTCAAGGATGTTCTTTTCCGTGCCCCTATCCACGCAGTTTATAATCTTTACAACGGCGTCCAGGCCGCCCACGGAGGTCTGGTCGG
>JBMNQG010000008.1:0-57280 GCA_050944015.1 Oscillospiraceae bacterium
TCATAAGTTTTACCGCTTCTGCTTTGTACTCTTTTGTATACTGTTTAGTAATTCTCTTTACTTTTTCTGACATGGCTGACCTCCGTTTTTTCTTTTTTCTAGACTATTTGTTCGAGGTCTTCGTGTTAAGTATTATTATACAATATCAGACAAAGAAGGCGCCTTTAATCTCGCGGAACAAATGAGAAAAGGGATGGAAGAAATGTCCGTACCACATTTATGTTCTTATGTTTCAGATCATGTTACAATCAGTTTGGGTATTAATACGGTAATCCCGTCCGACGAATCATCTATTGATGAGTTTATAAGGGACGCTGATAGAGCTTTATATATGGCCAAGTCAAGACGTAATTGCTCAGCATTTGCCATGCGGCAGTAGCCTGTTCTCACGGCAATGCTAAAAAAGGAGCGTTGCAAACCCTCATTTTGCAACACTCCTTTTTTTGTTGCTATTCTACTGCCTTATATCTGCGACGCCGCTGCGAATGCTGTTCTGTTGCACTCGCGGACGCTGCCGATTTCGCGGCAGTCGCCAATCATGAACATCCTGTTGGCGCTGCCGTAGAAGGCCATGGCCTCTTCCTGGAGCGGCCGCATTCCTCCCAGAACAACTACGTCGTCGCACTGGATGGCCTGCTGGTTGCCGTCCTTGTCTATGTATTTTACGAAGTTCCCGCCGGTTTCGGTGGTTGTCGCATTCTTGATATAATGGAAGTTGGGCAGGGTTTGCCAGAACTCCACAATGGTTTCCCTGTAGTGAATGGGGGTGGCGTCGTAGGCAAGGACGTTTTTGCGGCTGAGAACTGTGACGTCATGCCCGTTTTCAGCCAAATACAGGGCTGTTTCAACTCCGCTTTCGGAGCCGCCCACCACAACCACTTTTCGGCCCAGTTTGTCCTCGTTGCCGTACACGTTTAGGACATTCCATTTGCAGTTTTCTATACCGGCAATGGGGGGCATTATGGGCTCCGCTCCCAAAGCCAGGATAACCACGTCGTAGTTGCCTGCCTTGATTGTCTCCGGGGTGGCTTCGGTGTTCAGAAGGACCTTGACCCCCATTTTCTTCATCTGGGCCTCCAAATAATCCCTGTATCTCTTGAGAGGCCATTTGAAGGAAGCATAGTCCGCATGATAAAGCTGTCCGCCGAGCCTGCTCTTCTTTTCATAAACGGTGACGTCGTGTCCCCGCTCCGCGCAGAACAGGGAAGTCCTCATCCCGGCAGGGCCGCCGCCCACGATTGCCACCTTTTTGGGCCTGCCTGCGGGGGCGACCATCTTGTCCAGCTTGTGGGCAATGCCCAGTTTGGGGTTGATGGTGCAGATGCTGAGCCACTTGCCGGTCAGGCTGGGTACGTGGCACTTGTTGCAGCGGACGCAGGGAACCACGTCCTCGCCGCGTCCCTCCAGTATCTTTTGATAGTATTCCGGGTCGCAGAAGAACAGGCGGGCTCCACCTATGAGGTCTGCCTTTCCGCTTGCTAGTATCTCCTCTATTTCGTCCACAACCTGGTATCCTCCGACTACTTCTGCAAGAATATTGACGCCGGATTTTTTCAGGGCCTCGGCGTAGCGGAGGGTTTCATATTCATGCTCCCTGGAGTTCCAGCAGGTGGGGTGGGAAAGGTTGGCGGTGCCGGCACGGATTTGGAAAATGTCCACGACATCCTCCACCTGCCTGGCAATTTCAATGAAATCTTCCACGGTGTATCCGCCGACCTCTTCCTCGCCTCCGCTGATTTGAATTTCTATGGGGAAGTCCCTGCCGCAGACCTCCTTAATGCGGGTGCAGAGCTCCTTCATAAAGCGGCAGCGGTTTTCCAAGGAACCGCCGTATTCGTCTGTGCGGGTGTTGGTGAGAGGGGAGAGGAATCTGGCAAACAGGGTCAGGCGGTAGGCAAAGTGCAGCGTGCACATATCAAAGCCCATATCCTTATAGAATTTTATGCGCTGAACCTGCTGCTCGATTATCTCCTTTATCATTTCGCGGGTAAATTCCTTCTGTTCGCCCCTCTGGCTAAAGCGCACCATTTTCTTTGCGGATTCCTGATCCTCGCCATCCATGAAAAAGAGGTTCACGCTGTCGACGTCCTCAACTTCCAGGGGTGGTAGGTAGCTTACGTCGTAGCCGGGAAAATCTGCCGCGAAAGGCATAATGGCTATTGAAATGCGGGAATCGTAGTAGTGTACCTGCTCCGCCAGCTGGCAAAAGTAGTTCTGCACGCTGGGGTCGTCAATGTCGAACATGGGGAAGCGCTTTCCGTCCTCGTTAAAGGAGTTGCGCTGGTTTTTGTTGGTCCAGTCCGCAAAGGTGACAACCGCAGCGCCGTTTCTTGCCAGCGACACCACGTGCTCGATAACCTGCTCGGAGGGCCAGGTTTCGGGCCCCTGCAGGAAGTGAGGCAGGGAATTTGAGGCGACAAAGCGGTTTTTCAAAACCATGTTTCCCACTTTAATGGGGGACAGGAGATTTTTATACTTTATGATCACGGGCCGGCCTCCTTTCTGTCATACAGATTGCCGCCGATTTTTTCGATATCAAAAATTTGATTCGGAAGCTTTTAATACGGAAAAACCGCAAGTTTACGCCCGCCTGGGCAGTTCCACGTCCGCGTCGACCACCTGAATTACGTCGCCGTCAAAGGTCTCGGCCCAGCAGGTAAGCTGGACGTAGTATTTGCCGTCCTTCTCGTATTTGTCGGTGACATAGCCCTTGCAGATGGCGGTGTCGCCTTCCATGCCGTGGCGGTTTACATACTTGCCGGCCATGTAAGGCACGCGGCTTAGTTCCTTTTCACCGGGTTTATTCTCCGCCATGCAGGCGTACAGGTTCTGGAAGCGCCAGCCGATATGGGAAATAAATCCGTCGTCGCCCATCCAGTTGGTAATCATGCGGACTATAAAGTCGCGGGCAGTGAAGTTATAGAAGACAGCGCGGCAGCCGGGCATGCGGCAGTAGGAATAATGGCGTGCCACAAAGTGCAGGCACTGCCCATAAGCATCCTTAATAAGTTCTTCGCCAGCCTCCAGCATTTCACGGGTGCTGGGCATTGCGATAAGGGCCGCGCCGTGAAGCCTGAACAAATCTATATCTGAGATAGGCCCGGAACATACAGGAACAGGCTCGTCGCCGATTTTCACATCGTCCCAGTACAGTGTCTCGGAGCCGCGGATTTTCTCCGCCTTCCACATGGCGCGAATCTGCTCCCATTCCTCATCCGTGGTTATATGTACGGGAGGAATGTATTTCACCCACTCGAAGGTCAGCTCATATTCGGATGGAACGGGGCCGTCGTCGTCAAAAGTCTTGACGGCATTTCTGCCCTGCCCGTAAGCCTCGGCGATAAGGTCCCCATTCTGGTTGTAGATGCTGCTCTTTCCCCTGAGTGTAAAACGACGATAGATATCACCGGGAACGGTGTCGTCCACGATGGTACGCTCATCCTTATAAACCTTAATATGGTCACCAGCAAAAACCGGCCTGTGGAAATACAGGTCACCTCCGTCGTTGGCGTAGTAGAAAACGTCGCCCATTTTGGAAAGATTGTCATCATCGGCGGTGAAATATGTGTCAAACATAAAAAAGGGAGCAAACGGCAATGCAGGCATGCGCCCCCAGCGGGTTTTCTTTGCATATTTGGGATCATTGTAAAGAGGATCATAGGGGTTCCACAGCCGCGCGTACTCCTTAATCTCCTCAAATGTTACGTCTTTTTCGTAATCCAATCCGGGAACGCCGGATTCAATAACCGCTTTTGCGGCATCAAAATACTTTTTCTCCTCAGGCGTATATACACTAGGGTAAAATTTCTTATATTTGCGCTCCATGAAACAACTACTCCTTTCACAGCGGATGTTATATCCGCACTATTTATAAAAAGTATTTCAAAAATAACAGCTTCTGTAAAGGATAAGATTTTCAAAAAGACGTGGCTTTCCTTGATAATTGTCAAAAAATGATATAAAATGAAAGAAATTATTCATTGCAAATATCCAGAAAGGAATAATTTAAAAATGAATAATGATACATTTTCCAAAGACAGGCAGGCCGCCATAATGAAGTCTCTTCTCCTGTCCAAAATTATGCTGGACAGTCAACCCAGGAAAATTTTGCATTCTAGGCATAACTATCCAAGCGCCGAAGATGTGGGGCTGGTTTTTCCCACCGAACAGTTTATTCTTTTAAAATCATGCTTGATTGACACTGAGCCGGACACCGAGCAGGACCCTCTGAAAGACCCCGTGCGTCAGATGAGTTACGGCGAACTGTTGATACTTATTGAGAACATTTTCATGTCGCGGCTGAACAGCAGTGAAACGGTCTGCTACGCTACCATGATGAATGAAGACATATGCTTTCTTCTCTGTCTCAGACATCCGATAGACCTTTGCCCTGAAAATACGAATGCCCTGCTTGAACGTGTTCGCGAATTGTGCGAGGATGGCCAGCGTTGTCTTTGGGAAAAGTACCAGCTGAAGCTTCAGATATGGGGCTCGGACGTATTCGAAGGCATAAACCGCCTTCACAGCGAATATATTCATCTCAACAGGGAGGACCTGCTGCCAATATCCTTCAGGCCCGTCATGCTGCCAAACGACATTGCCCCATATATGGAAGCGCCTACTGGCAAACCCGCCAGGCAGCTGCAAATGCTTGAGCAGGCTGTGGTAACTTACGCAATCTCACATGACTTTGACAAATGCGAGGAGGCCTTTCTTAAAGTCATGGAATTGGAAAGGTCTCACTATCCCGTATGCAACCACATTGCCGACCGGGCACTCGAACGCCTTGCCACCATTTATGCCGTCGCGGGCGTACCCATGAACAGTCTGGCGCACCCGGAGGTTAATTCCGATATATGGAGAAAAAACCTGCTTGATGCCGTGACCGACGAGGACGTAATCGACATTGTACGTGAAGTGTTGTCCGTTTGCCGGGAGTATTTTGCCCCGTCAGCCCCTCCAGTCTGTTCCAGGATTTCCGAAATCGTATCCTTTGTGGACGAAAACTTATGCAATCCGAGGCTGTGTTCAGATTTGATTTGTTCAAAATTCAATATCAGTCCGTCGTATCTTTCCAAGATTTTTAAAGATTATCAGGGAATTAAGCTTATCGACTATATACATACACACAGGGTGAAAATGTCCAAGCCCCTGCTCCTGGAGGACAACCCGATTCTGACCATTCAGCAGGTCGCCGAAAGTGTTGGCTATACCAGCGCTCTGACCTTCACACGGGCATTCAAAAGAATTGAGGGCATGACTCCGGGCTCATTCCGGCGTGTTAACGACGAGGAAAACGACTATGCGCAAAAGAAAAAGCTTAAATAAAGCCGTCTGTTTTTTTCTCACTGCCCTTATTATTGCGGCGATACCGGCAGGAACCGCCAGCGCCGATAACTTGGGCACCGTTGATACCCTGCTGGCCGGCACCGGCGAGCCGGGAGCCTGCGGCAAGGAAATGCCTCTTGGAGATGCCGCCGCAGATGCTTTGCGGGCATACACTGGCGCGGACATTGGCCTTGTCCCCGGCGTTGCTATTCAGGGCAACCTGCAGGGAGGGGAACTTACCTTGGAGGAAATCAACAGGGTTTTTCCAGCGGATTTTTCCATTGGAGTTGCTGAGATGACCCCTGCCGACCTGTATCGGGTGCTGGAGCACAGCGTGTCTCACTTTGTTGTCGGGGAAAACGACTCCGTAGACTATGAATTGTCCCGTTTTGACGGTTTCCTGCAGGTGTCCGGAATCATTTTCCGCTACGACGTTGCCGCTCCGGTGGGTGAGCGAATCCTGGATCTTGCCCTTGCGGGCGGGACGAAGCTGAATCGGGACGACGCCTCCTCCATTTTGACGGTTGCCACGTTTACTGACCTTCTTGAAAGCCGCTGGGGTTATCCCGCTTTTGCATATGTAACGAGCGACCGCAGCTTCACCGGTACGTTTATGTGGTATGTCCGTCAGGAAGGTACTCTCATGATGCCCGAAGGCGAGAGGATGACCATGATAGGCACCCGCGACCGCTCTTTCCTGAACGGTATGGGAACCTCCGTGGTTTGGTTTATTCTCTGTGTCGCTGTTTTTTATGGGGTTTACAGCGTAACACTGGGCAGCAGCCCGGCCTGGAAGGCACTGAAAGACCGCGTTAAGCCGGAAACCGAGGCGGAAAAGAAAAGCGCCCTCAATAGGCTGCTGCACAAATGATAATGACTTGAGATTAAAAAATATGCTTCCATCGTCTTTTGGACATGAGGAACATCATTTTTTTTCCTATAACAACGAAATGCATGTTAAACAAAAAACAGATTGTTTATGAAAGTAATCTCCGCCGCTATAATTTTAAGCGAGGGTTTTCTGGCAAAATAATAAACTGGAGGAAAGAAAATGAAAAAACTGTTAGCATTAATTCTTGCTCTAGCTATGGTGCTGACTCTTGCTGCATGCGGTTCTTCATCCAAAGGCAATGATGCCGGCTCCCCAGGGGCAAAAACAGACACAGGCGCTTCCGGTGATGGTGTTAAGGACACAATTGTTGTCGGCTGGACTCGTCAGCCCGAGGATTTTGACCCCGCTTTTACCAACAACGGCATTGGAATGCAGCTCGTCTATGAGCAACTGTTCATGCACAACCCCGATACCGGCGAGCTTGAACCCTGGCTGGTTGAAACCTATGAGTGGCTGGACGATACGACCCTGCATCTCACTCTGAAAGACGGCATTACTTTCAGCAACGGTGATCCCCTGACCGCCGAAGACGTTATCTGGTCAATGAAGTATTACCTTGAATCCGGTTCCAACCTGGCTACCTATTATAATGTCTATGACTTTGACAACTGTGTGATTGAGGACAATAGAAACTTTACTCTGAAGTACAAACAGCCTTACGGCCCTGCTCTTGCTTACCTGACACTGCCTAAAATCCAAAACAAGAGTTACTATGAAGAATTCGGCGCCGATGCGTTCTGGGACGCCCCCTGCGGCAGCGGACCTTATACCTGCACTGAAAACGTAGAGGGTTCCCACACCAGCTATGCGCTGCGCGATGATTACTGGAACAAGAACTTCACTCCCGAGGTTAAGAATTTCGTTGTCAAGAGCTACCGCGAAGCCACCACTATGTACATAGATTTTGAAAACGGAGCTCTCGACATGGCTTTCGGTCTGGATGCCAACGACGCCGAGCGGGCTCAGAAAGACAACGGCAACGGGTACACTCTGCACATCCAGCCCTCTTTGGATGTCAAAATGCTCTGCCTGAATCCTGCTAAGGAAGAGTTCCAGAATGACCTGGTACGTCAGGCCATCGCCTGCGCCGTTGAATGGGATAAGGTCGGCGAGGCAGCTTTCGGTGTCATGTGCTCCAAGGCTACATCTACACTGCCCACAGGCTGCAGCTTTAAAATCGATCTTGAAGATTACACCTACGACGCTGCGAAAGCCAAGCAGCTGATGGAACAAGCCGGCTACGCCGACGGTTTCGACGTCAGGCTGGTTCTGGTTAATGACACGTACAACCAGCGCATGGCCGAAGCTCTGCATGCTTATCTGGCTGCCATCAACATCAGGATTAACATTGAGTCCTATGAAATAGCCACCGCCATTCCCATGTTCATGGCCGGCGAGACTGACATGGTTATCAAGACCGCTGAGGGCGGAGCTTTCTGCCTGGAGCCCGACCAGATTTTCGACACTTTGAAGGCTTCCTCCACCCTGAGAGCTGCCGCTACAAACAGCGAGGAGTTTGACGGCTACCTGATGAACGGCCTGTTTTCCATTGATCCTGCCGTGCGTGAGGAAATGTACGTCAAGGCCCAGCAGTGGTGCCATGATACATGCTGGTACATTCCCATTTGTGAGGATTCGGTAGCATATGTCTGCGCTGAGGGAGTGTCTTTGAATACCGTCAATGTTCATTTCCCCTACCTGATATTCACCCATCTTGGCTAGTCCCTTGTCAGCCGAAAACAATCGTAAATAAAGGGCAAAAAGAGCTTTCCGTCTCCACTGTCGGAAAGCTCTATTGCCTAATATGTACTTGAGGTGAGCAAATGGCTAAGTTTATCATAAAGCGGGTACTGTGGATGATACCAGTGCTGCTGGGCGTTATCCTGATTGTGTTCATCATTACCCGACTGACACCGGGCGATCCTGTTGCCGCCGTTCTGGGCTCCAACTATACTCAGGAACAATACGAACAAAAAAAAGCGGAAATGGGCCTTGATAAGCCATATCCCGTGCAGTTTGTTCTTTATGTAAAAAACCTTGTAACGAAGTTCGACCTGGGGACGTCTTATCAGAGCCGCCGGAGCGTCGGGGACGAGCTGCTTGCCCGTTTTCCCACCACCCTTGCCCTCGGCCTTTTGGGCGTTATTGTAACCGCTCTAATCGGCATTCCGCTGGGCATTGTAGCGGCGACCCATCAAAACTCGTTCTTTGACTACCTGGTTACGACAATTTCCATGTTCTTCGCGTCCATGCCGAACTTCTGGATGGCGCTGATGATGATAATCATCTTCTCTTTGAATCTGAAACTGGTGCCGGCAACGGGCCTGGGCACCTGGAAAGCTTGGATACTCCCAATCCTGTCCCTCGGACTTTCGCCGGTGGCTTCCGTCACCCGTATGACCCGCTCCTCCATGCTGGAAGTTATCCGCCAGGATTACATCCGCACAGCCCGGGCCAAAGGCCTAGAAGAGCGCGTCGTCATCCGCAAGCACGCCCTGAAAAACGCCCTGATTAACGTCGTGACGGTTATCGGCATGCAGCTCAGCATGATTATGGGCGGCTCGGTTATTGTGGAATCCATTTTCGCAATTCCCGGCATCGGTACCTACATGATGCAGGGCATCAACTCCAAGGATTTCCCGGTGGTTCAGGGCTGCGTTTTAATAATCGCCCTGTCCGTTTGCATAATGAACCTTCTGGTGGACCTGGTTTACGGATTTATTGACCCCCGCATTATGGCTCAGTACACTGCCGGCAAGGGCAGGAAGAAAAATGATGATTCTGCAAAGGAGGCTGCTTAATTATGGCTAAGAAAAACAACAGCACCTTTGCGGAATCCCAAAAACACAGTCAGTTCCTTGACGTCATGCGCCGGCTGTTTAAAAACAAGGCGGCTGTGGTAGGCCTATTTCTGGTGATTGTGATTGTTTTCGTCGCAATATTTGCCAATTATATATCCCCCTACGACCCCTATGAGCAGAATATTTCCGAACGCCTGACTTTCCCCTGCAAGGAACACCTGCTTGGAACGGACAATTTTGGCCGTGACCTGCTGAGCCGTATCATATACGGCGAGCGCACATCCCTGCTGGTCGCCCTGCTCGCCGTTGTCATCGCAATGGTTATAGGCATTATCCTGGGCGCAACCGCCGGATATTTCGGAGGCGTCTATGAAGGCATTGTAATGCGCGTGATGGACATACTGATGGCTATCCCCGGCCTGCTTCTTGCCGTTTCAATCTCCGCCGCCCTTGGCTCCGGCATTTTTAATACCGCTCTGGCCATTTCGGTGGCAGGCATACCATCCTATGCCCGGATCTGCCGTGCAAACGTTTTGACATTGAAGAGCCAGGAATTTGTCGAGGCAGCCAAGGCTACCGGCTCCAGCAGCGCCCGGATTATATTAAAGCAAATTCTGCCCAATATCCTCGCTCCCATCATCGTTGATACGACCCTGCGCATTGGCGCAAACATTCTGCAGATATCCAGCCTGTCTTTCATTGGCCTGGGTGTCCAGCCTCCCAAAGCCGAATGGGGTTCTATCATGACGGTCGGCCGTGACTATATCCGGGATTTTTATCCAATTGTTACTTTCCCGGGCATTGCAATCATGCTGACCCTGTTTGGTTTCAATCTGCTGGGTGACGGTCTCCGTGATGCCCTGGATCCCAAGCTGAAGCAGTAAGGAGGCTCCAAAATGAGTTTACTTGAAATTAAGGACCTGGTAGTCCATTACATAACAGAAGGCGGCGTTGTGGAAGCGGTAAACGGGATTTCCTTCTCTATCGAAGCCGGGGAAACCCTTGGGCTCGTGGGTGAGACCGGCGCAGGAAAAACCACTACCGCGCTGAGCATTCTGGGCCTGGTTCCCAATCCGCCCGGAAAAGTTGTCAGCGGCTCCATCGAATTTGAGGGCAAGAATATCGTCGAGATGAAGGAAAGCGAGCTCCGCGCCATCCGCGGCAACGAAATATCCATGATTTTTCAGGACCCCATGTCCGCGCTTAATCCCATCATGCGCGTTGGCGAGCAGATTGCGGAAGTAATCCAGCTTCACAACGACTGCACGAAGAGCGAGGCCATGAAGCGGGCGGAAGAGATGTTTGAAAAGGTTGGCATTCCCGCTTTCCGCGCCACTGAGTACCCCCACCAGTTCTCCGGCGGCATGAAGCAGCGCGTGGTTATTGCCATGGCGCTGGCGTGCAACCCCAAACTGCTGCTGGCTGACGAACCCACCACCGCCCTGGACGTTACAATCCAGGCGCAGGTCCTGGACATGATAAATGAGCTGAAAAAAGAGCTTGGCACCTCTGTTTTGCTGATAACTCACGACCTGGGCATCGTTGCCGAAACCTGCGACAAGGTTGCCATCATGTATGCAGGCGAAGTCGTTGAGTACGGCACTTTGTCGGATATCTTCGACAATACGTCTCATCCGTATTCCATTGGCCTTTTTGGCTCCATCCCCAACCTGAATTCCAAGGAAAAGCGCCTAAAACCCATTCCCGGCCTTATGCCAAACCCCGTCGATTTGCCTGAGGGGTGCTCCTTCAATCCCCGGTGTCCGCACGCCTGCGAGCTTTGCCACAAAGAGGAACCTCCCTATGTGGAGATAAGTCCCGGGCATTTCGTTCGCTGCCATCTGTTCAGCGAAAAGAAGGAGGGCTAATTGTGGAAAAAATACTTGAAGTTAGTCATCTTAAAAAATATTTTAAAACCCCTCACGGCATGCTCCATGCAGTCGACGATGTGTCCTTCACCCTAAACACCGGCGAAACACTAGGTGTGGTCGGCGAATCCGGCTGCGGGAAATCCACTCTCGGACGCACCGTGTTGGGCCTTCTGGAGCCTACTGCTGGCAAGATAATCTTTGAGGGCAGGGATGTCACCCACGTCTCAGGCAAAGAAAGAAAAGCTCTGAGAAAGGATATGCAAATCATTTTCCAGGATCCGTTCTCTTCCCTTAATCCCCGTATGTGCGTGGCTGACCTTATTGCTGACCCGCTAAAAACCTATCGTCTGTACAAGCACAAGGCGGACCGTGACCGCCGCGTCGCCGAACTTA
The DNA here is from genome assembly GCA_050944015.1 of Oscillospiraceae bacterium. Lineage (GTDB taxonomy): Bacteria > Bacillota > Clostridia > Oscillospirales > Oscillospiraceae > DUOX01. Next base: position 11,286 of record JBMNQG010000008.1, read on the forward strand.
TGGATGTTGTAGGTCTGGCAAGGCGGCTGGCCTACTCCTATCCTCACGAGCTGGACGGCGGCCGCCGCCAGAGAATCGGTATTGCCCGTGCCCTGGCTTTGGACCCAAAGTTTATTGTTTGTGACGAACCTGTCTCGGCTCTCGATGTATCCATCCAGGCCCAGGTGCTGAATCTTCTGCAGGATCTGCAAGAGGCTCGCGGATTGACATATATTTTTGTAACCCATGACCTGTCTGTTGTAAAGCATATTTCCACTGACATCATGGTCATGTATGTGGGCTGCGTGGTGGAAAAGTGCGGTGCTGACGAATTGTTTGAGCATCAGCTGCATCCTTATACCAAGGGGCTTCTTTCCGCCATTCCGATTCCCGATATTCACCGCGAGAAGAAACGTATTTTGCTTAAAGGAGAGCTAACTTCCCCTGTCAATCCCAAACCCGGCTGCCGCTTTGCAAACCGCTGCAACTATGCAAAGGATAGGTGCCGCTGCGAGCAGCCCCCGCTGGAGGAAGTCCTTCCCAACCATTGGGTTGCCTGCCACTATGTTAGAGAAATAAACAACCTGCAGGCGACCGCCGTGCCCGAGACTTCCGTACAATCGTGAAACAAAAAGCCGGCGTAAGCCTGCTAAACGCAATTGTGGATGAGATGGCAAAAACGCCGCCTCATCCTGTTTTTATGTTTATGTCCAGCCGCATTTCCAAGCAGCGGCAAATAAGCATTGATATATGTCGCAAAACGTACTAAAATGTTAACACTGAAAATAAAGAATAAGGAAGTGTGGCCACATGCTTTCGGGAAAAAACATAGTTTTGGGCGTATCCGGCGGTATCGCCGCCTATAAAGCGGCGGACATAATAAACCGCCTCAGAGCCCTGGGGGCGAACGTTGACGTTATAATGACGAAAAACGCCCTCGAATTCATCACCCCGCTTACGCTTGCGTCGCTTTCAAAAAACCGTGTGGTAACCGATATGTTCGAGCCTCCCGTCTCGTGGGAAATTGAGCATATTTCGCTGGCAAGGAAGGCCGACCTCTTCCTAATCGCCCCCGCCACCGCCAACGTGATAGGTAAGATAGCAAACGGCATAGCCGACGATATGCTGACCACGACGGTAATGGCGACAAAAGCCCCCGTAGTCATAGCGCCGGCCATGAACGACTACATGTACGAGAACCCCATTGTGCAGGAGAATATCTCGCGCCTGCAAAAATTTGGGTACAAATTCGTAGAGCCTGACGAAGGCTATCTGGCCTGCGGGACGACCGGCAAGGGAAAGCTGGCCAAGCCCGAGGCGATAGTCGAATTTGTCGCAAGTGTGCTTACAGAAACGGATAAAAAGACGCTATGAAGAAGATAGTTATAACCGCAGGCGGCACCTCCGAACCAATCGACACCGTGAGGTCCATCACGAATTCCTCAACGGGGCGGCTGGGCTGCGAAATATGCGCCGCCCTTTTAAAGCAAAAGTCCGCCGAGATTGAAAAGATATTTTACCTGTGCCCGCTCCGGGCAGTCAGGCCGCCTGAATCCCCGCTTGTGGAGGTCGTGACGACGGGCGGTACCGCCAGCCTGCTGGAGACGGTAAAATCGCTCCTCACGGAGAACAGGATAGACATATTCATACACAGCATGGCCGTTTCGGACTACACCGTCGACTACGTATCCAGCGTGAGCCTGCTTTCGCTTGAGATTTCCGAAAAACTCAAAGAAAGAGGGCAGGCAGGGGACACGCGCGCTCTTATCGAGGAAACAATCAGGAACAACGGGGCCGTTCTGACCGGAAATAAAATCTCCTCAGACGAGAAGAACCTTATTATTAAGCTAAAGCCGACGCCGAAGGTCATCTCCGCCATCAAGCCGCTAAGCCCTGGCACGTTTCTTGTAGGCTTTAAGCTGCTTAGCGGCGTACCCGAGGAGGAGCTGAGGCGGGTTGGAATGAACCTGCTCCAGAAAAACCGCTGCGACCTGGTCGTGGCAAACGACCTTGCCAATATATCAGGCGAAAGGCACAAGGCGTTGCTGCTCAGGCCGGACGGCAGCTTCCTCAGGGCGGAAACTAAGGCGGAAATAGCAAATCTTATAATTTCGGAGGCCTTCGGAAGGGATTAAAATATGTGCATTATACTTTTCGCATTTGATTGTCACCCGGATTACAAGTTCATCTGCGCTGCAAACAGGGACGAGTTTTACGCGCGCCCTACTCGGGAAGCGTCGTTTTGGGAAGGCAAAAACATCCTCGCCGGCAAAGACCTGGTGCGCGGCGGGATGTGGCTGGGAATCACGAGGAACGGGCGCTTTGCGGCTCTGACAAATTACCGCGATCCCTCCACCTTTATGCAGGACGCTCTTTCCCGCGGGCTTCTTGTGCTAAGCTGCCTTGAGTCCTCTGAACCCGCTCCCGCCATTATCCGGCGCATCTCGCAGGACGACCGCGCCTATAACGGTTACAACCTGCTGCTTGGCGATATGAAGGGGCTTTACTACCATTCTAACCGTCTTCCCGGCAGCGAGGTGTACATACAGCCCGGCGTGCACGGGCTGAGCAACAGCTTTCTCGACGTGCCGTGGCCCAAGGTCAGGAAGGGAAAGGAGAGGCTTGAAAACTGCCTTATGAGCGGCCGAATCGGATCTGAAGCTTTGTTTGACATTCTTTCTGACGACGAGCTCGCTCCCGATGACGAACTGCCCCATACAGGCGTCACATACGAGTGGGAGAAGATACTGTCTTCAATATTTATAAAAAGCGAAGACTATGGGACATGTTCTTCCTCGGTACTGCTTGTAGGCCGCGACGGCCATGTCAGGTTCTGGGAGCGGAACTACGAGCCCGGCAACGGGAGGGTCAGAGGCGAATTATTTTTTGAATTTGATTTGGAGTACGAGAGGAATTAAGATTTCCGCCTTTAATCTCATTTAGGTAAAGTAAAAAAGACATGCCTCAAGAATGAGGCACGTCTTTTTTACTGTCGGGGGTACTTAACAGAAACAAAATGCTGGCCGGCACTTCGTGTCGTATAGCATAAAAATTGCAGACCCGTTATTTTTGAAGGGGATAGATAGATTTGCTTTCGTTGCAGATATAGGATAGTGCCCAGACGATTGCAAACATGGGTATGTACCTCGCGCCGAAAATTTCTGCCCCTATAAACACAGGTGCAAAAAAAGTGTTGGTAGCACCTGCAAAGACTCCCACATATCCAAGGGCTGCGTTTAATTTGTTATCATATCAGCAAGTTCTTTGATAGTTTTTCTCAATTTGTACGCCCCTGATTCGCTTGTTCTTGACTTATACTGAAGATTTTGTTATAATGCCCAGCAATTTAAACGAGGTGTGAGATTATAGTGGATGACCCTTCCGGCTCTGATATGGAGCCGCCTATATGTGAAATACTTGATATATTGCTAAATAGATTATCAATATGCATAACACAGGGCAACATAATGTTGTCCCTGTTGTTATGCGTTTTTTATTGCTTTAATGCTAAATGCCGAGTTATCCTGAGCGCCTTAATTTGAACAATATAGGGGGAAAATAATTTTGTCCGACAGTCCTTTAATTTGGTTGTTTTTACTGCAGCTAATATTTATATTCCTTAACGCGATTTTCGCCTGCGCGGAAATTGCCGTTATTACCATGAATGATAACAAACTCGCGAAACTTGCTGCCGCCGGGGACAGGCGCGCCCTGCGCCTTGCCAAGCTGACGGAGCAGCCGGCGGGATTCCTTGCGACCATTCAGGTTGGCATCACTTTGGTTAACCTTTTGAGCAGCGCCGTCGCTACGGAAAACTTCTCCGACCGGTTGGTGAGCTGGTTCCTGGGTTTGGGCATTAACATACCCGTTGCCATAATCAACATTTTTTCCGTGGCCATCATCACGGTGGCGCTGACATATTTCACCGTGCTGCTGGGAGAGCTTATTCCCAAGCGGCTCGCCATGAAGAAGGCCGAGCAGATTGCGCTTGGCATGTCCGGCCTTATCTACGCGGTTTCCAAGATATTCACTCCGGCGGTCTGGCTTTTCACCGTATCCACCAACGGGCTTCTGCGCCTGTTGGGGATTGACCCCTACGCCGAGGATGAGGAAAATGCGGAAGAAGAAATCCGGATGATACTGGATGCAGGCGAGCAGAAAGGCACCATTCAGCCCGACGAGCGGGAGATGATACGGAACATATTTGAGTTTAATGACACCACCGCAGGGGAGATTATGACCCATCGTACGGAGGTTACCCTTTTGTGGCTTGACGAGACCGACGAGCAATGGGAGCAGACCATTTATGAGAGCAGGCATTCCATTTATCCCATATGCTCGGATAGCCCGGACGACATTGTCGGTATTTTGTATGTAAAGGATTACTTCAGGCTTAAGAACAAATCCCGGGACGAGATTATGAAAAAAGCCGTAAAACCCGCGTACTTTGTTCCGGAATCCGTACGGGCGGACGTATTGTTCCGCAATATGAAAAAGACCAGGAACCATTTTGCCGTTGTCGTGGACGAATACGGCGGGATGAGCGGAATAATCACCATGAACGATTTGCTGGAGGAGCTGGTGGGCGACCTGGAAGACGACATATCGGTTCCCGAGGAATTGCCGCTCATTGAGCGCATAGATTCCAAGACCTGGCGCATACAGGGAGCGGCGCCTCTGGATGAGGTATCAAAGCAGCTCGGAGTAATGCTGCCCGAAGAGGAGTTCGAAACTTTTGGCGGCTTGGTCTTTGGGATTTTGGGAACCGTTCCCCCTGACGGCAGCACCCCGGAGCTGGAGGAATACGGGCTGAAGATAAAAGTAATAGAAATTAAGGAACGCAGATTGGAGCACGCGCTGGTTTACCTAGCGGATGCAGAAGCACCGAGAAAAACCGGCGATTAAATGGAACATAATATATGTGGAGGACAAACTTAGGCCGCAGCTTCTCCACATTGCGGATTGCGCGCTAAAAATTAGTATGACACCCTAAGGATGAAGAACGGAAATGGTTAAAAAGTTTAAGTACATGCATTTTACCAGGAGAATGCTTTTGCTGACGGCATTGGTTCTCCTCGTCGTATATATTTCAGCCAGGTGTTGCGCGCGGTAAAGTCGGCCTGGAATACTGCATTTCCGCTTTTTTTAGGCTTTGTGTTCGCCTACGTAGTCAACATACTGATGCGTTTCCTTGAAAGGCACTATTTTCCCAATACAAAGCGTGCATACCGGGAATGTTGGCGCTTTGTTTTCCCTACGCCACTTCTGTCGGCATCTTTATCGGAGTAACTTCTCTGATTCCCATTTTGGGAGCATATCTTGGAGCGGCGGTAGGCGTACTGTTGATTTTCCCCACGGATCCCATGAAAGCCCTTTTGTTTATTGTTTTTATCATCGTGCTTCAACAGCTTGAGGGCAACCTGATATACCCAAGGGTAGTGGGCACATCTATTGGCCTGCCGGGAATATGGGTGTTTGCCGCCGTAGTGATTGGCGGCGGCCTGGGAGGAATTGTAGGCATGATGTTTGGCGTGCCCTCCGCGGCCACGTTGTATAAACTGCTTCGGATGGAGACTAACGACAGGCTAAACAGGCGCGCTGCCGGTCAGGTATAGAAAAGTAATTGTTTAATTACAGAATGCCACCCGGAAAAGACTAATAACACAACCGCCGATCGGCGAGCCGGTCGGCGGCGTTATTTTATGGGCAAATGTATGTATAAACCTAAATAAAATCTGGGTTAGTTGGGAATTTGCTTTTCCGCAGGTGCTGACCCAAAAATTGTCACAGGAAAAATATACTTGCCGGATAAGGGCGGATTTTGATATATTGATGAAGTTGAAATTAAAAAGAATGAGGGAGTTGAAATAATAAGATTTCCGTGTAACTGTTAATTTTGCAGAAATAACTTTTTTATGGAAACACAAAGGAGAATGAGAGTGAAAAAATGGATTTTCAGTTTTTTGTTAACTGTGCTGCTATTTGGTGCCGTACCGTTATCGGTTGAAGCGGCAGAAAATGACGATGCGCTTGTTGCGTACAACGACCTTGTACAATCAATTATTTCTCAGTATGGCTATGCAAATGGGTATTTTACCGATACGTTTCCTGACGCATACGGTCTTGCCGACGCCGTGCTTCTGGACTTTGACGGCGACGGCACACAGGAGCTGGTTATGGTTTGGGGAACAGGCGGCTTTTCTCGCGTTGCTATCTATACGTTTTCAAACGGCGGAATACAGGTATTATGGGAGAATGAGCCTTACATATTCCCATCACTTTTTAATGCCTTCATAGACAGAGTAGGCAACGCCACCTACCTTGGCTATGGCGAGGCGCGTCACTTTTATTATCCTGTACTTGTCTGCAAGGATGGAGTCTACGTTAAGCCAAGCGAGTGGACAGATGAGGACTACGAAAGAATTAATGAAGCCGGCCAATACGGCCTTTGGGGCGAAGGACAAATGCGTTTTATTGTCGCCCTTGAAAAATACGGGGTCTTCTTAAACGGCGACTTCTTATATGGTGATGCTTATCGTGATCGAGAAGAATTATGGAGCTTTGCTACAGACGGAACTTATTTTGTTGTGAAGCCGGAATTGGCCGACACGCTTGCCACGCTGAATAATGCCGCCCTCTCCAGGCTGAGCTTTGAGGAAACCAAAGAGAGGCTCCCTTATACCGGGGTGTCCCGAATGAATCTTTCCCCAGAGCAGGCCCAGGCCTTCGCGGAGGTCTTGAAAAGTTATTCCTATCCTATACAAAGGTTGCCCTTTTTGACGGAGGAAATGGAATTCCGGTTATGTGGGTTGCCTTCAACGAGGACAGCGAGTCGCTATCCGGCGAGTATGTAACTTGCTCGGATTTCTGGGAATGGACCGGAACAAAGGCGGCTTTGGTAGGCGAGGAACAGCAATACGGCAACATCCGCTATGTCCCTGAAGACGCAACGTTATATAAGAGAACCGCATGGGAGCCGCATGACAATTACGATGTCAAATCCACGGACTCATTCCCGGTTGTTAACGGGCGTGTTGCCGTTAGCAGTCCCAACAACCTCAAGAGCATAACTATCTATTCAATTGAAGACGAGCCGATGTACAACAACCCGCCTGCATACCTGGAAGTGACCAAGTTGGACTGGATTATAAGAGATGACGGCTCCGCCATTCTTTATGTAAAAAATAATAAGCCGATTGCCGAAGCAGAATTTAAGGCAGAGGACGCGAGACTAGACGAAATATTTGAAGCAGGTGACGAGTATCTCGGCCTGTATTTCGAAAACTGGGGTTCATGGCTGGAATATAAACCTTACGGCAACTGGATTACGGCGGTTTTTGCAGCCGTGCCCATTCTTGCAAAAGATGCTGTAAATTTGGAAATGAAGCTTTTCCCAGCAGACGTTGCAGCTTCTTTTGAAACCGCCGTCTCATGCAGGGGCTGCTGTGCTAATGCGTCAGTTAAACCCTGGGATATGCCGGAGAGAACCTGCTGCCGGACCATCTCCATATCCGCCTCCGATATGGCGACGGCCCTGGCGTCCTCCTTGAACAGCAGGGTAAGGAAAGGTATCGGCGCGACCCCATAGAGTTTGTCCCCCATTTTTTCAAGTTTTTCTACTTCCTGCCTGATACGCTTTTTTGCGTAGCTGAGGCGGCTGGTAACTGTGCTTTCCGAACATTCCATAATTTCCGCAATTTCTTTGACAGACAGTTCATCATAATAAAACAGCAAAACGGTTACCCTTTGGACTTCGCTCAGACGGTTGATAATATCCATAACCTGGCGCCGCTTATCATCTTTTACTATGTACTCTTCAGGCAATACGCAAAGGAGTGCGGTAATATGCCAAGGGACAGCTTCAGGGACCAGGCGGCCACGGAAATTCACCCCCAATGGAAGAAACTTATAAGCAGGGAAAGGAACTATATTCCCGGCCGGACGAAATCCGAGGGCCGTTCGCCAGAGACTACACCCGTATTCTTCATTCCACGGCATTGCTTCAGCAGTTTATTGTATTATGAGCACAAATAGTAAGCGTTTTTCCATTTACCAGCCCAAAGATTTTCTCATTTTGCGCTGATATAATAAATGCTGATTTGAAATAGAGGATGTATTATGAGCGCTCATAAGAAAAAAGCTTATACTAAACAGCAGAATATACTGTTTTTTCATTTGTAGCCTTTGTTGTTCTCTTTGCGGTTGGAATATGGGTGTCGCGCCTGTCCGCTTATTATTTCGGCGTGTTTGTGCAACACCAGGAGGACGTCCAGGGAGTTTTGGAAAAAAACAGCGCTTTGAATCTTACCGAGGATGAGCAAGAGATTTTAAAGCCTTTTGAGGAGGCCTTTGATTCTTACCGAAACAGGAGGCTATGCGACAGAGTATCCGTTGTTTCCAGTGATGGGACGCAGTTGGCCGGCGCCTTTTACGACGAAGGGTCGGATATAACGGTAATTTCGCTGCATGCGTTTAACGGCTCCAAAGACAGCGATTTTCTGTTTGCTCCGTACTACGGGGACAAAGGCTATAACGTCCTGATGCCGGATGCACGCGCACATGGAGACAGTGAAGGCAGATACGTCGGCTATGGGCATTTTGAAAAAGAAGACTTGCTGGCCTGGATAAAGTGGGTCAACGGAACCAAAGGAAGCGAAAGCCAGATTATCATTCACGGCATTGCTGCCGGGGCGTCGACCGCTCTTCTTGCGGCCTCGGAGGGGCTTCCTGACAACGTTATGCTACTGGTGCTGGACAGCCCTTACAACTCTCTTGCGGACATTGTATCTTATCAAATCGGCAAACTTTACGGGCTTCCGAGATTTCCGTTTATGTCCATTCTGGATTACAAGCTGGAGAAGGAAGCTGGTTATAAAATGGCGGACGTGGATGTCGTTGCAGCCGTTCGAGACTCCGAGATTAAAATACCAGCGCTTTTTATTATTGGCGATGGCAATGACTACATCCCCCCGAACAGTCTTATTCGATATATGAAACATATCCGGCAGAGAAAGAACTGGTTGCCGTTCCCGGGGCGCGATATGGGATGTCGTACGCGCTTGCTCAGGAGGAATGCGAGAAAAGGCTTTCAGGACTGATTCAGAATTGCTTGGATTAAAAAAAGAAAGGAAGTGCATACATGTACCAAATCAAGGACTCATGCTCCGGCTGTCATTATTGTGAAATGGCCTGTCCAATGCACGCCGTTTACTATGATGGCCCCAGGTACCAAATTAACCCAGAATTATGCGTGGAATGCGGATTATGCGAAACCCTGTGCCCCACCTGCTCCATTTACAACACGGACGATGCGGCCAAGCCTGCGCCCCATGAGAAAATTGTCCGCGAATGCGACATTGTGGTTTGCGGCGGCGGCTCGGGACTTGTTGCAGCGGTAAAGGCTGCCCAGCAAGGGAAAAAGGTCATCTTGCTGGAAAAGGCAAAGCGCGTCGGCGGAAATATGAACTTCGCTCATGCGTTTTTCCCGGTTTACAGCAAGCTACATAGGGAAGGCGAAGTTGAAGACCTTCGAGAAGAGGCAGTAAAGGAGCTGTCCGCGCGCACGGACGGTGTTATCGGGGAAGACATAATGCGCACGGCCGTCTACGGATGCTCCGAGTTTGTCGACTGGCTGCTTGAATTTCCCAGTACCCACAAATACTTCACTTTGCAGAAGTTTGGGGAAAAGCGCGCCGTGGGTCCCATTTACGGACCCGCTATTCTGGGATTCCCAAAGAGGATTGAAAACCGTCTGAGCAAGGACCCCTCCATCGGCCCCGGCTGGATGGGAACTCTGGTCAAGAAAACCATGCTCGAGGCTATACCCGCTCAAAAACTTGATGTCGAAATATTGCTTGAGCATGCCGCAAAACACCTTATTACCGACAAGAATGGAAAAGTCATCGGAGTTGTGGCCCAAGATCCCGGCGGCGAGACGGAGATTTACTGTAAGGCCGTGATTTTGGCCACCGGGGGCTACGGCTCCAGCGACGAAAAGTTGCAGAAGTTTTTCAGGTTCTTTGACGTAGAGCGGCCGGTTACGCGCTTCTCTGTTCCCAGCAACACCGGCGACGCAATAGACATGTTGCAGGAGCTGGGCGTGGAACCAAATCCAGAGCGCATGTTTGTGTCCACCTTCGGCCCTGCTCATCACCCATACAGCTACAGCCTGTATCGGGTGCTGGACCACCCCACCGCGCTGATGATAAATCTCAACGGTAAGCGCTGGTTTTACGAGAGCGGCGGGCTGATGGTGGGCGCCTCCAAGATAAAGGGCAGCCCCAAGGAAGTGGCCTGGGGAATATTTACACAGAAGGATATAGACGACATCATAAACGGATTCCTTCAGGATCCCGCACTTTCAGAAGAGTACGACTGCTACAGCTGCTATCAAGAGGACCTTGACCGGGAGGCAAATTACAAATACCCGCCCGTAGTGAAGGCTGATACGATTGAAGAGCTGGCGCAAAAGCTGCAGATTGACCCCGACGTCCTCAGAAAGACGGTCGAGGATTACAACCGCTTCTGCAGCGAGGGGAAGGACGAGGAGTTCGGGAAGGACAGCAAGTTCCTCGTCCCAAGAGAAGAGGGGCCGTACTATGCGATTTACGGACAGCTGTTCTCCGAGTGCGCCGCTGGCGGCCTGATGGTGGACGCCAGGTGCAGGGTTCTGCGCAATGACAACACCCCGATTCCCGGACTTTACGCAGCCGGCGACGCCACTTCAGCCATGCACCGGCGCGGCAAGCTGGCCGTTGTTTCGGAACTGACCTGGGCTGTGGCCTCCTCTTACAGGTGCGCAGTGGAATCCGTAAAAGACATAGAGGAGGGGCTGTTATGATAGTACGCAAACCTGATATGACACCGACGAAAACACCCATGGCTTTGCTCCCTGTGGAAAAGCGGTTTGCAAGCAACGACGAAGTGAAGCTGGGATACACAAAGGAACAGGCGATTGCAGAGGCCCAGCGCTGTATGAACTGTCCAGAAAGGTATTGCGAGGAACATTGCCCGGCACATACCGCAATTTCGGACTTTATTGATCAAATAAGAAAGGGCGATTTTGAAAGGGCCTGGGATATTATTGCCGCAACAAACCCCATGGCTGGAATAACCAGCCGCGTATGTCCCTGCGAGCAGCAGTGCGAAAGCCACTGCACCAGAGGCATAAAAAGCGAACCCGTGGCAATTGGCAGTCTGGAGCGGTTTGTTTGCGACTGGCATGGCAGCAAGGACAATAACGGGCAATCGGCTGCCCTTCCCCCGGTGGGGAAGAAAGTTGCGGTTATCGGTTCCGGCCCCGCGGGGCTTGCATGCGCTATTACGCTTGCCAGAGCCGAGGTAAATGTAACGGTTTATGAAAAGGACGACCGCATCGGAGGCGTGTTGGCATGGGGCATACCTTCCTTTGTGCTGCCGGAGCACCATCTTGAAAACCTGATAAATGAGCTGAAAAGCTGGAGGGTGGAGTTTAAAAATAATACGGAGCTGGACAAGGATTTTACCTTGGACGACGTGCGCTCCCAATACGACGCAGTTTTCCTCGGAGTGGGCGCCGGCAAGGTGACGGGTATCCCCTTCCCGGTGGACGGAAAAGTGGAGGGGGTTATGCAGGCCGACGATTATCTGGCTGCCCTGGAGAAACCACAGGCTGATACCGTAACGGTGTTTGGAGGAGGCGGCACGGCCATAGACGCGGCAAGGGTAGCTTTGCGCTCCGGCGCGAAGCGGGTCCAGTTAGTATACCGCCGGACCGAAGTCGAAATACCCGCGACCAGGGATGAAATTGCCCTGGCCAAAGAGGAAGGCGTGGAGTTTGTCACGCTGACCAGCCCCAAGAGGATAGTAGCAGAGGCGGGAAGAATTACAGGCGTCGAATGCGACTGCATGGGGCTCTCTTCCCCAGAATATCCCGGAGGTCGAAGGACAGTGGTTCCTTCGGGCAAAACCGTCGTTCTAAAAAGCGATTTGGCTCTTTTTGCTCTAGGTTTTGAAATCGAGCCTGTGGACGGTGTGGCCAGCGATTCGCTAAATCGCATAACCGTGGACGACCAGTACCGCACGTCCATCGACGGGGTTTATGCCGGCGGAGATGTGGTAACCGGTCCCTCCACTGTAGTAAAGGCCGTTGCCGCGGGCCGGGACGCAGCGAGGGCGATTTTGGAGAGGTTCTCCCGGGAATTAGGCTGAAGTGTTGGAATAAAAATATAAAAAACATGACCGTCACCCCGAATGGAGGGACGGTCATTGTTTATTTCTTTAATTGCCTTAAAGTTCAGGGAAAAACAATGAGTTTAATAGAAAAGTACCGCGCAGACGCAGCAGAATATGCTGAAGATTGTGGGAATAAGAACCGTTGTGATAAATATGCCGCTGTAACCTTCCTTATGGGACAGTCCGAACAGGGACAAGGTAATTGCGGTGGAGTGGGAATGGGGCAGCGAGTCGAAGGTCTGAGTTGTGCATACCAGCAGACGATGCAGGGCATGGGGATTCACGTTGGGCATTGCGGCGTACTGCTGCCCGAATATGCCAAGCCACATCATCATGGCGGCAATGCCGTCTGCGCATAGTCCGGCCACGATCATTACCGAAATCATGGCCGTAACGTAAGGATTGACCTGCAGGGAGAATACCTTCTCAATAATCGGCTGGAAAGCTGCTGACTGCTGTATGACATAGCCGAAGCCCATTACGCAGCCGGCCATGACCATGAAACCCCAGAGGCTAGGAGCGCCCATGGAAATTGTTTTGATGAATCCGGCTTCCTTAATGCGCTTGAAGTTTACCGCCATAACCCAAATCGCACCGCAAAGAAGAGCAAGGGCGCTGGCATAGGTGGCGTCGACCTTAAGCGCGCTGATAAGGACGATAGCTGCGCCAATGACGATTATAATAGTTGCCACGGATGTGCTGAAAGGGGGAAGGTCTTTTTTCGCTTCTGCAGAGTCAGCGGCCGTTTCATCCACAGGACCGTCATAGCCTTCTCCGTTGGCGCGGCACTTCTTAACAACATTCCGCATATACAGGGTATAGAGGATAATTCCCACGATGCCTGTAGCAATGCTGAGCACCGGAGCTGAAAATACGGACGTTCCCAAATATGATGTGGGGAGCGAGTTGGGGATGTTGGGGACCGGGAAACAAACTGATGCAGGGGGCGATGCCGGCACAGGACAGCATGCCGACACGTCTGGGCAGATTCGCGGCCTTCATCAGGGAGTTGCTGAGCACTACCATAATATAAATGTACGTGCCCACGCCCGCCAGAAGAAGCACGGTGGTAAGGGACAGAATCAGTGGCGCCCTGTCTTTGCCTAGAACGGACAGCAGCTTCTGTCCGATGGCCTCGCTGGCGCCTGTCTTGTCCATAACGTAGCTCAAAAGACCGGCGGCGGTAAAGACAGGGAACATGGTGATGACCATCTGCCCCACGCCTCCGGCAAAGTTTACGAAAATGCTCTCAATGACGCCGCCCTGAGTGCCAAGGGCAGCAATAATGGCGGCCGCCAAAGCCGCAATTCCGGTATGTAGGCCCTAAGGCAATTAAAACATGACAAAATATTGTCATAAACATTATATCAATTGCCTTTTATAAAATCTTTGGGCTCGGAGGAATAAAACGGGAAAGTATTTGTGCGTAAAACACAAAGCTTTCCCGTGGATGCATTTTATATGAGTTTTGCCCGCTTGATTTTCCTTTCGTATTCAAGGATTTGAAGAGACAAAATGAATGAAAATATCTCGTTGCCGTCGCTCAAGTCGGTTTGCATAATTTCCTTGCATTTGTTTATACGGTATCGAACCGTGTTTCTGTGTATAAAAAGTATTTCGGCTGTTTTTGACAGGCTTTTGGCGTGTTCCAGGTATACCTGAAGAGTTGACAGCAGCTCCGCGTCCTCGGACTTGTCGTATTGCTCCAGTTTTAAAATTTTTTCGTGACAGAAGCTCCTTGGCTCGACGTCCGGCCGTAGATTCTCCATCAGGTGGTACACGGTAAAAACGTTGTATGAGTAAATATTAAGGCGTTTGTCCATGCCGGCGCCCAGTCTCAAGGCGGTCATTGCCTCCAGATAATGCTTGCGCACGTATGTTAAGTCCTGGAATACCCGGCTTACTCCCGCCAGCATTGACCAGTCGGCTATATTTTTGCATAGCTCGGGTACATCGCTGTACCAGTTTGAAACCGGCGTTTTACGGCTGAATATGAAAATGATAAATTTCTCGTATATAAAAGCCCGGGAAAAAGGCACGGTTGACAGTTGCGACAGTAGCAAGTTTAGGTCTTCGCTTTCATCCACTTTTTTATCAGGGCACATGGCGATTACATAAATGTAGGGGAGCGGATGCCAGTCCAAAATATCCAGACGGGACCGTACCTGCTCAGAAGTGAACTCCTCACCGTCCAATAGCTTGATTATAAAGTTTTCTACGGCTTTTTCGTTTGGGGAAAAAAGATACCTTTCCCGCTGCGTACGCTGGGTTACAAAAACGGAAAGCAGCTCCAGCAACTGCATGTCCGTTTCCGTGAGCGGTTTGAAGATGGCAGACAGAACTATGACCCCTATAGGCCGATTGTTTGAAATCAACGTTTTTACCATTCGCTCATACGGTACCTCTCTGTCCAGGACGAGATGAGGCATGCGGCTTTCGGTTGATTTCGTGTGTATTTCTTTAACCTCCATAATCTGCTTCAGCGTGTTCCGCTCCAGCTTGCCATGGACAATCCGTTTTTGCCAGTGTTCCTCGTTTATTTCCACACATTTGGTGTAGGCAAGAGTTGTATGAGCCATGTCTTGAATAAAGATGGGATTTCCAAAAAGCCTGTATGAAATGTCGGCAATCTCCTGCAGTGAATTGGCGTCGGCAATGTCGCAAAGCAGGGTTAGTTTTTCAGTAAATTCCTCATTCATTCTTGCACCGCCTTTTGATTAATTCTTCAGTTTGGGCACGCACGATGTTATTATAACAGATGGCACGACAGAGTAAAGCAATTTGTTTTCATAGCACAAAGAATGTGCATTTTCACATCTCGCAGCCCAAAGTTTTTTATAAATTCAATTGGTATAATATCCTTAGGCATATAAAAGGAGAGTTTAATAAATGAAGAAAACCGGCAACTTGTTTTCATTTTACATTATCCTAGTTCCGGTCGCCCTGGTTGTGTTTATCATGAACGCCGGAATTCTCCAGCCGTACGTTAAGGCGGTCACAATTGGGGATAACGTCCTTACGGCAACGGAGTTTAACTATTATTATTACAGTGAAATTGAGGATTTTTTAAATAAAAACAGCGGCAAGCTGAGCGAAACCGGGTATAATACCGCCAAAAAACCTAAATACCAGAGTTATGACGAAAGCCGCACATGGGAAGATTATTTTAAAGAGCAGGCCTGTAAACGGCTCGTAAGGGTTTTGGCCTTAAACGAGATGGCGGAGGAAGCGGAATATAGTTTCAGCGAAGCGGATTATCAGCCCGTAAAGGATAAGCTTGACGAAATAGAGCATTATTGCGCAAAGTATGGCATAACTGAGGATAAATATTTTAAAGCTTATTTTGGAGCCGGAATGACCAGGGAGCGTTATACGGCGCAGCTCAGGCTGGAAGCGCAGGCCGGCTGCCTACGCGGATTATTTGGCGGACAAGCTGGAGGTTACGCCCATCCAAATTAACAGGTGGATAGAGGAAAGCGGGGTTGCCCGGGATGAAGCCGTGGCCCTTCAAACGATTTATTTTAACGTCGCCGCGGACAGGTATTCGGGAGAGACCACTCAGATTCAGTGGGGGGACCTGGAAATCAAAACCGATAGGTTGCTAAAGCGCTGGCAGGAGCTGGGGGGGGACGAATACTCGTTTGCCATGCTGGCTAAGGAGTATTCGGAAAGCACGGAAAAGGGACGGCAGATTTTTTTGCAGACCGATTTGCCGGAATCTTTATGGGAATGGTGCTTCAGTCATGACCGAAAAGCAGGGGACAGCACCTATGTAAGGACGGAATCAGGCCACCTGATTGCGCTGTATATTGACGGTGGTGAAACGGTTATGAGACAACTTGCCGGCAATCGCGTGCGGCAGGAAATTATCGACGATTTAGTTCGTAATTGGTCGGAAGAGAACCCCGTTTCATACGGCAAACTTGGGATGAAGCTCGCAATGTAACATCATACTGTTTCAAAGCGCTCTATTTCTGCCGTTGCGTGGAAATAGGGCGCTTTTTTCGTATTTATTGTTTATTGGCTGAGAAATTGGCCAATATGGTATCTGCAGGATGTTTTGCACTTCTTAATTATTTATTATTTACAAAACGTTTACAATACTTTCATTGACATTGCAAAGATACCTAACTATAATCTAACACCGTTAGCAATTGGAGGTGATGCTTATGGCAAGTGCCGCCAAGATACAAAAAATAATGAAGGAAATTGAGAATATTCAATTTGGTGGAATGTTCAAAGCCCTGAATGAAACAACGGCCGGTATCGGCGCGGCGCTCCGCATACTATACGAGCAGGGAGGTAGCGCCACCAGCGGGCAGCTCTGCGAATTGATGGGAGTAAGCTCCGCAAGGGTCGCGGTTCTCTTGAAGACCATGGCGCTAAAGGGTCTCATCTCCAAGAAAAAGAACGTGTTTGATGCGAGAATCACCGTGGTTTCCCTCACGCCCTTCGGCAAGGAAACGATTATGAAAATGAGGGAAGAAATATACAGGCAGGTAAACCGCATCATTGACAGGGTGGGGTTTGAGCGGCTTGAGGAGTTCATCGCCATCGCTAAGGAAATCAAGGAAGTTGTGGAGCCACCCAAAATCCTGCTGCGAGACACCGTCTTTTAGCCGGGTCCGGGGTTTCTTCTGGTTTTAACATCGCCTGCCCAATGGCGGGCGCAGATACGGAAAGCAAACAAGGAGGAAATAGAATTGCTCGAACTTAAAAATATAACAAAAACCTACTTTGGCGGCGGCGAGAATGTGGAGGCTTTGAAAGGAATAGACCTGAAATTCCGCGACAGCGAATTTGTCGCCATTCTCGGCCCTTCTGGCTGCGGAAAGACAACTTTGCTGAACATTGTGGGAGGACTTGACCAGTACACCTCCGGGGATCTTATAATCAACGGCAGGTCCGCAAAAGAGTATAAGGACAGAGACTGGGATACTTACCGGAATCATTCCGTGGGCTTCGTATTCCAAACCTACAACCTGATACCCCATCAGACGGTGATTGCCAACGTTGAGCTTGCGCTTTCGCTGTCGGGAGTTCCCAAAAAGGAGCGGCGCAGACGCGCGAAAGAGGCCCTGGAAAAGGTGGGGCTTGGAGACCAGCTGCGCAAGAAGCCGGGTGAATTGTCCGGCGGACAGATACAAAGGGTTGCCATTGCCCGCGCCATAGTCAACGACCCCGACATCATCCTGGCAGACGAGCCTACCGGCGCACTTGATACGGAAACCAGCGTTCAGGTTTTGGACATACTCAAGGAAATTGCCAAGGACCGGCTGGTGGTTATGGTTACACACAACCCGGACCTTGCCGAGAGATATTCAACGCGGATCGTTAGGATGCTTGACGGCAGGATTATCAGCGACAGCATGCCTCTAACCGAGGAGGAGATAAGGCAGGAAACCGCCAAGGCCCAAAGCAGGAAAGAAAGTAACGGCAGGAAGAAAAAGCCCTCCATGTCTTTCGGGACTTCCTTCGGGCTGTCCCTTAAAAACCTGATTACGAAAAAGGGCAGGACGGCGTTGACCAGCTTTGCCGGGTCCATCGGCATTATTGGCATTGCGTTAATCTATGCGGTGTCCGAAGGCACCACCGCGTTCATCGACTCCGTGCAGGAGGAGACCCTATCTTCCTATCCCCTCACGATAGAAGCCAAAAGCATGGACGTGTCCACGCTGCTCTCCACGTTTATGGGCAAAGCCCAGTCCATTTCCGAGCATGAGAATGACGCGATATACCAGAAAGCCATGATGTATGAAATGGTAAACGCAATGAACTCCCTTGAGGCAAAGGAGAACGACCTGAAATCCTTCAGGGAATATATCGAAAGAGAGCGGGCCGACGAAAACAGCAAGCTGAGCGCTGCGCTGGCAGGGGTGCAGTACACCTACGATACCAATCTTCAAATCTACACCAAAAACGTTGACGGCACGATTATACGTTCCGACACGGAAACGTTGACGCTGGAACTCATGAAAAAGTACATGGGCGTGGATATGTCGTCCATGCTCGCCCCGCGCGATCAGTCCATGTTCGGGAGGGCTTCGTCCATGATGACCACATCCATGTCGTTATGGAAAGAGCTGATTCCCGGCGACAATGGAAAGCTTGTGAACGAGGTCATCCAGAAGCAGTATGATTTGGTATATGGAAGCTGGCCCACAAGATATGACGAGATAGTTCTGTTCGTTGATGAAAACAACGAAATTGACGACATGACGCTGTACGCGCTGGGACTGAAGCCGGAAGAAGAAATAAAAGAGCTTTTCGAAGCGGCGAATAATCATACCACCGTGGACTACGAGGTCCGGAAATGGTCTTACAAGGAAATCTGCGATATGGATTTCCGCACGATTCTAAGTTCCGACTGTTATACCTACGATGAGAAAACGGGCGTTTATACTGACCTCCGGGATACCGAAGCCGGGCTGAAATACCTGTATGACAACGGGCTGACCCTTCACGTTGTGGGCATTGCAAAACCCGGTAAAAACTCCGTCGCTGCCGCAAACAGGAGCTTTATCGGATATACAAGCAAGCTTACGGAATATATCATTGAGCACGCAAACCAGTCGGAAGCGGTAAAAGCCCAGAAGGCAAATCCCAATATGGATATATTTAACGGGCTGCCGTTTAAGGATACGAATGGCACAGTTTCAAACGAAAAGAAAGCCGAGGAATTCAAAGAATATATCGCGTCCCTTGATGTCTCCGGAAAGGCGTCCGCCTACATAAAGATTATGAGCATACCATCCGCCGAAGAGGTTGAACAGTTCGTTTCGGGCACTCTTGCAAGCATGACACGCGCCGATATGGAAGCGGCTATTGCGCCGGCCATAGTGGAGCAGACAGGAATGGACGAGGCCACCATTGCGGAATACATTTCTTCCATGAGCGCCGACGACCTGAAGGAACTGTTTGCCCAGGCTTTGGCGGAGCAGTACCGCGCCCAGTATGCCGCACAGGTTGGCCAGCAGCTGAGCGCCATGACAAACGAGCAGCTGGCCGCCGCGCTGGACATGGCAATCTCCCAGTATACGGACGAGATGTGCGCCCTGTATTATGATGAAATTCTGGAATTTTCGGATTCCACCTACGAAGATAATTTAATAAAGCTAGGCTGCGTCGACCTGAACAGCCCCGCCTCCATTAATCTGTACGCGTCTTCCTTTGCCAATAAGGATGTTATCAAGGACGCCATTGCCGAGTACAACGAGCAGGTCGACGACATGAAGGAGATTGCCTATACCGATTACCTGGGACTTATGATGTCGTCCATCACAACGATTATTAACGCCATCACTTACGTCCTGATTGCATTTGTCACGGTATCCCTGATTGTTTCTTCCATAATGATTGGCGTCATCACCCTGATTTCAGTTCAGGAGCGCACGAAAGAAATCGGTATTCTGCGCGCCATCGGCGCCTCAAAAAGGAATGTCTCCACCATGTTCAACGCGGAAACCCTTATTATCGGCTTCACCTCCGGCATGCTCGGAGTGATAATCACCTATCTGCTATGCATACCGATTAATATGATACTGCACCATCTGACGGGGCTTTACAATCTCAATGCGATTCTACCGGTGCACACGGCCGCTACCTTGGTGGCTATCAGCATGCTTCTGACGCTGATTGCCGGCATCATACCGTCTCGCAGCGCCGCCAAGAAGGACCCGGTTGTGGCGTTGAGGACGGAATAACTTAAGGCGCTGTTTAAAAAGAACAAAAAATGCGGATTTCTAAAATCCGCATTTTTTGTGACAGGTCTTTGCATGGGCATGGGCTATTAATGAAACCGCGGATGTCTGACACATTCCGGCATGGTTTCCGAGAAAGCTCGATGATTCTCACAGGGGATGAAACGGAGGGTAATTGGTGAGCACGAAGGCTGAAAAACTCAATTTGCTCGTTACGCTGGATGAAAACTACATACCGTATCTCAATGCAATGCTTTTTTCCCTCATGCAAAGCAATCCCGGCTGCCAGCTTGACGTGTACCTGCTTCATGTGTCCCTGACCGAGAGGGACACCGTTTCCACCGTAAAGGTGCTTGGGGATTCCGGCAGGCTCATTATGATAGATGCAAAAGAGGAGAGGCTGGAAGGAGCGCCTACCACCCCCAGGTTTCCGAGGGAAAGCTATTACCGCATTTTCGCGGCGAAATATCTTCCTGAAACACTTGACAGGGTGCTGTATCTTGACCCGGATGTGATTGTGAATGGCTCCCTTAAGGAACTGTATGGGACGCCGCTCGACGAATACTATTTTGCCGCCGCCTCTCATAACGGACCTCTAATGCGCAAGATAAACGGTATACGGTTGGATCTGGAGGAGGACAGCCCTTACATAAATTCCGGGGTATTGCTGATGAACCTGGAGCGGTTGAGGCGGGAGCAGGATTACGATGAAGTGTTCCAGTTCATTGAAAAAAGAAAGCGCTTTCTGTTATTACCGGACCAGGATATAATCAGCAGCCTGTACGGCAAAAAGATATACGCGCTTGACCCCTTCCGGTACAATATGACCGAAAGAATATATATGTTCTACGGGCCGTTCATGAAGGAGCTGGATTTAGACTGGGTTCGCAGAAATTCTGTCATTATTCACTATTGCGGAAAGAATAAGCCCTGGAAGGATAATTATATCGGCCAGCTTGATGTTTTTTACAAAGAAACGGTTACCCAAATGAGGGAAGCGGGCTTTATAGAAGTAAAAGAATAAAAATGCGGATTCATGAGAATCCGCATTTATGTCAGACGTTTGTCTGCGGGAGCCTTACAATTAAGCCCCTGGTACAAACCGTGCTCGGTCATGTAGCGGAGCAGACCGTTTAAAACATGACGCTTGCGGGCGCTCCATTTTGGAGCCGCCAGGTTTTTGTGGTCGCCGTCGCCGGTCACTCTGTGGATGACCATCTCCGGCGGCATTCTGGTTATGGCCTCCGCCACCCATTTTATATAATCGGCCTCATCCAGCAAGGGAAACGGGTTCTTCAGGTATTCCTTATACAAAGGGCTGTCCTTTAATATGTGCAGCATAGACATTTTTACGCCGCTTACGGGCTGATTTGCCATATAGTCCACCGTGGCCAGCCCCAGCTCAACCCATATGGGTTTGACATGGGACAGGCGGGCAAGCTCTTTAATCATTGCATTTGACAGGCAGTCCGGCCTTGTGCCTATTGAAAGCCCCACGACCCTTTCGTCCGCGAGGATTTCCTCATATACCGGCACCAATGCCTTAACCGGCCCATAGGTGTTGGTGAAGGATTGCAGGTATGCAAGGTATTTGTTTGACCGGACCTTCGAGCTTACCATGCCGATGGCCGAATCGTTTTTTTCCCGAATGCTCATGGGACCTACTATGGCAAAATCCCCCGAACCCCTTGCAGAACAAAAGGTGCAGCCGCCCACGCCCTTCGTTCCGTCCCTGGTGGGACAGGTGCAGCCGATGTCCAGCGAGATTTTATATACCTTGTCGCCGAAAATTTCCCGATAGTATTGGTTTGCCGAGTAATATGGTTTTCCATCCGGCCAGATTTTCATGTTTATCTCCCGATTAAAATCATATTTACAAGTATTATTAACAGTATAGTGATTGAGGGGATTCGTGACAAGGGAAAAATGCAGAGCGCCGGTGGAATTATGTAAACCTGCTAGCGAAGATTCTTGCGCTTATCGGCATTGTGTGTTACATTATCGGCAGCGTCCGCTTTTGCAGAAAAGAACTGCCGTTGTAAAGACACAGTGTCTCGCGGATCGCGGAAAAACGTTCAGGGGCCTGCAGGGAGCCATTCCTGAACGGCTGGAAGGAAGGAGAGCGCTATGCACCAAAGAATTCAAATTCAGACTACGAAACCGCAGCAGTTTATAAACATAACCCATAAGGTTGCGGAGCTTATCAAAAACAGCGGTGTTCGGGACGGCATTGCTGTTATATACGTGCCCCATACCACAGCAGGGGTCACAATAAACGAAAACGCCGACCCGGATGTGGTGCGGGACATGCTCTTGGCGCTGGATAAAACGTATCCCGTGCATGGAGGATATCTTCACTGTGAAGGAAATTCCCATGCGCATATTAAGGCTTCCCTCATGGGGGCCTCCTGCACCGTAATAATACAGGATGGGAGGCTTCTCCTGGGCACCTGGCAGGGAATCTACTTTTGCGAATTTGACGGGCCCAGAAACAGGCAGTTTGATGTGAAGATTATCGAAGGCTGATTTGGACTTGATGCGGTGTACCCGTACTTTTGGGTAAAACTGCAAATGAATGTTGTAAATAATTGAAAAATGCTATAAAAAATGCTATAATTAGAATTATAATTTTGGAGATATTTGCGGCGTCAAAATAATAAACACTTAGGAGGGAAAAGTATGCCTGAGTTTGGAAATGCGTTTTCCGGCCTTGCGAAGGGGCGCAAGCTTACCCACGAGGAGCTGGTTCGTTCAATACGGTTCATGATTGCGGCGGAGTACGAGGCCATTCAGCTTTACATGCAGCTGGCCGAGTCCATTGACAACGAATTGGCGATTGAGGTCCTTAAGGATATAGCCGATGAGGAAAGAGTCCATGCCGGCGAGTTTTTGAGGCTCCTTAAGGAACTTGAGCCTGAGGAGGAAAAATTCTACGCTGAAGGCGCCGAGGAAGTTGAAGAGGAAATAGAAAAGCTGAAAAATCAGTAAATACTGAGCCAAAATAAGGCACCTGCGCCTCTTCGCGCTAGTGCCTTGTGGTTTTTCTGCCGAGAAGGCCGGCCTTTCGCAAATGTCATACGATGAACGCAAATAATTGGGAGACCGTAAAACGGACTCCCTGTTTTTTTCTCATACCACCTGGAAAATATAAAACTTAAGGTAGTCCGTCTCCGGAACATTCCAAAGGATGGGATGGTCCGGGGACTGCTGGCGGGCTTCAATCTGCCTTAGGGAAACGGTCGCATCCCTTGCGGCGCTTGTCAGCACCTTGCGGAAAAGGTCATCCGTCATGAAGTGGCTGCAGCTGCAGGTGGCCAGGTATCCGCCCCGGGGCAGCAGCTTCATGGCCTTCAGGTTTATTTCCTTGTACCCGCGGGAAGCGGATTTCACCGTGGTGCGGGATTTGGTGAAGGCCGGCGGGTCGAGGATGATGAAGTCGTAGTCCCGGCAATTCCGCTCCGCCAGCTCCGTCAGAAGGTCGAACACGTCAGCGCAGAGAAAATCCATTCTATTTGCCACACCGTTGCGAACGGCATTTGCTTTTGCCATATCGACCGCCGGCTGGGAGATGTCCACGCAGGTCACATGCTCCGCTCCGCCCAGCGCCGCATTGAGGCCGAAGGAGCCGGTATGAGTAAAGCAGTCCAGTACCTGCTTGCCTTTGGCAATCTTCGCCACGGCGGCGCGGTTGTACTTCTGGTCCAGGTAAAATCCGGTTTTCTGCCCGTTTTCCACGTCCACAAGATATCTCACGCCGTTTTCGCATATCTCCGTCACTACGGATTCCGGCGCAGGCAGCCAGTCGGCCCGGTACCAGCCCTTAAACTCCGGCAGCCCTTCCCGCGCGCGCAGGGCGATATCGTTGCGCTCATAAATGCCGGCGACTGGTTCCCCCATTTCAGTCAGCACGTCCCAGAGGGCGCGGAAAATCGTGTCCTTGATAAGCTCAATGCCGAGGCAGGTAATCTGCACGGACAAAATGCCGCCGTAGCGGTCCACCGTCAGCCCCGGCATCTGGTCGGCCTCTCCGTGAATCAGGCGGCAGCATTTAAAATCCTCGCCGGGCATGACGGTTTTGCGGTAGCGAATGGCATATTCCACACGGCGGCGCCAAAAGCGGGCGTCAAATACGTCGTTGGCGTTTCTGGAAATAAGGCGGACGGCAATCTTGCTGGCGCTGTTGTAAAAGCCGGTGCCCATAAAGGCGTTGCCGGCAAAAACATCCACCAGCCCGCCGTTTTGGGGCTCGCCCTCCATTTTTAGAATCTCTTCACCATATATCCATGGGTGCCCGTTCTTGACGCCGCGCTCCGCCTTTGAGGTTATCATGACTTTGGGATACTGCCGCTGCTGTTTCATTTGCGTCACCTTTTATATATAGCTTTCGGCTGATTGTAGCATATTTCTTCAACATGGGCAACATCTGTGACAAACAAGGAAACGTGTAAGATAATATTTGGCGCCCACATTTGTTGAAAATCTTTAGTTGGGTGGTATAAAATAAATGTAAATACCAGCAAAGAAAGAGTGAATGTCATGTTCTTTGTAGCGTTTTTTGGAATAGAGGATAAGGAAAACCATATAGGGACGTATAACAACGCTGTATGTCCCGCCTGCGGAAGTTTGGCCAGGTATGATGTTTATAAGTCGTACAGGTATTTGCACGTATTTTTTATTCCGACTTTCAAATGGAACGTTAGGTATTTTGTTAAAACGTCGTGCTGCGGAAACTTTTATGAGCTGGACCCTGCCGTTGGCAGTGAGTTCGAGAGAAACCCCAATACAGTAATTAGAAATGAAAACCTGCGGCCCGTCAGTTTTTATTCGCCCTATAAATACTGCCAAAACTGCAAAGCCGACGTGCCGGCAGAATTTAATTATTGCCCCTATTGCGGCGGAAAGCTGTAACCACCCGACGACGGCCTGGTATGAATATTATGTCTCCGGCTGAGGAACAGTAAAGCTTAACGCGCATAAGAAAATGGACTGCGGCAGATTGCTACAGTCCGTTTTTATTGTTTTTTTATCAGGCGTGACTGCTTTATACAGTGCAGCCAAGAGGGTTACACGGTCCATTCCCCGAATTTTATTTCCGGCGGAAAAGCATTATGCTCGCCGAGCGGCTTTTCCATCCAAATCATATCGTACCAAGTATTGAATTTGTACCCGATGTTATGGAATCTTCCCACGAGAGTGAAACCCATGCCCTTGTGAAAGCGGTAGCTGGCATCGGTAAGGTGCTCGTCTTCTTTTGCAGGAACGGCTATGCAGGCGTTCATATTCAGGATTCCCATATTTTTTAAAGACTTTTCCAGCGCATTGTAAAGCGATTTTCCTATTCCCATCCCGTGCCTGCCCTGCTTTACGTAGATGGTTGTTTCCACGGCCCAGTCGTATGCCTTCCTGTTCTTGAAGGTATTGGCATGGGCGTATCCCAGTATCTCGCCGTTATCTACCGCCTTTATATAGGGATATTTTGATGATATATTTATGATTCTGCTCTGAAATTCCTCCAAAGTCGGTACTTCGTATTCAAACGAAATGGCGGTATCCCGGACATAGGGCTCGTATATTGCAAGCAGTTCCGCCGCATCTGATGCAGTGACTCTTTCAATTCTCATATATGTATCTTCTCCTTGCGCTCCGCAGACTTAAATCCAGTTTAGTTATAATTAATAAACACAAGTCCGATAAGGCATATGACAACGCCTACGATTTTGTTCCAGCTTAAAGACTCTTTGAAAAGCAGGGTTCCCACGAAGATTAGCGCCACAGCAAGAAAGGCGCTCTGTACAATCTGGGCCGTACTGACCTGCCATCCGGCTCTGTAGGCATAAATCCACCCGACTTCCAGCCCTACCAATACTATCCCGAATACGAAGGGCGCCCAGTTTATTCTGCCGAATTCCCTGATTATGCTTGCGCCCCTGTTCAGCGCAAAAAATAGAATTAACGATATTACCGCGCCCACGGAATAGGTCACCGCCAATGAAGCCAGGGGGTTCATGTCATTTGGAACGGACCTGGCGCAAATATGGTACGCCACATTTGACAATACCACCAGCGCGATTGGCCAGATGTAGTTTAACAAGTTTTTTTGCCTCCTTAAAGATAGTGCAAGACAATATTGATTATAGTTTATTTTCCGACAAGTGTGAAGCGGAAATAAAATAAACCTCCATATCGGAGGTTTATAACTGTAAAGATTTCATCAGCTTTAACATTATCTTTGGCTTTTTCTGTGCCTGTAATCCTTTTCAATTCTTTCATTCCAGCTTTCCGGTATGGCGGAACACTTTCTGAAGGAGGCGACGGTTTCGCTCATCACGTGAAAATTCAGTTTGACGCCTTCTCCGTCTGCGTGATAATTTTGGGCGCGGTTTGCCGAAATGCCGAACCGTCCCGCTGTCTCAACAGCGTCAATGTTGGCGCCAAGGAATATAAACTCCCACCCATATTTTGTTTTTTGCAGCTCAATCAGCGCCTTGACCTGCTCCAGCGAATACTCCCGGCTGGAATTTTCCAGGCCGTCGGTGATGATTACAAACAGCACTTTTTCCGCACGGTATTCATCGGCTGTATGTTTCTGGGCGTTGCCTATTTTATGGATTGTCCTGCCGATTGCGTCAAGAAGCGCCGTTGTCCCTCCCACCTGATATTCTTCCTCCGTAATCGGGCTGACCGCCCTTATGTCAATGCGGTCGTGGAGGATTTCATAGTTGTTGTCAAACAGCACCGTCGTAATGAGGCATTCACCGTCCACGGCCTTTTGCTTTTCCAGCATGGCGTTGTAGCCGCCGATGGTATCAGTTTCCAAACCGCCCATGGAGCCGCTCTTGTCCAGAATGAATACCAGTTCTGTTAATCCTTTTTTCATTTCAGCGCCCTCCTTAAGTTTTATTGGCTTAAGGATAGCACTTGTCGCAGCATAAAAGGTCGCCTGAAAAGCGACAAATTACCCTCCCAGCAGCGGCTGGTCGTATTTGAACAGCACCTCGTTAATCTCGAAAATGTCATATTTGCCGTTGATTATGAAGTATTCAATAATGACGTCAAATACCTGGCTGCGGGACAGGGCGTATCCTGCCCGCCTTAGAAGGTCTTCCGTTTCTTCCAGGGTAAGTTCCAGCGCGATGGCAAGGGCTATGGCCGTACGCTTGCTGGGCGTATAGCCTTTGCCTGTTCTGATTTTGGAAAACAGCTTGCGGTCTATGTTGGCCCGTTTGTATACCTTCACGTCAGTTTTGCCCTTGGCGTCAATCAGCCGCAGAAGGGTGGTGGAAAAGGGCTCGTCCAGATTTCCAATCAAAGACTCAAGCCCGGCGGGCCGCGGGGCTGAGGGCGCTTCCGCTATCCGGGGAGGGATATTATATTTCATCAGGCGGACCTCATCAGCGGCCCCGCGCTCAAAGCCCGTCAGCCGGCTGCGCCTTGCCCGGTGCTCCTCCACATAGTGCTCGTCAATGTAACTGGCGACTTCCCCCAACAGTTTTTCGCTGATTGCAAACGACTCCTTATCGAATACGGCGAGGTACACATCCAGGTCGTGGCCGACGAGAAAAGCCTTTATGGCTGAGGTGGCCACCTTCAGGGCCTCGGCTTTGGGATAACCGTAAATTCCGCTTGAAATAAGCGGGAAGGCTATGCTTTTGCACCTGTTCTCAACGGCAAGCTCCAGAGAGCTTATGTACGCCGAGCGCAGCAGTTTCTCGCTTTCCTCGGGGGAATATTGGCTGTAGACGGGGCCCGCAGTGTGTATGACGTACTTTGCGGGCAGGGCAAACCCCGGAGTTATCACCGCTTCGCCTGTCCTGATTGGGGCAAGCTTGTCGCAGGCACGCTGCAGCTTTGACGCTCCGGCGGCACTGAAAATAGCCCCGCAAACCCCGCCTCCCATTTTCAGCTGGGTATTTGCAGCGTTTACGATAGCGTCGACGTTCATTTTTGTGATATCCTGCCGGACGATGTTAAAAGGCATAGGCCCACCTCCGCTGATATATGTTTGGCACTGATGAAGGCGTTTCCTTAACGTGCCGGTACGCCGGACAGTATTTTTTCTACCGGATACGAATCACTTCATTTCCTTCGGTTTTGCTGTTTTTGGTGAACGGGGTTGCGGGGTAACCTAACGCCAGTCCTCCGGTTATGATTTCAGACTCGCCGACTCCGTATTCTTTCAGGAGTTTCCGAAGGGACGGGTCGTTTTCCGCTCTCCGGATCATGTTGATAAAACAGCTTCCAATGCCAAGTTCGCATGCCTGCAGCATTGCGTTTTCCAAAAGGCACCCGCAATTGACGTACGCGTTGTATGGGTCCTTTACATAGGTTGTCAGGATAAACACCGGAGCGTTGTAGCAGAAGCTGAAATCATCCTTTTGAACAAGTTTGGCGGACTCCGGGCCCATTCCCACCGCATTGCCGTTTAATACCGCCTCAACCAGAGCCTGATTAATTCGCTCCAGCACCTCCCTGTTTTCAAAAACGTAAATGCGGTTCCCTCTTTCGTTTTTTCCGGAAGGCGCCATTCTCGCGGCTTCAATAATCAGGTTCAGTTTTTCCTCTTCTACCGGACGGCTTTCAAATTTCCTGGTGGAACATCTGTTTTGTATGGCGGGGATAATTTCCATGCAGTATATGCCTCCTGTATCTTTCCGTTCTGGATACCTCAATTTTAGCAGGGAAAATGCGTTTTATCTACCTTTTCCACAGAAAAAAGCAGGAAAGGCCTGGGAAATAAATTCAAATCCATATGGCATTTATTTGGCTTACATGTTAAAATAAAGCATTATTCCGCACGAGATAAATAAAGGTGATACTTATATGATTGTTATTGTGGATTATGGCGTGGGCAATCTGTTTTCGCTGACGTCCAGCCTCCGTTTTTTGGGGCTGGACTGCCTGGTAACCAATAAAAGGGAAGAGCTGCTCAGGGCGGAAAAAATAATCCTGCCGGGCGTGGGCGCCTTCGGCGACGCCATGACGAAGCTGATTGAGACGGGGCTCGTGGACACGATAAAGGAGCAGGCGGGAATAAAGCCGCTGCTGGGCATTTGCCTGGGGATGCAGCTGCTCTTTGACAAAAGCTTCGAGCATGCAGAAACCGAAGGTTTGGGGCTCATTCCCAGAACGGTGGCGCCCCTTGCGGAGGATATAAAACCGAACCTGAAGGTTCCGCACATGGGCTGGAACAGGCTTGAAATCGTTAGGGAAGACCCCATATTCAATTACTTCGACAGCGGCGAATGGGTCTATTACGTGCACAGCTATTACGCCAAATGTGCTCAGGAAAATATCCTGGGCGTTTCGGAATACGGCGTCATGGTCACGGGGCTTGTGCGCTCCGGCCTGGTGTACGGCGCTCAGTTTCATCCCGAAAAAAGCGGCAGCGCGGGACTTAGAATACTTAAAGCCTTTTCCGAGATTTGATGGAGGACTTTAAAATGATAAGCAAGAGAATAATACCCTGCCTTGACGTGAGAAACGGCAGGGTGGTTAAGGGCGTAAACTTTGAAGGAATTCGGGATATGGCGGACCCGGTGGAAATGGCCCGCTACTACAACGAAACTGGCGCCGACGAGCTTGTTTTTTACGACATAACGGCAAGTTTTGAGGGCAGGAAGCTGTTTACCGACGTGCTGCGGGCGGTGGCTTCCGAGATTTTCATTCCGCTTACCGTCGGCGGCGGCATAGATACCCTGGAGGATTTCGACATGGTGCTGAAATGCGGGGCCGACAAGGTAAGCGTCAACACCGGCGCCATAAAGGACCCGTCCCTTATCAGCGCCGCTGCGAAGCGCTACGGCAGCCAGTGCGTGGTCCTCAGCATGGACGTAAAGCGCGTTGGAGGAAAATATCACGTTTTCGCCAACGGCGGCAGGATAGACACCGGCATGGACGCCCTGGAGTGGGCTAGACGGGGCGAAGAGCTTGGAGCGGGGGAAATAGTGCTCAATTCCATAGATATGGACGGCGTGCGGGGAGGCTTCGACCTTGAGATGCTCCGCGCGGTTGGCGAAACGGTTTCCATCCCGCTGATAGCCAGCGGCGGCGCGGGAAAAATGGAGGATTTTTCGGAGCTGTTTAAATACGACAGAATCGACGCGGGCCTTGCAGCCGGCGTATTTCACACAAAAAAGATAGATATCGGGGACTTGAAGAGGTATCTCAAAAGCCGCGGAGTAAACGTCCGGCTTTAAACAGGCGGCCCCGCCCGGAAACTATCGCTTTTTAACTATTTTAGTGCCCGTGCGCCTCGCATCTTTCGCCAAAATGATGCCCTAATTTCGTGTTGACAAATAAATTCTCGCCGGATATAATAGTAACAAGCAGCAAAGGCGTTGTGGCCTTTGCTTTTTTGTTTTTTTGGATTGCCCGGGCTGCGCAGTTTGTCAAAGGAATTGAAAAAACCAGCACAAAGGCGTGTGTTTTATTGCCATCATCTTCGGATGACGGGATAAAATGCACGCCTTTTAGTTTTTTATTAAAGGAGGAGAGAATCATGACCACTGTGGAGATTGTCGACACCCTATGGGTACTGCTTGCCGCCGTCCTGGTGTTCTTCATGAACCTGGGTTTTGCGGCTGTGGAATCCGGGATGGCCAGGTCAAAGAACACTGTCAACATACTGTCCAAGAACTTTATCGTCTTTGCGATTTCCTCCCTCGGCTTCATGCTGCTGGGCTGGGGGCTGATGTTCGGCGGAGACAACCCGATGGTCGGCACGCAGCACCTGTTTATTCTGGACAGTTCAAATATCGGTTTTTATGAGGACACGCTGACTTCAAATGTGCCCTTCTGGGGAAAATTCTTTTTCCAGCTGGTGTTCTGCGGCACTGCGGCGACCATAGTGTCAAGAGCGGTGGCGGAGCGGATTAAATACATCTCCTTTATCGTCTTTTCCTTCATACTGACGCTTTTTATCTACCCCATAGTCGGCCACTGGATATGGGAGGGGGATGGCTTGCGGATTTGGGATTCATGGACTTTGCGGGCGACACCGTTGTCCACTCGGTGGGCGGCTGGGCGGCCCTTTCCGGCGCCATCATACTCGGCCCCCGCTACGGGAAATATGACAGAACGGGAAGCCGAAGGCCATCCCAGGCCACAATAGGTCCCTAGCGGTAATCGGGCTTTTTGTCCTGTGGCTGGGCTGGTTCGGATTTAACCCCGGCTCTACCATGAGCTTCCAGAATCCAAGGGACGTGGCTCACATCTTTGTAACCACCAATACCGCCGCCATTACGGCCGTGCTTACCGCCACCGCCACGTCCT
This sequence comes from Oscillospiraceae bacterium, assembly GCA_050944015.1. GTDB lineage: Bacteria > Bacillota > Clostridia > Oscillospirales > Oscillospiraceae > DUOX01. The sequence continues at coordinate 42,449 of JBMNQG010000008.1, forward strand.
GGATATTCATCGGCAAGCCGGACCTTGGCATGACAATAAACGGCTGCCTTGCCGGACTGGTAGGCATCACCGGCAGCCGCGCCTTGGTGCAAAGATGACCAAAGTCACCGTTATCACCAATCAGGATAAGTTTGCGGGACTCCAGGCGGAGCTTGACAAAATCAGCATAACGGGACTTACGGTTACAAACGTCCTGGGCTATGGAATGCAGAAAGGCCACATGGAGTATTACCGCGGTGCGCCGGTTAAGACGAGGCTTCTACCAAGGTGCAGGTTGACATAGTCGTATGCAAGATACCTGTTCAAACCGTGGTGGACACCGTAAAGAAGGCGCTGTACACCGGCAACGTGGGCGACGGCAAAATTTTCATTTACGATGTGGAAAACGTCATTAAAATCAGAACCGGCGAAGAAGGATACGACGCGCTGCAGGACGAGGAAGAATAGCGGTTTGTTATTGCCTGTTGCAGAAGTGAAATCAATAGTTAAAGAAACACAGGATTTGGCCACAGGGCAAACCTGTGTTTCTTCTTAAATCTCAAAATCCCGCTCTTTTGCGGGATTTTTATTATGTTGGTTTTGATTAAAAGAGTTGATTCTGCTAAAATTAAAAAAGAGAGAAAATCGAAAGGAGAGGCATAAGCCGTGACGCGCCATCACGGCGGCTGGGTTTCGTATGGACGTTGTAACTTACAAAGGGCTGGTATTGTCGGATTTTCAGATTGACGCCATTAAAGGGATAGAAAAGCATAAAAACGTTATTTTATCCACCCATACGGGCAACGGGAAAACCCTTGTGGCGGATTTCGCCGTGAACCAGTGCTTTAACGCCGGAAAACGCGTGATTTATACCGCCCCCATAAAAGCCCTGTCCAATCAGAAATACAACCAGTTTTCAAAAATGTACGGGGAAGAAAATGTGGGTCTCATAACTGGAGACAGGGTAATAAATCAGGACGCGGTCATAATTGTCGCCACCACCGAAGTCCTTCGGAACATGATGCACGAGGACAGGGAAAGAATAGCAGATATTGAGACAATCATACTGGATGAGATTCACTATCTGGGGGACAAGGAGCGGGGGACCGTATGGGAAGAAATCATAATATTTAAGAATAAGGAAGCCCGCATTTTGGGCCTGTCGGCCACTATTCCCAACATAAGGGACCTTTGCGACTGGATATATGAAATCCACAATGAGCAAATTGAAATGGTCTATTACCCGGACCGGATAGTAAAACAGCAGCACTTTTATTTTGACAAGAAGCTCGGGGCCCTGAAGTACAACGGGGTGATGAGCAGTTACCACAGGCAGAAGAGGCAGTACGGCGGGGTCATTTATAAGAACACTCACCTGGATTTTGCCGAGTACGCGATAGAGCAGGGCATTTTGCCGGTGCTTTACTTCACGTTTTCCAGAAAGCAGTGCGAAGTGTATGCCAAAGAGCTTGCCGGCAGGGTTGACATCCTTACAAAGGAAGAAAAAGATACTGTCAGGCGGATGATAAGGGGCTACGAGGCCGCGTATCCCGACATAAGGTCCTCCTCGTCATGGGCGCCTTTAAAGTTTACCCTTATGAGGGGCATAGGCTACCATCACGCGGGGCTCCTGCCCATAGTCAAGCAGTTTATGGAGGAGATGTTCGAAAGAAAGCTCTGCAAGTTTCTTTATGCGACGGAGACCTTCGCCGTTGGAATAAACTTCCCGGTTAAGACGGTATGTTTTGATTCCCTGCGCAAATTTGACGGCGAATCCTTCAGGACCCTTACCGGCTCCGAATACCTGCAGATGGAGGGGCGGGCCGGCCGGCGGGGAATAGACGAGTTCGGCCTCGTTTATGTCCTGGCGGATTACAGGGCCATAGAAAACGGAAACCTGCCAGACATTTCCCAGCTCCAGGCGGAACCCATTGTAAGCAAGTTCCAGATAACCTACAATACCCTGGTTAATCTGGTAAGCAGGTACTCCGACCAGGAGATTGAGGAGTTTTTCAACAAGAGCTTCTCCAATTTCCAGTTCAATAACAACAGGAAGCTCCAGGAGCGCATTAGTTCAATAAATCAGAGCATCGAGCAGCTAAGGAATAACCTGCAGGCATACGAGCCGGACCCGGACTGCGATATTGAAGATGTAAATAGCTGCCCCGTGGTTTTTGAGCACAATTTACGGAGATATAACCAGCTCAAAAAGAAACAGTACTATGCGAAGAAACAAAAGACCGACAACGCGAAAATTGACGAGCTGGTGGAGACGCTGGAGCCCCTTGTAACATCCTGCTGTGAATGCGACCCGGCCAGGCAGGAGGCCTGTATGAACAGGTATAAGAAAATAAGAAAGACTAAGAAAAAGATTAGAAAACTTGAGAACATGCTTAAATCAATAGTAAAAAGCAGCCCGGGGCACAGGTTTAAAGTCCAGTACGGCAAAATGGTACAGGTCTTAAGGAGGCTCGGATATATCGGAGAGAACCGGGAACTGCTGCCCAGGGGCGTTATCTGCTCGAAGATACACGTCCAGGAGATTTTGGTCACAGAGCTGATTTTCGACGGCTTTTTCCATAAAAACAGCGACGCCGTTATAAACGGCGTGGTTGCGGGAATAGCCAACGAGAACAACCCCCTGGAGGAATCACATAAGTTCAACTTCGATTTGAATGGGATTTACTCCAAGCTTTCGCGAATCGCCAGGGATGAAGCGAAGGCGGGACTTGAGTCCAGCGGCTGGTTTTCCAATAATTTGTGCGGGGTGATTGCCGCCTGGACCGAAAGCGACGACTGGAATGAAATTATGAATGAAACGGATATTCCGGAAGGGGACTTTGTGAACATCTGCCGCCGCACTACGGATTTGTTGAGGCAGATACGAAACGCTTGTTCCGAGGACGCCTACCTGAAGGACAAGCTCAACAGGTGCATATCCAAGATTGACAAGGGCATTGTTTCCCTTGGCTTGTAATGCGAAAGCAGAAACCGCCGGATTGATATGCATGTCAATCCGGCGGAAGTCTATTTTGCGTCTTTAAGGAATTGCTTTTCATTTGAAATAAACGCCATGCCTGTGCAGAATAACGTCCAGTTCTTCGTTTGTTATCAAAAACTGCGCCCCGTCGTATGCCGTTTCGTAGACGCCTTTTCCCCAGTATTGAAAGTTCAGCTCCTTTGAGCCGTCCTTGAATTTGATTGATATAAGGGGGCCGGTGGGTCCTTCCAGCCTCCAGTTGCTCCGGTAGAATTCCGAAGCGCACAGTTTCGTTATGAACGTGTTTAATTCCTCTCCTTCAAGAGAAACGGTATCGCTTAAATAAGTGGAATAAAGTATTACTTCTTCTACTTGGGACCTGGAAATATGGGAGGACAATTCCTCCCAGTACGTCCTGTCCCTATGGTTGTAATATGCATCCCTGCCCCAGCCTAAATAATAGAAAGCAGCTAGGAAAACTATTATGAAAACGATAGCTGCGGCTTTCTTCATGCTTTGACTCCTATTTTAAGTTTCGGGCGCGAAGAAGGGGAGGCCGTTAGTTCTGTGTCTATGGTTTAATTGTTTTCGTTCGCCGTTCTGTTCTTCCATTCGGCAAACTCTATCCTGTTGCGGGAAGCCTTGGCTTTGTATAGCAGTTCATCTGCCGTGGCGATTATTTCTTCCAGGGTGGTTTCAGGCGAATACACAGCGGTCGTTACCCCGAAGCTGGCGGTAACGTAATCCGAGACCGGGGATTTTTTATGCTCAATTTTTAAGTCCAAAATTCTTTGGCGAATCTTTTCGGCTATTTTTACCGCGGATTGAAGGTCGGTATCTGGCAGTATGCAGGCAAACTCGTCCCCGCCGTAACGGGCAGCCAAATCCAGGGAGCGGCTTACGGAGCCGGTCAAAACGGCAGCCACCCGGCGCAGGCATTCGTCGCCCATGACATGGCCGTAATAATCGTTGTATTCCTTGAAATGATCGACGTCAAACAGGATGATTGACAGTTTGGACCTTGTCCGCCTGAGCCGGGAATATTCGTGTTCCAGAGTGGCGTCAAATAGCCTCCTGTTTGCTATTCCCGTCAGGCCGTCCCTGTTGCTCAGTTCCTGCAGCTGCCGGTTGGACTCTTCCAGGAGGAGCTCCATCTCCTTTCGGTCGTTTATGTCCGTCAGCATGGCGAAATAACCATCAAATTCTCCGGAGTCGTTGACGATTGCCGTGGCGGAAACCAAAAACCAGTGCTCCTGCCCGCTTTTTGTCAGCAGGCGGCATTCGTAAACAGAGTTCTGGCCTTTTTTCCGGAGGGCTGCCTGATGGTGATATATATGCAGTTGGCTCTCGGGGAAAAAGGAAATATAGGGTCTTCCCAGCATCTCATCTGCCCTATACCCAAGCACGGCGGCCATATTTTCATTGGCAAAGATAATCCTGTAATGCTTGTCGAAGATAATAATGCCTTCAACGGCCGTCTCCACAACCTGCTGGAACCGCTTCTGTATATGAAGCACCTGCCTGTCGCTTCTTTCCTTGGCAAGCATCAGCAGTATAAAAGAACTTATCAGGAAAAGGCAGAAACTGGCGGCAGGTATAGTTGCAAATACGGCGCTGTTTTCCAACACCAGGGCAAGCTGGGGGAAGCCCAGGCAGAGGACGGCGCCCGCCAGAAACACCGCTCCCGCCGTGCAGTAACATGCGGCCAAAAGCGCCCGCAGTGAAAATTTTTCGCCGGACCTGCTGAACAAAAACAGGCTGGGCAGGAAATAAAAGATGCTTTGCATAAGGTAAACTAGTCCCAACCAATAAGGCGAATCTAATAAAACCATTACCGAACATGCCAGGATAATCCCGACAGAGGTTAATATATGCTGCCGGCGCTTAACCGTTTGGCCGGAGAGGATTCGAATCGCCCAGGCTTCATAGGCGCAGCCCAGCAGCAGCACGGTATTTGCCGCAAGCGTTGCACCGTCAAAGGCGCCTGTCCTGAAGTAAAGCATAAGGGAACCGGTGGCCTGAAGCATTTTTGCTTCAACCCAAAAAGGAACTATATACGGATTGTTTTTATTCAGCCTGAATAAAAGTATCAGCAGTCCAAATAAGTAGGATCCAACTGCCAGCATCAGCATTACCGTTCTTAAATCCACGACAACCCTCTCTGCTCCCGGTTATTTTACTAGTATACGCCATGTTTATGAAATATACAATTGGGTATTTTGAACAATAAAATGCATTGGCGTTGAGAATTTGCAAAATAATACAGAATGTGGTATTATATTAAAAAATCAATTCATATTGTAGCTCTTCTTTATGAAGCGATACCGCTGATATTGTTTTTGTTGGGGCATTTCATAAACTGGGGATACAGCAATAACGAGGTGTTTTGAAGGCAATTATTTGTGGCATTTTTTCCCGCATACGATTACAAACCTTGTCTTATATTATATTAATATCGACAGGTTAATCGCACATGTTTAAAGCTGCATTTAAAGTTTAGAAATGCTCCTTCTTGACTGTTGCCGTGCTGAGAGGGGGCTTTTTTTAATGGATAAATGATAAATGCTGGATTTTTCCCGGCAGGCGACTTGGGAATTTGGCTTCATAACCTGAAGCTGGTGGCTATTCCGCGTTTTCTTATCTGTAAAACGCGTTCAAATAACTATCAGAAAGGGTGGTTGAATGCATATTTCAATTCTTGGTGCCGGCCATGCGGGCACCGCGGTGGCGGCCGACCTGAGCCTGCGGGGCCATGAGGTGGCCTTAATTAAAACGTCTCATGCCATGCATGACGAAAGTTTTAATTATCTGCTGGAGAACGGCGGAAGGGTTTGTCTTGTTGAGGACGGCGAGGAAAAGTGCGCGAACATAGCGCATGTTACCCGGGACCTGTCCTGCGTCAGCGAAAGCGAAGTGGTAATCATGTTCATCCAGAGCAATTACCATGAGGCTCTTATAAAGCGCATGCGCCCCTACTTCCGCGACGGGCAAATACTCCTGATAAACCCAGGCTATCTTTCCACCGCCTATGTGCTGAAGCACTGTCCGGACGTGGACCTAACCGTAGTGGAAGCGGAAAGCTCCTTTATCGACTGCCGGATAACGCAGTCAGGAACCATTACGGTTACCTTCCGCAACGTGAGAAACCCCCTGGGCGTTTATCCCCAAAGCCGCAGGGAAAGAACCGAGGCGGTGCTCAATCAGCTGGGTTTTCCCTTTGTCTACCTCCGCTCCGTGGCGGAAGCTGCCCTGCATAATCCAAACCTTATTGTCCACACCGTTGGGGCAATCATGAGCATTCCCCGTATTGAAAAAACCAACGGCGAATACTACATGTACAGGGAAGTGTTTACCCCTAGCGTTTGGCGCATTTTGGAGGCGCTGGACAATGAAAAGATGAACGTTATGGAGAAGATGGGATTTGAGCGCCTTCCCTATGTGGAGGCCTGTAAGCTCAGGAATACCCTGGACGACAGCCGCGACGCCAAGGAAGTCTTCTTTTGGTACGCCAACCTGCCGAACCCGCTGAAGGGCCCCACGGTGGTGGATTCCCGGTTCATCTCCGAGGATGTGCCCCAGGGCCTGGTTTTTCTTGAATCGCTGGGGCAGGAGTACAACGTGGCTACCCCCGTCTGCACAGCCCTGATTGAAATAGCCTCGGCGGCGTTAAACCGCGACCTGCGCCAGGAGGGCAGGACGGTGGAAAGATTGGGAAGGGACGTCTTAAAACGAATCCTGCAAGAGGCGGGTGAGTGAGGTGAAAAGCAGGCAAATCAACCAGGCCGGCGGCTGGGAGAAGTTTTGCCGCAGCGTTTATCGTAAGGTGGATTTTTATAATGAGGCGAGGAAAGCGCGAAAAGCCTGCCGGCAGCAGCTGAAAATCATCAAGGGCGGCTGCCGGGGCAGCAATGAGCTCTACCGTTCCCAGGTACTCTCTTTCTGGGAAAAATACGGCATAAAACCCAAAAAGATGTGGTATGACCTCTATTGTTTCAAGGAGGGAAAGTACGACCCCCGATACATACCCGAGGACATTTACTGGCAGAAGATTTACCCCATATTCAACAGGCCTGATTTCCGTCACGCCTACACGGATAAATGCTTCTACAGGCAGCTTTTCCCTTACCTGAAGCAGCCGCAGACCATTATAAGAAACAGCAACAACTGCTTTTTTGACGTAGACGGAAACATTATCAGCTTTGACAAGGCAAAATCGCTCATGGAGTCCAGGGAGAGGTTTGTAATCAAGCCCGCCATTTACAGCGGCGAGGGCAAGGGCGTGTTTTTCTTTGAAAAAAACGCTAACGGCGTGAATATAGAGAAACTTTTAAAATCCTACGGCACCGACTATATCGTTCAGGAAGTCGTAACCCAGCATGAAGTCTTGGCGTCAATACACAGGGAATCGGTAAATACCATACGGGTCATATCGTTCCTGTTCCGGGGAGAGGTTCACATTTCCTCCGCCATCCTCCGCATGGGCGTGGGCGGCTCCCGCCTTGACAACGTGTCCGCCGGCGGACTTGCATGCCCCATTCTTCCGGACGGAAGGCTCTCTATGGAGGCTATGGACAAGTACTCGCGCTGGACGGCAAGCCACCCCGGCGGGACAGTTTTTGCCGATATCAAGGTCCCTTCGTACGATAAGGTATTGGACGCAATACGCAAGGCGCACAGGGACGTACCCCATTTCCGCATTATCGGCTGGGATTTTTGCGTTGACAGTGAAGGGGACCCAGTGCTGATAGAATATAACGGCGGTCCATCAATGAATCAGGTTAGCTGCGGCCCGCTTTTCGGGGAGCTTACCGAGGCGGTGCTGAACACGATATTTTTGCGCGAAGACGAGTTTGCAATTAATTACGAAACGGAGGGAGTGTTAAATTGAAGGTATCTATTTTGGGCGCCGGCAACGGCGGAACGGCAGTAGCCGCGGAATTGAGCCTTAAAGGCCATGAGGTGACGCTGATTAAGACGTCCAACGCCATGCACGACCGGAATTTCGACTATCTTTTGGAGAATGACGGTGCAGTCATTCTTGTAGAAAACGGTGAGACCAAAACCGCGAGGATTAAACGCGTAACAAGGGATGTATCGCTTATCAGTGAAAGCGAAATCGTTATCGTCTACATACAGACCAATTTTCATGAAGACTTGATTATGCGCATAAAGCCCTATCTTCGGGACGGCCAAATCCTGCTGCTGAACCCGGGCTATCTTTCCACCGCCTATGTGCTGAAGCACTGTGGCGGCATTGACCTAACAGTTTGCGAGTCCCAGAGCTCTTTTTTGGACTGCAGAATCGCCGAGCCCGGCACCATAAAGATTGGTTTCAGGAACGTGCGCAACCCCCTGGGCATCTATCCCGCCGGTCGTACAAATGCCGCCCGGGAAAAGCTGGACAAGCTGGGGTTCCCATTCTTCTATCTGCCCTCCGTAATTGAAGCCGGGCTTCACAACCCCAACCTGATTGTGCATACCGTGGGCGCCATCATGAGCATTCCCCGCATTGAAAAAACCAACGGCGATTACTGCATGTACCACGAGGTGTTCACTCCCAGCGTCTGGCGGATTCTTGAGGCGCTGGACGGGGAAAAGATGGACGTAATGGAGAAGCTAGGATGTAGGCGGATTCCCTACGTGGAGGCCTGCAAATTCCGCAATACGCTGGACGACAGCCGTGACGCCAAGGAGGTTTTCTTCTGGTATGCCGGCATGCCCACCCGGGCAAAGGGTCCGGTTACAGTGGATTCCAGATACATTTCGGAGGACGTGCCGCAGGGGCTGGTGCTTCTTGAATCTTTGGGAAAGAAGCTTAATGTGAAAACCCCTATTTGCACCGCGCTGATTGATATTGCGTCAGCAGCCTTGGGCCGGGATCTGCGCCTGGAGGGCAGGACAATAGAAAGGCTGGGGGAAGACATATTGGAAAGCATCCTGGAGGATAAATGAAGGGCCCAGATGACAATGGCAGGCTGACGGCTTCAAAAGTTTAAGGGGCGGCAGAAAATAGTTGCCGCCCCTTAAATCTGAGTCTAACAACACATGGTGCCGAAAATCCCGCGCCACGCATGGCGCGGGATTTTGTTGCTTCATTGCCGGGCAAGGAGAAACGCCCTGAAGGCAACAGCCTTCAGGGCGTTTTTGAAGATGAGCAAAAGAAATTGTCTTTATTGCAACGGTTATCCGTTTCAGTGCCGCTAAGTTTCGGCGCTAAGTTCCGTGCGCTTCCGGTGTTTTCCATAAACGAGCCATTCCGCAAGAAGACACAGAGGGATGGCGGCGATGATGTCCACGACGGAGTGCTGCTTAACAAACGCCACGGATATGCAGATTATTCCGGACAGGACCACAATAACCCCCCGCCACCATTTTGAAACGCTTTTTTCCCTCAGCCATGTGGAGGCTATTCCAATGGAATATGCCACATGAAGGGAGGGACATACCCCGGTATTGGTGTCGACGCTGTATATGAATCCAAGGAGCTGCGTCAGAGCATTATCCCTGGGAAACACCGCGGGGCGAAGGTCCTGCCGGTTGGGGAATATTATGTAAACCGCCATGGCCACAATCTGGGTGACGATAATGTACTTTTGAAGGTTCTTGAAGTTTTCAACATTGTACAGGAGGAAATACAGGAGCGAACCCGCTACCAGAAGATACCAAAACACATAGGGGATTACGAACCATTCGCAGAAGGGGATTACGTCGTCCAGCCAGCAGTGGATCGGGTAACAGCGCTCCACGGGGATTAAGTTCTCCGTTAAAAGGTACATCACAAAATATCCAACCCAGCCTAGCAGCAGCTTGAGGTGAGAAAATTCCGGGGAATTCAGGTTTGACAACCTCAGCTTTCGGTAGTCCACGACGGGGGTGCGTTTCTTCCTGACCGGCCTGTCGCCCTCGCCGGCTATATTATAGGGATATTCCTTTTTGGTCACGTTGGGATAGGGCACCACCGTGTGTTTAGGAAGGTTGCAAGCCATTTCCGTGATTTCGTCCATCAGGTAGGTGCAGATCCGGGTACGCTCTTCCTGCTTGTCCGCCTGCGGGCGGTAGCGGATGGGCTTGCCTATTACCATTTTTCTCAGTTTGGGAGCCATATACAGGGGTACGAAGGAAACCTCTTTACCCGTTTTCTTATAATAAAGCCTTGCTATGTCCACAAAGCCTTCCTGAAAATTGTAGACGATGTGATTGTATGGTTCGTAACACTCCGGGAAAATGATTACGTTGGCGCCGTCGGCAAGGGCGTTGGAAGTTTCCTTGAATGTGGAGATAATTCTGCCGTCCCTGTAGACAGCAATAGTATTGGCGTTGTTGAAGATGCTTACGGAAAGCGGCGCGATTATGTAAGACAGCAGCCTGTAAAACCAACGGATATATTTGGGCTTGTTGAACCAGAAATCCCGATAGGCGTAGGCCGGAACCTCTTTCAGATGCATCATTTCCCCTGCGCACCAGATGTAGTGCCTGCCGGGAAAGTACAGTTCGCAGGCAATAGGCCCGTGCATCTGGGCGTGATTTCCCACGATAATGGCCGGCTCATCCGGCAGGTTTTCCATCCCTTCCACCTGGGGCTTTGGGTAGACCAGCTGGACGATAAGCCTGATTAATTTATAAAACAGTGAAGTTTTCTTTCGCTCCATAAATCATCCCTCATCTGCGTTTTGCATGGATAATAAAGCACAATCCGTTACCCGTAGGGCAGGACTGCCTGCAGATGTCATGCTTATATAATACACGTTTTTTGCTTAATTTAATATATAAAGGTTTTGAACTGATTAAAACTCTAATTATTTATTATTTAAGCCGGCACGGAGACCTTGATGGCGGCTGCGGTGTAATGGCTCCTGGCAATAAAACTTTAATAAAACTTTGAAAACCTGCTTAGCAGCATTTCAATCCGCGGCAGCAGGTAATCGTAGAGTATGAATGTAATATTGGCCAGAACCAGAAGCAAAACAGCCAGCCACGAGGGCATAATTTCCGGCGCCAAAACGTTTACCACCAGGGCTTCCCCTAAAACGACAATCGCGTTGAAAATTATGAGCTTTACTGCGATTCTAAGCAAACCGGGCAGTTTATGCAGGTGTTCTCTTAGCGCGGGATACCAGCCGAACAGCCCTATGTACAACAAATTCTGTTCTATGTTCGGCACCAGAATCAGGCTGAGCAGTCCCGAAGCCGTCCATGCCGCAATCAGATATTTGTAACCGTACTGTTTTCTGATTGGGATTAACAAAAAGCCCGAAACTATTGGGGATACATACATTCCAATGTCCAAAACGGAGCCAAGCCACATGAGCACAACGCACAGCGCGGTAGTCATGGCGCATACGGCCAAGCGTTTTGTCTGAGCTTTCATAATTCCTCCGCCCTATTGATTTGCGGCAGCAAGGGTGAGCAGCATGGCGCTTGTGACCCTGTGTCCTATTTCTGCCGTGTTTTTGGATTGCTCTGCCGGCGGGATAACGTCCACAACGTTCAGGTATATGTGGGTTCTTCGGAAGGGAAAGTTTCTGTGCACCATATCCGTCCCCGCAATGGTGAGGACGGCTATTGGGACGCCGGTTCTCTGGGCTATTTTGAACACCCCGTTGTGGAAAGGCAGCAGGTCGCTTTTGGTGTTTCGCGTTCCCTCCGGATAGACGCCCACGGAAACCTGGTCGGATTTAATAAGCTCCACTGCCCGCTCAATGGTTTTATAGGCGTTCCGGGGGTTTTCCCGGTCAATGGCGAGAAAACAGCACCTGCGTGCTATCCTGCCGAAAATGGGGATGTTAAAGTTTTCCGGCTTGGAAATAAAGGCGATGTCCCACTTTTTCAGCACGTGCCACGTGACCAGCGGGTCAAAATTGGAGCGGTGATTACAGACAAAAAGCATCCTGCCCTCGGCGGGCAGCTTGTCCATGCCCGTCACGTGGATTTTAACCCGGCAGAGCCGCAGGGCGATGGACGTGGCGTCGTTCAGCACCCTCCTGTAAAACCGGCTGTGAGTTTTGTATTCCCTGTCGGGAGAAACAGCCAGGGCACAGCAGCAGAGAAAAACCAGGTATGCGGCAATTACTGCCAGCAGTATGTAAACTATTATCATTCTTATAAACTCCCAGGGATAGTACGGATTGGAGATGCAGAGTGCTTGCATACTGCCCCGGCAACGAAATCGCATTGTAGTTTGTGCCTGTCGCCTTGGAGACAAATTAGATGCACAGCATCACAACATTCCTTATTTTAGCCTCAATTTGGAATTGTTTCTTGAATGAATTGTAAATTTTGTATACAATTATTTAACATTAGGGGATCTTTTGTTTTCGTAGGTTGAGGTTTACAGCGGCTTTTCTTTTGATGACTATTTGCGGGTAAAGAACGCGCTTGTCGGCGAGAATATTCCCATAAAGGAGAAAATCCGTTCAGCCCGCGGCAGAATGGGTAGCAGTCTCACAATGAGGGGCAGCCCCTTCGCCTTAAACTCGGCGGGGCTTTCTTCGCAGAGCCAGCAATACGTAATTTATACAAAGAAGGAGCGCGTCCACGAGGCCAGCACGCTGATAAGCAGGCTGAACAATACCTGATGTCCCTATGGAGACGGGGTGAGGATAAAAGGAAAGCACATCGAAGCGTTTTCCCATGCTTCGGTGTGCTTTGTTGTGGGAGGATGTTTAAGATTCACATTGCAGCAGCCGGATATAGTGGTTCGCCTCGCGGAGGACGTGGTCTGCCAGCAGCGGCAGGATTATGGAACGAATTTCGCACTCCAGAATTCCCTTGGCGCCTGCCTCTTTAAAATCCCGTATTTTCACGGCCTCGGCAAGGCTTTCCTTTGCAATTGTCATGTCGTTTTTGTCACGTGCTTGTTCAAGGAGGCGGGCGAAATCCTCTGCAAATTCATCGGCAGTGTTAAACAGGGTTTCCTCGGTTGGGTCGAGAAGTCCGCGGATAAACATGGCGTGTTCCATCATAATCCGGTTCCAGAAGGAAGTCAGCTCACGCAGGGTTTGGCAGTCAAAGTCTCGGCCCTTTTCGTAATTGCACAGGCAGGTTCGGTAGAGTCTTGCCTCGCGGAGAATGTGCTCTATCAGCAGCGGGTAGTTCATGGTGAACATGCGGCACCTGTCCACGTTGCACAGGATGTTTTCCTTGAACTCTATCAGACCGTCCAGCAGCCGCAGGGCTTTCCGGTTGAGAGCCCTCACGCCCCGGACAATGCCGGAGCTGATAAAGGAATGGTTGCCCGGGCGAAGCCTCTGCTCCATCTTCGTAATTCTCGTGTCAATCTCAATGCTGCTCAGGCGCTGAGTCTGGCTTTCGGCATCCAGGGTAAACTCGGTTACAACTTCGCCGGAGGAAAGAACCTCCGGGCTTACAACGCAGTCGCTCAGGCGGACGGCCTCGCGCAGAACCTGTTCAAACTGATTCATGAAGAAGCTGGCCTTTTGTGCATAGTCCCTGTCCCTGGGGGTGAACCCAGCCTGGAGGAACAGCGAATGCTCCTTCATAATGCGGGCGAAAAACAAATGAAGTTCCAGCGACAAAACTACATAACGGTCTGTATCGGTATATCTCATATTCCACCTCAAATGCAGTGCTAGTTCATTATATGTGAACCTCGCCGGGGCTGTGATGGAAAACACGGGAATTTCGATTATCCTTCCATTCGGAAATAAAAACCCTGCCCGCTGGCGGATTAGCCTTGCGGTATCCTCGACCGCTTTACCCCCGACTGTAAAACGTCCACGGTTTATCATATCAATTCATCGGGACATTATAGAGCCCATATTTTTTAATATGGTCCGAAAAGGAATGGGGCTGGAAGTCAACACTTCCAGCCGCCGCAGGGGAGTGGAGGAATTTCATCCCTCAAGGGAGATGCTGGACCTGGCGGTAAAGTCGGGCATTACGGTTTTTACGGTAGGCTCCGATGCCCATTCCCTCAAGGACCTTGGGTATTGCATAGACGAAGCCCTCCAGTTGCTGAGGGCGCGCGGTTTGCGCAACCACAGCTTTACCCGCAGGAAGGCTGTACCGTTCTGATTAAGGCAATCCTCTGACTCGTTTTATTTCAAGTCCAAATTACCATTACTTACTGAATTTGCATGCTGCTGCATCCCGTTGAAAAGGAGAATAAAGCCTGGTATAATAATCCAAAGCTTTTTCCCAGTAAGCGGAGAGTGTTGATACCCACAATCTGTTTTGGAGAGACGCCCATGGACGATTTCCGTTATTGCAAAATCGAGGTCTTTATCCCGGAGACCCACCTTTCCGAACTGCAGAAGGCTCTGCAGAGTGTTGACGCGGGACACATCGGCAATTATGACAGTTGCCTGTCTTACAGCCAGGTCATAGGGTGCTGGCGCCCCCTGCAGGGGAGCAGCCCTTACATCGGGCAGGAGAACGTCATAAGTTCGGAGCCGGAGCTTAAGGTGGAGGTTACCTGCCTGCGGGAAAAGGTAGACCTTACGGTTGACGCCATCAGGAAGGTGCACCCCTACGAGGAGCCGGTCATATACGTTATCCCGCTGTATAGGACCAGCTATTAAATTCGGGCGGCGCCAGGAAAAGCCCGCAGAAAATATATTTAGACGGCGGCATCAAGATTTCATATGCCGCCGTCTTAAATTATGGCATGAACCATTTGACAGGAAGCAATTTCTAATGCTATACCCAAAACACTGTTAGCGTAGGCTAACATCTCCCGTAAGGCGCAGAGTTTTTGCCTGAACTAGAACAATTTTTGCACATGAGTAAATTCCCTTACAAATTGTGACGATACATTTTATATAGCAATATAAACTGAAAAAAGAAAAACGGTATAAATAGCGCGAAAGGGGAAAGGTATGAAGAGCCTGAAGGCGAAGCTGGTTTTGGTAATT
>JBMNQG010000009.1:0-57177 GCA_050944015.1 Oscillospiraceae bacterium
TTGGCCTTAATGTCGCCCATCTCGCCAAATACGGCGCCAAGTTTGCCGTTCAGGAAATCGGAGAGGGCAGCATCGCTTTGAGCAAAGCTCATAACCGTGGGTTGGGTGGGGAAGTCCTTCCATACCAGGTCTTCCTTGTACCACTTGTTCATCATTTTCAGGTAGTCTTTAAATTCATCCTGCTCATAGGCATACTTGACTTGGCCGTCCACCACGTAATAGGGATAGAAGTTCTGCATGGGGTCATAGACCGTGGCCAGTCCAAAACCGTCGGTCAGGCTGTTCTGGTTGCCTACGCCCAGATTGTTGATGTACAGGGCGTTGGGTTTGCCAAGTTCGTTTTTCCATGCCGTGAGAACTTCGTAAAGCTCGTCATAGGTGGTGGGAACCTCCAGGCCTGCGGCGTCCAGCCAGTCTTGACGGAGTATGTAGCCGGCGTCAACATAGCCGTCCATAACAACGGGAACGAACTCAACAATTCTGCCCTTGTCGGTCGTGAAAGTTTTTACGTACTCTTCCTTATCCTTTACAAGATTCCAGTAGTCGGGAGCGAATTCCTCAAGATAGGGGGACAGGTCAATCATGACGCCGTCATCAACAGCCGTATCGCATCCGCCGGGATACAGCTGGGACGTGCTGTTCATCATGTCGGTATAGTCCCCGGTGCTTATCATTATGGGATACTGCTCCATGGCCAGATTACCGGCAACGGATGTGCACTTAAGGTATACGTTGGTGAGCTCAACAGCAGCTTTAATCGCGGAGTTGTCGCTGTAGGAATCGATTACCCTGAGCGCGTTGGGGTTGATGGTTGCCCACAGAGTCAGTTCCGTAAGCTCATCCACCAGCGGAAGATCGGATACTTTACCTTCGTCAGGCTCTTCATCCGGGGTCTCCTCGGGAGCTTGAGTGGGCTCCTCACTGGACGGAGCCGGCTCTTTAGCTGTACCCTCTTTTTTGACTCCGCAACCGCCTAACAGCGCGAAGACCAAGACAAGTGCGAGCAGAAGAGCAAGAATGCGGGTTAGTTTCTTCATAGGTGTCCTCCTTCTTGATTGTTTATAATCAAGCGCCGGCGCTTGTCCCAGCGCGTTGATATGCCGGGCAGGGGAACATCAGAAGCGCTATTTTTCCTCATATACCAGTAAATGCTAATTAATCTTTACTTAACATAATGTACATATTTTTCTAAAGTAACTATATCACAAGCGGCTTTGGTGTCAACTACACACATCAAAATATGTAAAATCCTACAAATCGTTTGTAGGATTTTACATATAATCAATTATATAGGCAGCAGCTTACAAAAGCCATGGTGTTGGGGCCGTAATAGTAAGCCACCCCGTTATCCTTGCAGACTTGGCTGACGAAAAGGCCGCAGGCCTCCATGGATGGGAAAGCCAGGTCCGGGAACCGGCAGGGCTCGTCAGGCCAGGTACATTTTTCGCAGAGGCGGCAGGCCCCCACTCCCATGGGCAGTATGTCAAGCCCTTCCGACCTGATGCGCTTTACAAACTTCTGAAAGTTCTTTTGGTGGCGCTGTTCCAGCTCCATAATTGCCGCGTAGTCGTAGGAGTTTTCAAGCTCCCCTACGGTCTGCACCAGTATACCCTTGTCGTACCGGGCGCACTTGGCCTCCAGCTCCTCCAGGCTGCCGCACGCCGGGGGACAACTCCAGCTCCTGTTATAGCTTTGGCATCTGTCCGCAGCGCACATTTCCCTTACCTCAGGCAGGTGCTTCAACGTTTTGGGATCCAGAGGCTCCGCCACCGTAAAGCCGCAGTCCTTGGCGATTTCAATCAGGCTTTCAATTTTCATAATCAACCGTCCCCGCCTCGTTAAAAGTCATGGCTTCAATATACTTCTCGTAAAACAGCGCGGACGCGGATAGCTCAAGATACTCGCATTTTGCTGTAATCTCCCTCAAAAGTTGCCGGTTGGAATCAACTAAGGCCATGGCCGCGCCGGCCCCCGCCGAGTTGCCCACATGCTTTGTTTTCCCCATCAGGGCCGGAGGGAGAAGCCCCAGTGTGCAGGCGCTTTCAACCCGCATATATGCTCCAAAACCCCCGGCAATAATGACCTTTTCAATATCATCATATGTTTTGCCCCGGATTTCCATGAGGGTCTCTATTCCAGCCCGGATGGCAGACTTGGCAAGTTGTATCTGCCTGACGTCAGCCGCAGATACAAACACCTTGTCAGTAAGATAAAAACGCATCTGGCCCTTCTCGTCCGCCTTAAGGCGCTCTCTAATATGCTCCGAAGCCTCTTCCGGCCGGACCATACGCCCGCTCTCCTCCACAGCGCCGCAGCGCAGCATGGCCGCAAGAGCGTCAGTGAGGCCGGAACCGCATATCCCTTTGGCAACCCCGCCTCCAATAACCGTAAACTCCAGCCTTTGGTTTACATAACTCACCCTGTTGATGGCTCCCACGGTGGCGTCCATGCCGCATTCTATTTCCGCGCCTTCAAAGGCGGGGCCGGCTGCGGTGGCGCAGCAGGTAAAGCCGCCGCTGTCTCCAAGGGCCATTTCGCCGTTGGTCCCTATATCCAAAAACAGGCAGGTGTTTTTTTCCTTCCAGATTCCTGAACTGAGCATGCCCGCCGTTATATCTCCCCCCACATAGCCCGCAAGGGCAGGACAGAGATATAACCGGGCGTCCTCCGCCAGTCCCTCCAGCACCTGGGACGCAGGCCGCATGTCCCCAAACAGGCTGACCGTGGTAAAGGGAGCGACGCCTATCCCCACGGGGGAAAAACCGGCCAGTATATGCTCCATAACGGTGTTGCCGGCAATGGACACCATCTTTACCTCCCGGGTCTCTCTCCCGGCCCGGGCGCAAAGCCTTTCAATGGCCTGGTTCAGCTGATTCCGTATAATGCCCGACAGTTTCTCCAGCCCGCCCTCCTTGGAAGTGTACTGAATACGGCTCAATACGTCCGCTCCATACGGGCGCTGGGCATTTCTGCCGCTTTCTATCTCCAGCAGCCTGCCGGTCTCCAAATCGTAAAGATAAGACGCAACAGTGGTAGTACCCACATCCACGGCGACGCCCAGTCCGGTCCCGCATGGTGTTATGTCAACTGCTCCCCTGGTGACTATCTCCATCTTATGGGTGTCTCGCAGCGTCACGGAGCAGTCCCGGTCAACCTTGGTCTGGCAGGCAAGCACCTCCCTGCCCTCCAGGTTAACCCGGCACTGACGGCAGATGCCGTTGCCGCCGCAGGGGGCATTTATGCTGGTATACCCCGCGTTCCTCAATGCGCTGAGGAAAGTGTCTCCTGCTTTCGCCGCGACATTTCTGGTTTCTCCGTTGTGGGTCACTGTTATAGTATAGGTTGACATAATATTCCCCACCTCCGGCTTTTCTTTATTTATCAGAATTGGATGTTTATATCATAATTATTGTCATTATACAGAATGACTTCTCCCGTGGCAAGGCTTTTGGGAACGTCAATCACCCGCTGGTTATGGCTGCCTCTCCATTTCAGGGCCAGGCTGCGCTGCTCAAGAATAAAGGGGCCGTCCACAAGCACATCGCAAAGCTCCAAAAGTTCCCGGACGGCGGGTCTTTCATCGGCAAGCAGTTCTTCAAAGGTCCAGCCGCTGTAAGCCCATACGTTCAGCCCGTGTCCCTTTGCGGCGCGGGCTATGACCGCGCAGTCCTCCGGCTGGCTGAAAGGCTCGCCGCCGCTGAGGGTCAGTCCGTCAGTAAGAGGATTGGAAAGCATAACTTTTATAATTTCGTCGGTACTCATTTCCTTTCCGCCTTCGAAATCGTGGGTTTGAGGGTTGTGGCAGCCCTGGCACCGGTGGGGACAGCCCTGGGTAAACAGTACAAAGCGCAGGCCTGGCCCGTCCACTATGGAATCCTGTATATAATCTGCTATGCGCATATTTTTTCCTCCATGTATTATGAAAATTATTATTTTTACAAAAGGGACGCATATGCGTCCCTTTTGCATACCAACAAATATATATTTGCCGCTTTATACCTTGCAGTGTTTTACGCGGTCCCTGACCTCCGCCAGTTTGGCGTCGTTAAAGCGTTCTAGGCTGCCCACAAGGTATCCAGTAATACGGCGGATGCGCTCGAAGGGGATGCCGTCTGCCTCGGTGCGGGCGCAGCCCGGGCACTCGTCATTAATTATTCCTGAATATCCACAAACAGGGTCCCTGTCAACAGGGTGGTTTATGGAACCGTAGCCTATGCCGCATTCCTTCATGTAGCGGATAATCTTCTCAAAGGCCTCCAGATTCTGGGTGGGGTCGCCGTCCATCTCTATGTAGGTGATGTGGCCGGCATTGGTCAGGGCATGGTAGGGTGCCTCCAGGGCTATCTTCTCATAGGCGGCAATTGGGAAGTATACGGGTATATGGAAGCTGTTGGTGTAGTACTCCCTGTCGGTTACCCCTTCAATGACGCCGAAACGCTCCCTGTCCAGCTTTACAAAGCGGCCTGCCAGGCCTTCGGCGGGGGTGGCAATAAGGCTAAAGTTCAGGCCGTATTTCTGGGACGCCTCGTCCATGCGGGCGCGCATGTGGGCCACTATTTCAAGGCCCAGGTTCTGGCTCTGCTCGCTTTCCCCGTGGTGCTTGCCGGTAAGGGCTTTCAGCGCCTCGGCCAGTCCTATGAAGCCGCAGGTAAGGGTGCCGTGTTTGAGCACCTCCCGTATCTCGTCGTTCCAGCCCAGCTTTTCGCTGTCAAGCCATACGCCCTGTCCCATGAGGAAGGGGAAATTCTTAACCTTTTTCCTGGCCTGGATTTCAAAGCGCTCCAGAAGCTGGTCTATTACCAGGTCTATCTTCCTGTCCAGGTCCTCGAAGAAAATGGAGACATCCCCCTTGGCCTTGATTGCGATACGGGGCAGGTTTATCGTGGTAAAGCTCAGGTTGCCCCGGCCGTTGCAGATTTCCTTGGTGGGATCGTAGACGTTTCCTATGACGCGGGTCCTGCAGCCCATATATGCGATTTCGGTTTCGGGAGTTCCCTTATAATACTGGGCGTTGAAAGGCGCGTCCAGGAACGAGAAGTTGGGGAAAAGTCGCTTTGCGCTGCAGCGGCAGGCCAGCTTAAACAGGTCATAGTTGGGTTCGCCGGGATTGAAATTGACGCCCTCCTTGACCCTGAATATCTGGATGGGGAAAATGGGGGTTTCCCCGTTGCCCAGGCCCGCCTCGGTGGCCAGAAGGACATTCTTTATGACCATGCGCCCTTCGGGGCTTGTGTCCATTCCGTAGTTAATATTGCTGAAGGGCGTCTGGGCGCCGGCCCTGGAATGCATGGTGTTCAGGTTGTGTATGAAGGCTTCCATGGCCTGATAGGTGGCCCTGTCCGTCTCCTTGGTGGCGTAGTGCACCGCAAGCTTCTGGGCCTTTCGGATGGCTTCCTCATCCCCGAAAATCTCCATAAGGCGGGACAGCTCCGCTTCCTGGTATTCGGAGCATTCCTGCAACCGGGGATACAGCCCTGTTTCCTTCTCTATGGATTCAATGATGGACTTGATTTGCTCCTCCGGATCCTCCATGTCCTTCCAGAGCATCAGAGCCTTGGCCAGATTTTGGCGGTAAAGGCGCTTGAAGGTCTTGCGTACGCCGTCGGCCATGCCGTAGTCGAAGTTTACGATGCTCTGCCCGCCGTGCTGGTCGTTCTGGTTGGACTGGATGGCAATGCAGCAAAGGGCGGAATAGGAGGCTATATCGTTGGGCTCCCGCAGGTGGCCGTGCCCCGTGGAAAAGCCGCCCTTGAAAAGCTTTTTAATGTCAATTTGCGTGCATGTTGTGGTGAGGGTGTAGAAATCCAAATCGTGGATGTGGATGTCCCCCTCGTTGTGGACCCTCGCATGCTCGGGCTTCAGCACAAACATCTTATAGAACTGCTTTGCGCCCTCGGAACCGTACTTAAGCATGGTGCCCATGGCGGTATCGCCGTCTATGTTGGCATTCTCACGCTTCACGTCGGAATCTTTGGCGTCGGCAAAAGTAATCTCCTCATAGGTCCGCATGAGCCTGGTCTTCATCTCACGGATTCGGTTGCGCTCCGAACGGTAAAGTATATAAGCCTTTGCAGTCTGGACATAGCCGTTGTCCATAAGGACACGCTCAACTATATCCTGAATGTGCTCCACATCTGGAGTGCCCGCCCCCTCCACTTCCAAAATCGAGCGCACCTCTGAGGCAAGCTGGGAGGCTATCTCCTCGTTACCGAGCTTATAGGTGGCATTAAAGGCCTTGGTAATCGCTGCCGCAATTTTCGACTCGTCAAAGGGCACAATGCGCCCGTCTCTCTTTCTTATGCTGGTAATCGTCATATGTATTCCTCCCCGTACATTTAAGCAAAACACAATATATTGTGTTTTATCCTCTTTTTGGAGCACATATATAGTAACATTAGCCATTACCAATGTCAAGTTCAAAATATGCAACAATTTGACATCAGGGCAAACTAAATGAAACGCTCCGAAAAAATCTGGGGTGCGGCAGGATTCCACACCCCAGATTTGCCTGAAATTTTAATTCAATTTAGCTTCCAAAACTTCAAGCTCCTCTTTCAGCTTTTGAGGCAGCTTGTCTCCAAACTTTTCATAAAACTTCCGAATATCCCGGCATTCGCCCTTCCAAATCTCGCGGTCCACGGCAAGCAGCTTCATCAGCGTGTCCCGGTCTGCGCCGGAGCCTTCAAGCCTGATGTCCTCGGGTCTGGGCAAGTACCCGATGGGTGCCTCCGCGGCGCCAATCTCGTCGAAGCAACGCGCCATAATCCACTCCAGAACCCGCATGTTCTCGCCGTAGCCCGGCCAGAGAAAACGGCCCCGGTCGTCCGTGCGGAACCAGTTGACGTTAAAGATTTTGGGCGTATTTTTTATTTTCCTGCCCATGTCCAGCCAGTGCTGCCAGTAGTCGGCCATGTTGTATCCGCAGAAGGGCAGCATGGCCATGGGGTCCCGGCGGACCACACCCACGGCGCCGGTGGCGGCGGCGGTGGTCTCGCTGGCCATTATGGAACCTACGAAGACTCCGTGGTCCCAGTCGCGGGACTGGTAAACCAAAGGCGCGGTTTTGGCCCTGCGCCCCCCGAAAACTATAGCGGAAATGGGCACGCCCTGGGGATTGTTAAACTCCGGGCTGATGCAGGGGCAGTTAAGGGCCGGGGCGGTGAACCGGGAATTGGGGTGGGCGCCCTTGGAGCCGTCGGAGGGGTTCCAGGGCTCTCCTTTCCAGTTCAGGGCGCCTTTAGGCGGGGTATCGGTGAGCCCCTCCCACCAGACGGTGTTGTCGGCGGTCTGAACCACGTTTGTAAATATAGTGTTCTTCCTTGTCGCCGCAAGGGCGTTGGGGTTCGACTTCTCGCTGGTGCCGGGGGCAACCCCGAAAAAGCCGTATTCGGGATTCACCGCCCACAGCCTGCCGTCGGGGCCTATGCGCAGCCAGGCAATGTCGTCACCCACGCACCAGACCTTCCAGCCCTCCCGGCGGTAAATCTCCGGAGGCACCAGCATGGCGAGATTCGTCTTGCCGCAGGCGGACGGGAAGGCCGCGGCCAGATACCTGACTTCGCCCTTGGGGTTCTCAATGCCTAAAATCAGCATGTGCTCGGCCATCCAGCCCTCTTTCCGGCCAAGAACCGAGGCTATGCGCAGGGCGAAGCACTTCTTGCCCAAAAGCACGTTCCCGCCGTAGCCGGAGTTAACGGACCAAATGGTGTTGTCCTGCGGGAAGTGGGCAATATAGCGCTTTTCCGGATCCAATTCGGCCTTGGAATGAAGGCCCTTTACAAAATCGGGGCTGCTGCCCAGCGCCTCGTAAACCTCCTTGCCCATGCGGGTCATGATGGCCATGGACACCACCACATAAATGGAGTCCGTCAGCTCGATTCCGTATTTGGCAAAAGGCGAGCCAACTACGCCCATGGAATAGGGCACTATGTACATGGTGCGACCGCGCATGCAGCCAGTAAATATGCCCCGAAGTTTTTCATACATTTCCTCCGGAGCCATCCAGTTATTAGTGGGCCCGGCGTCTTCCTGCTTTTCCGAACAGATAAAGGTACGATCCTCCACCCTCGCTACGTCGTTTGGGTCGCTCCTGTGAAGGTAACAGCCGGGCAGGTAGTTCTCATTCAATTTTATGAGCTCCCCTGTGGCCAAAGCCTCCCTGCGGAGCTCCTCCAACTGCTCTTCAGAGCCGTCAATCCACACAATCCTGTCGGGTTGTGTCATGTCGGCCATTTCCTGCACCCATTTTATTATGTGTTCATTGTCTGTGAGACTCATGATATCCCCCTTGAACCATACCTGTAGTTGTTCTTTTTTTATAATATACCAATTATCTGGAAAAAGCAAATCGTTGGAAAAACTTAATGCATTTTGCCGAATTTCTACATCAAGCCCACAGGCATTAATTGCATTTTAACCACAAGTATGGTAATGTATCCTCAACGCGGGGTATATCTCCCGGCGGCCAAAGCATAAGACACAGGAGGGTTACCGCTTGAAAGTAAATGGAAAGGTAAGGCTGACATCGTTTTTCCTGATTCTCGCTACAGCACTTACGCTCTGCTCCGGCTGCGTCACTATGGGCAGGCGCAATCCCACCGCCACCATCACCTTCTCCAACGGCGTGGAGATTGTGGTAAGGCTCTATTATGACAAGGCCCCAAACACCGTGAAAAACTTCATCTATCTGGCAGAATCCGGCTTTTATAACGGCCTGAAGGTGCACCGGGTTGTCAAATACAACCTTATACAAATGGGGGATCCAAACGGGGACGGCACGGGAGATGCAGGCTATTGCATAAAGGGGGAATTCCCCAACAACGGCTACAAGAAAAACGACCTCAGCCTTACCGAGGGCATGGTGGCCATGGGCAGGCTGGGCAGCACCAATGACGATTCCAAGTATTACGATACCGCCAGCTGCCAATTTTTCATCACCGTCAACGACAAGTCCCACACCCTGGACGGCGACTATGCCGTATTCGGCAAGGTTATAAAAGGGTATGAAGAATTCCAGGAGATGCAGTATGCGGAAGTGGACGAGAACAAATGCCCCCTGGAAGACATTTTTATAGAATCAATTACAATTGAAACATTCGGCGAAAATTACGGCAAGCCGAAAACCATCAAGAAGAAAGACGCATAAGAGCGTCCGCCAGGGCGGCAAACTCCCCTATCCCTAAGGCCTCCCCCCTGACTCCGAGGTCCAGGCCGCAGGCGGAAATGGCCTCCTCTATACGCTCCTTTTCAAAGCCTTCAAGGGCTGAAGCCAGAGCGTTTTTCAAGGTCTTCCTCCTTTGACTGAAGGCCCCCCGCACCACTTTAAAGAACATTTCCTCGCTCCCCACCTGCGCCGGGGGCGAGTTTCTTTTTTTCAGCCGGATTACCGTAGAGCTCACTTTTGGCTGCGGTATGAAGCACCCGGGGGGCACGTCAAATAGTATTTTCGTCTCCGTATGCCAGTTCACGTACACCGTAAAGGAGCCGTAGTCCTGGCTGCCTGGCCGGGCAACAAGCCGCCTTGCCACCTCTCTCTGTATCATCACCGTAATGGTGTCAAAGCAGCCCGCCTCAATAAAGGCCGTCAGAACGGGGCTTGTTATGTTGTAGGGCAAGTTGGCGCAGACCACCGGCCGCAGGCCGGGAAAATGCTGCCGGACCAGTTCCGGCAGGTTGAATTTCAGCACGTCCCCGAATAGCAGCTCAATGTTGTCCAGCCCCTGCAAGGCCTCCTCCAGCGCCGGCTTCAGGGTCTTGTCCAGCTCTATGGAGAGCACTTTTCCCGCCCTTAGGGCCAGCTGCTCCGTAAGGCAGCCCACGCCGGGCCCTACCTCCAAAACCCCTGTGCCGGAATCCAGGCCTGCCTCCTCGGCTATGCGCCGGGGCACCCAGGGGGCGGTCAGGAAATTCTGCCCCATGGATTTGGAAAAGCGGAAACCGTGCCGGGCCAGGAGTTCTTTTATTTGATGAATGTTGCACAGGTCCATATCCGTTACCTCATTTTCAGGGCCTATTGAAATCAAGGCGGGAAATACCCGCCTTGCGCTTATTTAAGGACTTTCTCGTATGCCAGGCGCTCCTTGCCCTTTTCAGGGCCGGAGTCCAGGTAAACAACGCCGCAGAGGGCGTACCCGCACTTTTCCAGGAAGCACCTCATGGTCATATTGTCCCTGTGGGTGTCGACCCGCATGCTGGCCGCTCCCATGCCGAGGCACAGGTCCTCCGCCAGGGCAAACATCTCCGAGGCAAGGCCGCTGCCCCGGAAATCCGACCTTACCGCGGAGCGATGAATGACCCCGTAGGGTGCTCCTTCCGACAGCCATTTGCCTTCCGTCATGGTCTCGTAGCAGCTCTCGGGGCCCATGGATATTGCAATAACGCCCACAATCTCGTCATCGCAGGTGAAAACCCAGCAGTTGCCCTTTTCCATGTCGGACAGGAACACGGAGGCGTCGGGATAGCCGTTCTGCCACTGGTCCACACCCTGGCTTTTCAAATAGTCCCGGGCCTGGGAAACTATCTCCATAATGCCGTCGATGTCCCCAGGTTCCCCCCTGCGGTAGTCGAAAACCGGCCTGGGCTGCTCAGGTGCAGCCCGCTCCCGCCGAATTTCAGCCAGCAGCTCCAGATCTTCCTTGTCCGTAAACTTAATCCTTGCAAACAGGTCCGGCCGCCTTTCCATGGTGCGGATAAGGCTCTGCTTGCGGCGCCATCTATTTATCTTCGCATGGTTTCCGGAAAGCAGCACCTCCGGAACGGCACGGCCTTCCCAGACCTCCGGCCGGGTGTACTGGGGGTATTCCAAAAGGCCGTCCCAATGGCTCTCCCCGGTAAAGCACTCCTCGTCCGACAGCACCCCCGGCACAAGGCGGCATACGGCGTCGCAAACGGCCATGGCGGGTATTTCCCCTCCGGTGAGCACGAAATCGCCTATGGAGATTTCCTCGTCCACGCACTCCTCAATAAAGCGCTCGTCAATGCCCTCGTAATGGCCGCACACCAGAACCAGGTGGTCGTAATCCCGCACAAGGCGCTTTGCCGTCTCCTGGTTGAAGACCTGCCCCTGGGGGGACATGTATATCACCCTTGTCCTGCGCCCCTGGGACTTGCTGAGTATATGGTCAAGGCAGGCCTTGAGGGGCTGGGCCATCATCACGCAGCCCCATCCCCCTCCGTAAGGATAGTCGTCAACCTGATTTTGCTTATTGCCGGTAAAATCCCTTATCTGTATGCAGTTTATCTCAATTAAGGACCTTTTTGCAGCTCGTCCAAGTATGCTTTCTCCCAGAACCCGGCTCATGGAGTCGGGAAACAGGGTCATAATGTCGATTTTATACACCAAAACCACCTCTCGGGCTGAGCCTGTCCCTGGGTTACATGCCTTCCAGCAGCCTTACGGTTATTTCGCCCGCATCCACGTCGGTGTTTAAGATAAACTCCGGCCTTGCGGGAATAAGTATCTCCCGCTCCCCCTGGACTACGTAGACGTTTCCCGCAGGCAGCTCCAGAATATCATCCAGCCTGCCCAGCTCGTTTCCGTCCTCGTCCACAACCCGGGCGCCGATTATATCCTGAAGGAAAAATTCACCCTCCGGCAGCGTGACGTCGTCCCTGTCTATAAACACTACCTTGTTTTTCAGCCGCATTGCGTCGTTTACGTTCTCGACGCCCTTAAAACGGGCTATGAAAAAGCTCTTGTGCACCCGGCCGCCCAGCAGCCGGACGGGCTCCCCGTCTATATACAGGGTGTCAAAATTTAAAAGGAAGTCGGCGCTGTCCGCCCAGGGCATTATCTTTACCTCTCCCCTGATGCCGTGTGTATTGACGATTTTGCCGGCCTCCAGATACTTCTTTTTCATTGTATCCTGCCCCTTTCGAGGTTTATTCGCGGCGGCGGGACAGCCTTGCCTGTTACGGATAATTTGGACAAAAGGGCCGCTTAAACGGCCCTTTTCCCTATCAGTCAACAATTTCTACGGATACTTTTTTGCCCTTTCTCTGGGCGACGGCCTTCATAAGGATGCGGATCTCCTTCACGATACGGCCATTCCGGCCGATGACCTTGCCCATATCCTCGTCGGCAACCCGCACTTCGAACACAGTTTCACCGTCGCCCTCGCGCTCGGTTACAGAAATCTCGTCGGGCTTATCCACGAGGTTCTGCACAATATAAGTCAAAAGTTCTTTCATCTTGCACTCCTTATAGTACCTCAGCCTTTTTAAGCAAGGCCCTCACTGTGTCGGTGGGCTGGGCGCCGTTGGAAATCCAGTACTTGGCCCGCTCCACGTCCACGTTAAACTCAACGGGATTTTTCAAAGGGCAGTAGGTGCCGATTTCCTCGATAAAGCGGCCGTCACGGGCCCTGCGGGAATCAGCCACGACTATGCGGTAGTAGGGATTCTTTTTAGCTCCCATTCTGCGCAGCCTGATTTTGACCATTTATATTCACCTCCATGTATAGCGCTTGTGATCATTTGTATTGATCGTCTATTAAAAACCGAACAAATTTCTTTGTCCGAATTTTTGCTTTTTCCTCCCGCCTGTCATCTGCTTTACCATAGTTTGCATCATTTCATACTGTTTAAGCAGGCGGTTTACGTCCGCAACGGTGGTTCCGCTGCCGGCGGCAATGCGTTTCTTCCGGGAACTGCCCAGAACCTGGGGGTTTTCCCGCTCGTACGGCGTCATGGAAAGTATGATGGCTTCCGTCCGGCTCATGGCCTTCTCGTCAACGGTGGCGTTTTTAAGCGCCTTCGCGTCGATTCCGGGTATCATCGCCACAATATCGGAGATGCTTCCCATGGATTTCATGGACACGAGCTGCTCGTAGAAGTCCGTCAGGGTGAACTTGTTCTGCCTGAGCCTCTCGGCCATCTCCGCGGCCTTTTTCTCGTCGAAGCTCTGCTGCGCCTTTTCGATAAGGGTCAGCACGTCGCCCATGCCCAGTATGCGGGAGGCCATGCGGTCCGGGTGGAAAACCTCTATCTGGTCCAGCTTTTCCCCCACGCCCACGTATTTAATGGGCTTTCCCGTGACGGCCTTGACGGACAGGGCCGCGCCGCCCCGGGCGTCGCCGTCCAGCTTCGTCAGCATAATGCCGTCTATTCCCAGGGCCTGGTCAAAGGCGGAGGCGGCGTTTACCGCGTCCTGGCCGGTCATGGCGTCCACCACCAGCATGATTTCCGAGGGCTGTGTGGCGTCCCGGATGTCCCGCAGTTCCTGCATCAGCTCCTCGTCAATATGGAGCCGGCCAGCTGTGTCCAGAATCACCAGGTCGTTTCCATGCTTTTTGGCGTGCTCAACGCCTGCCCTGGCAATGTCCACCGGATTGCCCTGCCCCATCTGGAACACCGGTATGCCAAGCTGGCTTCCCACTGTTTCCAGCTGCTTGATGGCGGCGGGCCGGTAGACGTCGCAGGCTACAAGCAATGGGCGCTTGCCGTTTTTCTTCAAAAGGGCCGCCAGCTTCGCGCCGTTCGTGGTCTTGCCCGCGCCCTGCAGCCCCACCAGCATCAGCACGCCGGGAGTTTTGGAGCCGAAATTGATTTTGGCGCTGGTGCTG
Source organism: Oscillospiraceae bacterium (assembly GCA_050944015.1). GTDB lineage: Bacteria > Bacillota > Clostridia > Oscillospirales > Oscillospiraceae > DUOX01. The sequence continues at coordinate 13,563 of JBMNQG010000009.1, forward strand.
CCCATGAGGGCGCAAAGCTCCTCATTGACTATCTTAATAACCATCTGGGCAGGGGTCAGGCTCTCCAGAACGTCGGCTCCCACCGCCCGTTCGGAGACTTTTTTAACAAAGTCCTTGACAACCTTATAGCTGACGTCCGCCTCCAGCAGGGCAAGGCGCACTTCGCGCATTGTCTCCTTTATGTCGGCCTCCGTCAGGCGCCCTTTTCCACGCAGCTTTTTAAACGCGGCGCTCAGTTTTTCAGACAGACTCTCAAATGCCATAGCGTTATCCCTTCAAATCCTGCAGCCTTTCCCGAAGGCTTTCGGCCAGTTCCCTCGCCTCTCCCCGGCAGAGCTGGATAAGCTTTTCAAGCTCTGCTTCCATCTCCCGGATAATTTCGCTCCGCTCCTGAAAGCGGCGGACGAGTCCGGTTTTTTCCTCCATCTCCAGGAGGATGTTTTCGGCGCGCATGATGATATCCCTTACCCCCTGCCGGGAAATGCCCTCGTTTTCCGCAATCTCCGACAGGGAAAGATCCTCGTCGTAGTACATTTCGAAATACCTGCGCTGCTTTTCCGTCAGGAGGTCCCCGTAGAAATCCAGCAGCATGGTCATTTGAAGGGTTTTATCGCTCATGTCCCGCGCCTCCACTCGGGGTATTATATACGCTGCGGCCAAGGTTGTCAAGTGTTTTTACTTTACACCCGCAGCCTTAAACGGGCTTGGCTGCTGCCTGAACCCATCTTTTGAATATTTACCCATTTTTACGGGGAAACTGTTGGATACGACATATGCAAAATGGGGGTACACCATGACATATAGCAATAACGGCATATACATCAACCCGGAACGTTTGGACGCCTACGGCGAAAACGTCGCCAGGTCATTTGCGCCCCATGGCACTGTCACAGGCCTGAAGACCGCCGCCGAAGTATACAGGCAGCTTCGGGAAATCAGGGAAATACACGACCGGCTTCAGCGCCGGGTCAGCGGCGACGCCGGAATGCCTCAGGCCTACGAATGGCTTTTGGACAACTGGTACCTTGCCCAGAGGGAGGGCCTTGCCGCCGCCATTGAGCTGAAAAACGCAGGGCGCTTGCAGGCCGTCGAGGGCAAAGCAATGATATACGAGCTGTGCAGCGCCCTGGTGCACTCCGGCCAGGGCGAGATAACCCGAACCCGCTGCGAGCTGTTTCTCACGGGCTTTCAGCGCAGCCGGGTCTTGAGCCGGCGGGAGCTGAGCCTTTTCGTGCCAGCTCTCCGGGCGGCCCTCATTTCCATGCTTCACTCCCTGTGCAAAAGGCTGGAGTCCTCCGCTTCCGAGGAATTGGCCCAGGCCATGGGCAGGGTTTTTTCCTCCCTTCGGCTTCTGGGAAATTTGGACCTGTCCGAGACCCTGGAAAAAGTGGACCGGACGGAACAGATACTCCGGCGCGACCCTGCCGGAGTCTATTCTCGCATGGACGAAAAAACCAGAGAGCACTACCGCCGCCAGGTGGAGAAGCTGTCAAAGCGGCACAGGATACCTGAACACAGGGTGGCCCAGCGGGTTCTCAAGCTGGCGGAAAACGGCCGGGGCCCTTCCCGCCACGTGGGCTACTATCTCTTTACCGAGCCTCTGGGACAAGCGCCGGACACCAGAGGCCAGGGCCTGTATATTGGGGGAATTGTTTTCATCACCCTGTTTTTCTCCCTGCTCCTTGGGTTTATGACCGGCAGCGCGGCGGCCGCTCTACTACTTATCATACCCATTTCCGAACTGGTAAAAAACCTGCTGGACTTTATCCTGCTGCGGATTATCCCTCCCAGGCACGTGCCCCGAATGGAGCTGCGGGACGGAGTCCCCCTAGAGGGCCGGACTCTCTGCGTCATTTCGGCCCTTATAACGGGCCCCGACAGCGGAAAGGAATTTGCCCGGAAACTGGAGGAATACAGGCTTGCCAACCGGGACGCCGGGGAAAACCTGCTTTTCGGCATCCTGGCGGACCTGCCGGACACCAAAAAAGCCCAGCTGCCCGGCGCCGACGAGTGGATAAAAAACGCCGCGGAAGCCATTGAAAACCTCAACAAAAAGTACGGCGGCGGGTTTTTCTTCCTGTGCCGGGAGCGCATCCTTTGCCAGCCCGACGGCCGCTACATGGGCTGGGAGCGCAAGCGTGGAGCCATCATGGAGCTGGCAAGGCTTCTTATGAACGGCGAAAGCAGCCTCCAGTGCGTGGCCGGATACCGCTTGGGGCTCCGGGGCGTCAGGTATATCATGACCCTGGACAGCGACACCCGCCTGGACCCCGGCACCGCCCGGGAGCTCATCGGGGCAATGCTCCACCCATTAAACAGGCCGGTATTCGACGAGAAAAAGAGGATTGTCACCCGCGGCTACGGCATCATCCACCCCCGTATGGCGGTGGAGCTGGAATCCGCCGGAAAAAGCGATTTTTCCCGCATCTTTGCCGGCCAGGGGGGCACGGACCCCTACGGCATAGCCTGCGGAGAAATATACATGGACCTGTTCGACCGGGGGGGCTTCTCCGGCAAGGGCATTATAGACGCGAAAATGCTCCTCGACTGCATGGAAGGCCGCATACCGGAAAACAGGGTCCTCTCTCACGACGCACTGGAGGGGGCCTATCTCCGGGGCGGCTTCATGGACGACGTGGAGCTGACCGACTGCTTCCCTTCCTCAGTATCCAGCTACTACAAGCGCATGCACCGCTGGACCCGGGGCGACTGGCAGAACATTCCCTGGCTTTTCCGCCGGGGAATGGAGCTTTCCGACGTGGAGAGGTGGAAAATCTTCGACAACCTGCGCCGGAGTCTTGTGTCTCCCCTGACCTTCGCCGCAATTTTTGCAGGCTTTCTCATGCCAGTGGAGGCTTTAAGCTGGGCTGCCGCGGCCGCCCTGCTTTCCACCGCATCCCGCCTGCTGCTGACCATGGCGGAGGACGTGATGCGCCGCGGCGAGGAGAGAAAGGTCCGCTACCACTCCGCCGTCCTCCACGGCCTGGGCGGCGCCATTGTTCAAACTGCGGTGAGGCTCATACTCCTGCCCTTCGAGGCGTGGGTCTGTTTTTCCGCCATGGCCGTCGCCCTGTGGCGCATGCTTGTAAGCCATAAAAACCTTTTAAGCTGGCAGACCGCCGCCCAGAGCGAGGCGAAAAAGGGCAGCGGCCCTGGCTATTACAGGGAAATGTGGTTTTCCGTGGTTGCGGCGGTAATCTCCATGGGCTTCGCCCCCTCCATTATTGGCAAGGCGGCGGGGGTTATCTGGCTCCTTTCTCCCCTTTACGCCGCCTTGCTGAGCAGGGAGCGAACCCGGAAACGGCAAATCGACAGCGCCGACAGGGAGTATCTCCTTCAGTGCTGCCGGGAGATGTGGAGGTTTTTCGAGACCTTTATCGGGCCGGAAAACCACTTCCTGCCCCCGGACAACTTCCAGGAGCAGCCCCCGGTGGGCCTTGCAAGGCGCACTTCCCCCACGAATATCGGGCTCTGCCTTCTGTCGGCCCTCTGCGCCCTGGACCTGAAAATCACTTCAGAATACACGGCCATGGGCATTATTGAAAACCTGCTGTGCACCATGGAGCGCCTGCCCAAATGGAAGGGCCACCTTTACAACTGGTACGACACCGCCACCCTGAAAAGCCTGGAGCACAGGTACGTCTCCACCGTGGACAGCGGCAACCTGGCAGCCTGCCTTATCACCCTGCGGGAGGGGCTGCTGGAATACGGCAGGACGGATCTGGCGGCTAAGGCGGACGCCCTGCTGCGGCCCATGGATTTCAGGCCCCTTTACGACGAGGCCCGCAGGCTGTTCTATATAGGCCTTAACGTGGACCAAGAGGAGACCTCCAGCGGCTGGTACGACCTGCTGGCCAGCGAGGCCAGGCTCAGCGGCTATGTTGCCATCGCCAAGGGGGACGTGCCCCGCCGCCACTGGCGCCGCCTGGGACGCTCCCTGGTTCAGAAGGACGGCTTCCGGGGCATGGCCAGCTGGACGGGCACCATGTTCGAGTACCTTATGCCCGAGCTTATGATGCCCTGCTACAAGGACTCCCTTCTGTACGAGAGCGCCAAATTCTGCCTTTATGTCCAGAAAAGGCGCCCGCCGAAGGGCATACCCTGGGGAATATCGGAAAGCGCATTTTACGCCCTGGACCCCAGCCTCAACTACCGCTACAAGGCCCACGGCTGCGGCGCCCTGGCCTTAAAGCGGGGCATGGACCGGGAACTGGTAGTTTCACCCTACAGCACCTTTCTGGCCCTGACCGTGGACCCCAAGGCGGCCATAAGGAACCTTAAAAGGCTTGACCGGCTTGGGGCCCGCGGCCGCTTCGGATTCTGGGAGGCGGTGGACTTCACCCCCTCCCGCTGCCGCCAGGACAAGTACGAGATAGTCCGCTGCGTCATGGCCCATCACATAGGAATGAGCATCGTAGCCGTGGCCAACTACCTGTGCGACGGCTGCTGCCAGAGGCGCTTCATGGCGGACCCGGCCATGGCCGCCCACGCGGGGCTCCTAAAGGAGAAGGTGCCCATCGGCGGCGTCCTGCTGCGCCAGACACACAAGGACCTGCCGGAAAAACCCCCCAGGCTCACGGCGGAGCTGTGGCGCCAGAGCGGCGCCGGCACGGACTACGAAAAGCCCGCCTGCTGCCTGCTGTCCAACGGGACTTTCCATGTTATGTTAACCGAGTCTGGCATAAGCTCCGCCCGATACGGGGACGTGCTTCTGTACAAAACGCCCCGCAGGCAGCTGGGCGAGGACACCGGCCTGAAGCTGCACTACTGCACCACTACGAGCCAGACGAGCCTGCTCCCCCTGCCGGACATGCACCAGGATGTGGAGTATTCCTGGGAATTTTCCTCCTACTCCGGGACAATATCCGCCAAGTGCATGGACTTTCAGTCCAGGGCGGAGCTGTCCGTGGACCCCAGGGAGCCGGGCATGCTCTGGCAGATAAACATGACCGCAGGCTGCGACGTCCCCACCACGGGAAAGCTGGATCTGTCCTTTGAGCCGGTGCTGTACAGCCATATAGATTATGTAAACCACCCTGCCTTTATTTCGCTGGGTATGTACTCCTACGTAAAGGACGGGGCCCTTATGATAAAGCGCCTGAGGCGGGGTAAGCGGGGCGAGTTCTATTTATGCCTGGCCTGCGACAAGCCCATCGAGCTGTCCGGCGCCCCGGGCTGGCTCAGCGGCAGCGTCATCCACGCCCAGGTCCAGATGACTCTGAAACCTGGTCACTGGACCAGCGTCCGGTTCGTAATGAGCCTGGCGGGCACGGAAAAGGAGGCCTATGCCAGCGCCCAGAGGATACTGTCCGCCCCGGAGTGCGAAAAGGCGGACCTGCCTTCCGCCTGCGCCGCCCTCCTGCGGATGGAAATAAGCCACGTTGACGCTGCCATGAACATGATAAAATACCTGGCCTTCCCCAGGGTGTTCAGACCCCACGCGGCGGAGGCCGCCGGCCGGTGCCGGGAGGGCAAGGAGGGCCTGTGGCGCTTCGGCGTTTCGGGCGACGTGCCCATACTGTGCACAAGGCTTAATTCCGCCGACGAGCTGCCCGCCGCCGAGGAGCTTGTAAAGCAGCACGCCCTGCTTTCCACCTGCGGCCTGCCCTTCGACCTGGTCTTTATAACCGACGACGGCGGCAACTACCGCAGGCCGCTTACCACCGCCATCTGGGACCTGCTGCGCAAGTACGGCCGGGAATCCTTCGCCGGAATCCGGGGAGGCGTGCACATTGCCGACGCCTCCTCCGACACCTCCTGCCTTCTGGCATCCGCAAACATGATTGTCTGGCTCAACTCCCCGCGCCTTAACGAGGGGAGGAACACCGAAATTAGATATATTATGTCAACTAATTTCCGCCGCTCTTCCGTTAAAATTCCTGAATACAGATGGAATGATGACAACAGTTTCAGTTTTTATGTAAACCAATCTTTGCCCCCCAGGGCATGGGGGAACATCCTCACCAACGGGGTCTTCGGCTTTTTTGCTACGGACTGCGGCACCGGCAACATGTGGTACAAGAACGCCCGGGAATGCCGGATAAACCGCTGGATTAACGACCCCCGGGCTTCCGCCGGCACGGAGAACCTGGAACTTATAGCCGGGAACCGGCGCTACAGCCTTTTTGCCGGTGGCGACGGCCACTGCATAGTGACCTACGACTTCGGCGCCGCCGTATGGGAAAAGCGCATTGGGGACTATCTCGTCAGGACGACGGCCTTCGTGCCCGCCGACGCCAACGCCAGGGTGCTCATCATTGATTTTGAAGGGGCACCCGGCGCCCATATCAGCTGGTGCACTGAGCTGCTCCTTTCCGGCGACGAGGCGGACGCCCAGCAGGTGGTCACCGCCTGGCACGAGGGGGTCCTCATGGCCAGGAACCCCAGAAGCCCCTTCCCCGACAGGCCATTCGTGGCCGCCTCCTCAACTCCTCCCTCCGGCTTTACCTGCGACCGCTTTTCATGGCTGCGTGGGGATCTGGACGGGCGCTGCGGGGCGGGATACGACCCCTGTTTCGGGGCAATTTACCCCATAGAAAACACGCTGGTCCTGGTCTGCGGCTGCGACGATATTTCAAAAACACGCGCCCTTGCGGACTCCGCCGCCGCCCGGGAGGCGCTGGAGAAGATTAAGAAACTATGGCGCAGGGCGGTCCTCCGTCTGAAAGTGAACACCCCCGACAAGGAGTTAAATCAGATGATAAACGGCTGGCTGCCCTACCAAACCCTGGCCTGCCGGATGATGGGGCGCACCTCCATATACCAAAGCGGCGGCGCCTTCGGTTTCCGGGACCAGCTACAGGATTCCACCAGCCTGATACTGGTGGACCCGGGCATAATGCGAAGGCACATTCTGGAGTGCTGCTCCCACCAGTTCGAAGAGGGGGACGTGCAGCACTGGTGGAACCCGGGCAGAGTCTCCAAGGGCGTGCGCACCCGCTGTTCCGACGACCTGGTGTGGCTGCCCTGGGCACTGTGCGAGTACGTGGAAAAGACCGGCGACACCTCCATCTGCCACGAGACGGTGCACTATCTACGCTCCAAGCCCCTTGAGGAGGACCAGCACGACCGGTACGAGAGCCCGGACAGGTCCCCCATTGCGGAAAGCGTCGTTGACCACTGCAGGAGGGTTCTGGACATGGTGCTGAAACGGGGCACGGGAGTCCACGGGCTGCTGCTTATCGGCTCCGGCGACTGGAACGACGGCATGGACAGGGTTGGCGCCGAGGGGCGGGGTGAAAGCGTGTGGCTCACCTGGTTCTTCGCCCACACCGCCAGGCGTTTCGGAAACCTGCTGAAATCCCTGGGCGGGGAGTTCGAGAGAGGCGCGGAAAAATACCTGGGCGCCGCCGCCAGCTTCGGCAGGACCGCCAACGACGCCTGGGACGGCCAGTGGTACCTGCGGGGCTACTACGACGACGGCACCCCCCTGGGAAGCCAGAACTCCGACTGCTGCCGCATAGACTCCATTGCCCAGAGCTTTTCCACTTACTGCCCGGAATCCGACCCAAAGCGCCGGGCAATCGCCTTAAACAGCGCTGTTCAATACCTTTTCGACCGGAAAAACAAGTTTGTGAAGCTGTTCGACCCGCCCTTTGAAAACTCCAAAAAGGACCCAGGCTACATTCAAAGCTACGGGCCGGGCTTCCGCGAAAACGGCGGCCAGTACACCCACGCCGCCGTCTGGCTGGTGCAGGCCCTGCTCCGGGAGGGGCGCTTCCAGGACAGCTACGAGATGCTGAAAGCCCTGCTGCCGGCAAACCATGATCTGGCAGTGTACGAGGCGGAGCCCTACGTCATTGCCGCCGACGTGTACGCCAATCCGGACTACACGGGCAGGGCCGGATGGAGCTGGTACACCGGCTCCTCCGGTTGGCTGTACCGGGTCTGCGTGGAGGACTTTTTGGGCCTGCGCCCCCGCGGCGGAAGGCTGTATATCGAGCCCCGGATTCCCCAGAATTGGGAAGGCTACAGCGCCGTGTGGCGGAGCTCCGACGGCACTGAGCACAGGATAGACGTGCACAGGGGTGAGATTTTCGTGGACGGGCAGGATTACGACGGCACAGGTATCCCCATGTAGGACTCCAAACCGGGTTTCCGAGGGGGCAAAACCTCCTTTTCGGGAACGGAAAATTAACAAAGTTTTCATTTCCAAATAAGGAAGAATATGATATTATTCTAAATAGGTAGAATAGGAGGAGTACAGACATGGAGGCTGTCAGAAAAGAAATAATGCCCTTTGTGGAACTCACCTGCCTGCGCACCGACAAGTTCAAGACCGGATGCCTGAGCATAAACCTGCTCACCCGCCTGTGCCGGGAAAACGCCTCGAAAAACGCTCTGATTCCCCATGTTCTGCGCCGGGGCAGCACCGGACACCCGGATATGGAAAGCATTTCCGCCGCCCTTGACGAGCTTTACGGGGCCCGCATCGAGCCGGTTGTGCGGAAAAAGGGCGAGGTTCAGGCGGTGGGCTTTTTCGCGGACTTTGCCGACGACGCTTTCGTGCCGGGCGGGGAAAGGGTTCTTGAGAAGGTCGCCGCCCTTATGGGCGAGCTGCTTCTCAGCCCCAACACCCGGGGCGGCCTTTTCCTGCCTGCGTATGTTGACAGCGAGCGCGAAAAGCTGCTGGAGCGGCTTCGCGCCCGGATTAACGACAAGAGGAGCTACGCCGTTCAGCGCCTGTTCGAGCTCATGTGCTTCGGCGAGGACTACGCCACCGACAGGATGGGCACCGAGGAGGAGGCGGAGTCCATCAACTACCAGAAGCTTACCCGCCACTACAAACAGCTTCTGCAGAGCGCTCCCATAGAGGTGTTTTACTGCGGCAGCGCCGACCCCCTGAGGGTGGAGCGGGCCGTGAAAAGCGCCCTCGTCACCCTGCTCCGGGGAGAGCCGGACGACGACATTGGCACCGATATACGCATAAACACCGTGGAGGAAAACCCCAGGTACTTCACCGAGGAGCTATCAGTCACCCAGGGCAAGCTGGCCGTGGGGTTCAGGCTTGGAGAGTGCATGTACAACCCCAACATGGCCGCCATCCGGGTCTTCAACGCCGTTTACGGCGGCAGCGTGACTTCCAAGCTCTTCATGAACGTCCGGGAGAGGCTGAGCCTTTGCTACTACGCCAGCTCCGCCATCGACAGGCACAAGGGCCTGATGGTGGTTTCCTCCGGCATTGAATTCGACAAGTACGACGCGGCCCTCAGCGAGATTTTCGCCCAGCTTGACGCGGTTAAGAGGGGCGACATCACCGACGAGGAGCTTGTGGCAGCCCGGAAAGCCGTTGCCACGGAGCTACGCTCCGCAATGGACACCCCCGGCGCCCTGGAGGATTTCTGGCTGTCCCAGAACATTGACGGCCTGGACTACGGGCCCGAGGAGCTGGCGGCCCTGGCCGAAATCGTCACCAGGGACGAAGTTGTGGAGGTGGCAAAGGGCGTGGAATGCGACGCCGTATATTTCCTGCGGGGACTTTCCGAAGAAGGAGAAAAAGCCAATGGAGATTAGGAAATTCGACAACATCCGGGAAACCCTTTACACCGATATCCTGCCTAACGGCCTCACCATACACGTGATCACGAAACCCGGCTGGCTGAAGTGCTTCGCCCTTTTCGCCACGGACTACGGCGGGGCGGACAGGCGCTTCAACCTGGGCGGGCAGTGGATTGACACTCCCGCCGGCGTGGCCCACTTCCTCGAGCACAAAATGTTCGACACCCCGGACGGGGACAACGCCCTGTCGGTGCTTTCCGCCAACGGTGCCCAGCCCAACGCCTTTACCAGCAACTCCATGACCGCCTATTATTTCGAGAGCACCCAGGACTTTTACGAGAACCTGCGCACCCTTTTGAGCTTTGTTTCCGTCCCCTACTTCACGCCGGAGAGCGTGGAAAAGGAGCAGGGTATAATCGGCCAGGAAATCCGCATGATTGAGGACAATCCCGGCTTTGTCGTGTATTTGAACCTGATGAAGAGCCTTTACGCCAGCAACCCCATCCGGGACTCCGTGGCGGGCAGCATAGATAGCATCGCCCAAATCACGGACAAGACCCTTTACGACTGCCACCGGATATTCTACAACCCCTCCAACATGGTCCTTTGCGTTGCGGGAGACGTGGACCCGGAGCGGGTTTCCGCCATGGCGGCCGAAATCCTGCCCAAGGAGCCCGGCGAGGTGCCCCAGCGGGACTACGGGGAAAAGGAGGGCCCCCTCCCCGTCAAAACCACGGAGGTCAACATGGAAGTCTCCGCTCCCCAGTTTATTTTCGGCTCCAAGGTGTTTCAGGCGGAGAAGGGAGCTCCCCTGCTGCGCCAGAAACTGACGGGAAACCTGGCCCTGCGCTGCCTGATGGGCAGGTCCTCCCCCTTCTACGCCCGCCTTTACGCCCAGGGACTTTTGAACAACGACTTCGGCTACGAGCTGGATTACTCCGGCGGGTACGGCACCATAATGGCCGGGGGCGAAAGCTCCGACCCGGAAAAGGTTATATCCGAACTTTCCAAAGAGGTCTCCGGAATTGCCGAAAAAGGCCTGGACGAGGCCCTTTTCGACCGCATAAAGAAGGCCGCCTACGGCAGCAGGTTACGGACCCTCGGTTCCTTTGACGTGCTCTGCCAGAACCTGGCGGAGGGCAAATTCGCCGGATACTGCGACCTGGACGCCTTCCAGGTGCTGGAGGAAATCACCGTTTCTGAAGTCCGGGACTTTATCGTTGACAATCTCGCCCAGGACAAGCTCGCCATGTCCGTGGTCCGCCCGCTGCAGTAAGGCGGCCGCCGGACATCCGCCCCAGAAAGGACTGTATCGAATGAACGCAATGCGAAGCGCCACCATCACCTTTCCCATGCTGGGGGACCGGTTTTCCATCAACCCCTCGGCTACCTTTCATATATTCGGCTGGACCTTCTACTGGTACGGCGCAATTATAGCCTTCGGCTTCCTGCTGGCCGCCATCTACTGCTTCAGGCGCAGCAGACAGTTCGGGATATCCAACGACGACCTCATCGACCTTTTGATTTTTGCGGTGCCTTCAGGCATCATCGGGGCGAGGCTTTACTATGTGATTTTCAACTTCTCCGAATATGTTAACAATCCCATAGATATTATTAAGATATGGGAAGGGGGCCTTGCCATTTACGGCGGCATTATCGGAGGACTCATTGCCACCGTCATATTCTGCAAGGTGAAAAAAATCCCCATCGGCCCCATTCTGGACATAGGCTCCTTCGGCCTGCTCATAGGCCAGGCTGTTGGCCGCTGGGGCAACTTCATCAACAGGGAGGCCTTCGGGGCGGAAACCCGGGTTCCCTGGCGCATGGGCCTGACCCCCGCAGGCTCTGACGTGACCTTTTACGTGCACCCCACCTTCCTATACGAATCCCTGTGGAACGCGCTGGGGCTTTTGCTGCTGCACATTCTCTCGAAAAAGAACCGCCGCAAGTACGACGGCCAGATGTTTATATACTACATGTGCTGGTACGGGCTTGGCCGTTTGTATATAGAGGGCCTGCGCACGGACAGCCTCTACCTGCCCGGTACGGATATACGCGTATCCCAGCTGCTGGCCGGCTTATCCCTCCTTGCGGGCCTCATTATCCTCTTCATCAACAAAGTCTTCCGCTATCACGAGCCGGAGCAGCTGTGGGTCAACCGGGTACAGGCAATGAAGGCCGGGAAAGGCATTGAAAGTGAACCCGCCGGAAACGACGACGGCTTCTTCGGTGCGGCCCAGGGAGGCGCGCCGGAAGTGGAAAACCGGCTTCCCCATGAGGAGCGCGACGAAGCATACGATGAGCCTGTAGTGGAGCCTGTGGACGTGGTGCTGTTCGACGAAATCCCGGAAAAATCCTTGGAGGAAACCGAAGACAGCCCGAAGAACAATAGTAATGACAACAATCTTAAGGAAAATTAATGTACAGGAGGAACGGAACATGGCAGACTTCAATTTTGACATCAACGAAGTAAAGGAAAAGGTAATGAGCACCATCGGCAACGTGGCGGACCTGACCAAGGATTTTGCCGAAAAGACCGCGGACAAGGCAAAGAACCTTGCCCGCATTGCAAAGCTGACCATGGAAATCAGCGCGGAAAAGGATGTCATCAAAAAAGCATACATAGAAATAGGCAAGCTGTACTATGAGACCCACAAGGACGACCCCGACGGCTTCTTTGCCCAGCTCTGCGAGGAAATCACCCAGTCCATGGAGAACATTGCCGCCAAGCAGGCTGAAATCGACAGGCTGAAAACCGACGTCGATATCACGGGTGACGACAGCGTCGAGGTGGAGTTTGAATCCGTGGTTTCCGAGGCCGAGGAAGAGGCAACGGAATGCCCCTTGGATGAACCCGAGGAACCCGCTCAGGAGCAGGAAGAGGAGAAACCCGAAGAAGACGGGGATAAGGCAGAGTAAGTCTAATATCCATAGACAAAACAGCCGTCACAATAGTGGCGGCTGTTTTTTTTGAAAATGCGTTAGGAACAGGTTTTTGACGTTTATCTCTGCGCGACACATCTTTGCTTGAAGTGGGAATTTATCGGACGCGTTTGAATTTCAAGAAATAACGGCAAAAAGTAAGGGTTTTGTAAAGAGTAGTGAGGAATTACAAACACTTACACCGCAAAAAATTAGTGGCTCGTTGTATGCTGCTGATGAAAGCAGGACTTTGTGGGGCAAATTAACGCGGGATTTGAACTTTACGGATGTACATGTAGGATAATATTACGAGAATTGAGCGCCACTGAGCGCCTTTCGACGCTCAAGGGCGCAGACTTAGAATTCCATGCATTAAAAGGACGCTCCGCTTTATCCCCGCCTGCTACAATCGCCGGGAAATATGGATGCACGACTTTGTGCGTGCACCTGTCCTGACTAAACTTTTGAGAGATTATCTTAATTCTATTGCCGAAGGAGCGTCTAGCGGAAACAGGGGTATGCACCTTTAAAGTCTGTTTTCCCTATCTCCACAGGGGGGGAGATTCGCAAGAGGGGGGCGACTTTGTTAAAGCCCCCCTCTTGCGCGGCTCTTTGGCTACTTTCTGGCCGAGCAGAAAGTAGCCCCTCGGAGAGATACCGCCCTCGGCAGGGAACGGCAATTTGTTGTTCTATGTCGGCAATCTGTGGCCGGTGAACCCACTAGGAGGGCAACTCACTCCCCCGTTGGGGGCTCAATTTTCTTAAAGTACAAATCCAGGTCCACATCCCCCTCGATGCCGGAAATCTGACCTGTTATGGAATACTGCCAGATGTGGTGCTGGTAGTAGAAGTCAGGGCTGTCCCCCAAGGCGCCCACCCAGAATTTCAGGTCTTTAAGGCGCTCCAGGTCGTATTCAAAGTACCCCAGCCGCCGGTAGAAGTACACCGCCGACTCGTACCCGGCTTCCTCCACCGCCCGGCAGAAGGCCAGGCAGCAGTCGGTAATGGTATTACCGTCCAATCCGCTGGTTCTGGCTTCGTCCTCAATTTCCTCCCAGTCGAAGGCCACAGGAAGGGTGACGTCGTAACCCTCTATCAAATCCAGGACAAACTCTGCCTCCTCAAGGGCCTCATCCTCGTTTACGGCCTGGGAGAAAAAGTAGACCCCAACCCTAAGCCCGGCGGCAAGGGCGCCCTGAATGTTCTCACGGAACTTCTCGTCCTCATAAAGGCCGCCTTCGGTATACCCCCGGTAGCCGGCCCGTATCATGGCGAACTCAACCCCGTCGGCGGCCACCAGCTCCCAGTCGATGCCGCCCTGATGGCTGGACACGTCTATTCCCCGGATTGCGGCGTATTCGCTGCCCGTATAGTCAATGAATTTTCCGGCATGTGAAAAATCCTCGGGGTCAAAATCCGACGCCTCCAGGCCCTCCAGCAGCTTCACCCACATCATGCCGCCGGCGCCGTTGGAAACCTGCACCATCCCCTCGTAGGGATTGGGGGCGGCAGCCTCCTCTTTGCCGCAGGCGGCAAGAGAGAGGAGCATGGCCCCCGCTAAAAGCAAAAAGACAAATCCGTTTAATCTCTTTATATGTACTGGCCTTTTCATATGCGGTACCTTTTTCGACAAAACTCGATATAAGGATACCACAAACGGGCCTTCGTGTAAACCTCAGGCCGGCCCTATTCCTCCAGAGCCGCGTTCAGGAGTGCTTGTCCCCCGTATTTCAGGCAGCGTTTAAGCCGGGTTCTGCCTCGACCTATGGTCCGGCTCACCGTCGACACCGACACCCCCAAAGCCTCGGCTATGTCCTGCATTCGCATCTGTCTTATGTAATACATGTGCACCATCTGCCTCTGCCTTTCCGTCAGCTCGCTTTGAATGGCCATGGAGAGGTTTTTCGAGAGTCTCCCCTTAGGCTCCTCAATGGACTTTAAGAACTTCCTTAGGACCTGATACTCCAACTCTCTGTCTGTTGCAGCCATCATATTCACACGCCCCCTGATAATAGTGCTTCAAATAGTTGGATATGGCTATTGTCTCTCTTGCCATATCGGCGAGGATAGTCAGCTTCCGGCGCAAAACCAGGCGCTGGGATTCGGTCAGGCCGCCGCTGGCCATTTCCCGCTCCAGTTCCTTTAGTTTCGCCCTGCATTTTTCTCCGCACTCTCTGTACTCTTTCGACAACATATCAAGGTTCATGCCACACCGCCTCTCCATTTTATCGTTTATTAAACATTTTTCTATTGACAAATCGCGTCGGCTTTGCTATCATACCCTTTGCTGGTGTCGTGCTGGTGTAGCTCAGTCGGTAGAGCAGCTGATTTGTAATCAGCAGGTCGGGGGTTCAAGTCCGTCCACCAGCTCCACCTTTACCACTGCGGTGGTAGGTAATTTCATATGGAGGAGTTCCCGAGTGGCCAAAGGGGGCAGACTGTAAATCTGTTGTCAATGACTTCGGTGGTTCGAATCCACCCTCCTCCACCAAAGATCTGAAACTTAAGTTTCAGGTCTTTTTTATGCCTGCGGGCTTCCCGCCATAATTGACAAAATATGCTAAGCATCATAAAATACCCAATATCGGTTAAATTCCGGCAATTAATATATCTTTCCAGGCGCCGCAACCGTCAGTTGCGAAATTGCAAGCTCCAATCGGTTGTATCGCAACCGGAACCCTGTTACACTGGACTGGCAATTCAAACAAGGAGGGCTCTTAAGTGAAGCTGCATGAAAAAATATATTACTGCAGGAAAAAATACGGGCTGTCTCAGGAGGCTTTAGCCGAAAAAATCGGAGTGTCACGACAAGCCGTCAGCAAATGGGAAACGGGCGAAGCGGTTCCTGAAATCAGCAAGCTGCTTCTTCTGGCGAAAACCTTTGGAGTCACCACGGACTGGCTTCTTTCCGAAGAAGAGCCCCGGGAGGAAAACACTCGGGAAGAAAAAGCCACAGCGTCCGGTACATACCCCGCATGGCTTGACTCACTCCCCGGCACGCTGGGAAGGGTAGTCAAAAAATACGGCTGGCTCGCCGGGGTCTATCTGATAATCGCCGGAGCGTTGTTTACCGGCATGGGCGGTCTCATGAAGTACATGGTAAACAGAATGATAGGAGCCGATATTAAAGCTGCCAGCTCGGTGCTCAACGGATTTTATACCATAGGTTCCGATCCATGGGTTTCTGATTCCTTTCACGGCATACAGCAGGCAATGGCAAAAAACAACCCTGTATCCGTTATAGGATCTTTTGTAATCGTGCTTGGCGTTATTATGTTGATTTGCGGGATTGTGCTGGCGGTTGTTTTAAAAAAGCGCGGCAAACAACAGCTATAAAATCATTGAAATACCAGTTAAATATATTCGATGGGTTGCGCTGCATGGCGTGACCCATTTTGATTTTTTCTTGCACAGTTCATTGTCGCCCGTAACCGGACATAATCCCGCTGACCTGCGAAAAAGAACGCTAATTTCCAATTAGTTTTCTTTTTCGCTCTTTTTATGAAATTTCATAACTGTTTCTTGACGCGGCTCCTGGGCGGTGCTATATTTTTGTGGAAGATTATGGTTTAGGCTGCGCGCCAGCTTACCCGCATATTGCCCGAAATCCGCAAACCCCGCGGCACCTGCGGTTTGCGGTTTTTTTATAACCGGGGGGTTTTGCGCTTTCCGAACCTGCGTCTGGATTCTTTTTCGTTCGAGGTAATAGAGCATGAATTTTAAAGACAGCTTTCATCCGTATGCGGCGGTTACAATCCTTTTCTGGTCCCTGGCCTACGTGCTCACAAGGCTGGCGCTGAACTACTTTTCCCCCTTCTCGCTGGGATTTTTGAGATACCTGCTGGCCTCCTTCCTTGTGTACCGGGAAAGCTCAGGGCTATTCAATGGGCGGCCATACTGGTTGAATTTGCCGGCGTGGCGGTCCTGACTTTGATGAACGGCGCCCTGTCAATAAACGCCGGGCTGCTGTGGCTTCTGCTCGCCGCCCTGCTTTTAAGCGCGTACAACCTGCTCCAGAGAAAGCTGACAAGAACCTACACCGCCCTGCAGGCTTCCACATACAGCATCTTTTTCGGAACCCTCCTGCTGGCGGTATTCGCCCCCCGGGCCTTCAGGGAAGCCTCCCAGGCACCCGCCGCAGGCTTCGTCTGCCTGGCGGTCATGGGGATATGCTCCAGCGCCGTATCATACGTGGCCTGGTCGAAGGCCTTCGCAAAGGCAGCCAAAACCTCCCAAGTCAGCAACTATATGTTCATCACGCCTTTCTGACCAGCATCCTCGGCTTTCTCGTCGCCGGGGAAGTGCCGGACACCGCGACGCTGCTGGGGGGCGGCATCATCCTTCTGGGGTTGTTTATATTCAACTTTGGGGAGCGGCTGCTCCAGCGGCTTGCCGGTTCCCGGAAATGAGCGGCAAATGCCGGACGAACCGCGCAAGTGTTTGGATAATATATGCAATTGAATACTTTTCATCTTTATTTTATATTCGTTTTAATAATTTGTCAATGATTTTTATGCTAACGCATAAATTTTGTTTGACATTATTATGAAATGATGTTACATTGTAATGGGAGGCGATGGGTGTGATAGGTACGACGCTAAAGAACCTGCTGGAAGAGCGGGGCATGAATGTCAGCGAGCTGTCCCGGCTGACGGGGATACCCGCCCAGACTCTTTACAGCATCATAAAGCGGGACAACATGAAGATAGACTTCGAGGTCCTTTTGAAAATCTGCAAGGCCCTTTACGTGCCTGTGGAGCATTTTTACAAGGACTATCTGGACCCGGAGCTGTCGCCTTCGCTGCCCAGCCCCGCGGAATGGGACTTTCTGCGCAAATACCGGAACCTCGACGCCCACGGGCAGGAAATGACCCGCATGGTCATGGAGGCGGAGGCCCGCCGCATGTCGGAAGAGTCCATGAAGGAGGAGCCGGAGTACCGGGTTATCCCCCTGTTCTACACGCCTGCCGCCGCCGGATACGCCTCCCCCGCCCTGGGGGAGGATTACGAAGAGTACGTGGTCCCCGCCTCCTGCAAGGCGGACTTTGCCGCCCGCATACAGGGCGACAGCATGGAGCCCTACATAAAGGACGGCTCCATAGTCCTCGTAACCCGGGGTGCGGAGCTTACCGACGGGGACGTGGGCCTGTTCTTCGTGGACGGGGACATGAAGTGCAAGCAGTACTGCGAGGACAGCTTCGGGAACATTTATCTGTTCTCCCTCAACCGGAAGCGCAAGGACGCGGATGTTTTTATCCCCGCCTCCTCCGGCATCACCGTGTGCTGCTTCGGCAAGGTGCTGCTGAATCGCCGGCCCCCTCTCCCCGCGGATTGAGCGTTTTTAAAGCGGCGCTTCCAGCTTTCGTAAATTACACCAAATTTGCACCTTTACAAGTTATGAGATTCATTAAGTTAACACTTGAAAAAAGCGATGGATAAGTGTATATTTCATGATACCTGTTTTGTTTTTGGTTATGGGAAATCAATAATTTGTAAAGGAAATGGGGCATGCAGATGTTAAAAAACAAATACCTTCAGGGTGTCTACGACACCGTCCAAAATCGCAACCCGGGGGAAAAGGAATTTCATCAGGCAGTTTTTGAATTTCTGGAAAGCCTGGAACCCTTTATCGCGCGCAACCCTCAATTTGAAACCAACGGCGTTATCGACGCTATTATGGAACCCGAGCGCCTTATCATATTCCGCGTTCCGTGGATGGACGACAGCGGCCGCATGCGGGTGAACAGAGGTTTCCGCGTCCAGTTCAACTCCGCCATCGGCCCCTACAAGGGCGGCCTGCGCTTCCATCCCTCCGTCAACGCGTCGGTTATAAAATTTTTGGGCTTCGAGCAGGTTTTGAAAAACAGCCTTACCACCCTGCCCATGGGCGGCGGAAAGGGAGGCTCCGATTTTGACCCCAAGGGGAAGTCCGATGCGGAAATCATGCGCTTCTGCCAGAGCTTTATGACCGAGCTGTGGAAGCACATCGGCGCCAATACGGACGTGCCCGCAGGTGACATTGGCGTGGGCGCCCGCGAAATCGGCTACATGTTCGGGCAGTACAAGCGCCTTGCCAACAGCTTCGAGGCGGGCGTCATAACCGGAAAGGGAATCAGCTACGGCGGCTCCCTGGGCCGTCCCGAGGCCACCGGATACGGCCTGTGCTACTTTACCCGGGAAATGATGTCCCAGCTGCGGGGCGACAGCTTTGAAGGCAAGACCGTGGTAATCTCCGGCAGCGGCAACGTGGCCCTCCACGCCTGCGAAAAGGCCCAGCAGCTTGGAGCGAAGGTGGTGGCCATGAGCGATTCCAGCGGGTATGTGTACGACCCCAACGGCATAGACGTAAGCGTTATGAAGGACATCAAGCTGAACCGCCGGGCCCGCATCAGCGTTTACGTCAACGAGGTAAAAACCGCCACATACACCCCCGACTGGAGGAAAATCTGGTCAGTCAAGTGCGATATTGCCCTGCCCTGCGCCACCCAGAACGAGATAGACCTGGACAGCGCCAAGCAGCTTATAGCCAACGGCGTCAAAGTGGTCAGCGAAGGGGCCAACATGCCCTGCACCATGGAGGCCACCAAGGCCTTCCTGAACGCCGGCGTCCTGTTCGGACCCGCCAAGGCCGCCAACGCGGGGGGCGTGGCCGTCAGCGGCCTGGAAATGTCCCAGAACAGCATGCGCCTGAGCTGGACCTTCGAGGACGTGGACGCCAACCTCCAGAACATCATGAAAAACATATTCAAAAACGTCCGCGCCGCCGCCAGGGAATACTCCGCCGAAACGGATCTTGTCACCGGCGCGAATATCGCCGGCTTCCTTAAAGTCTCCGAGGCCATGCTGGCCCAGGGCGTGGTGTAATAGAATAAAGCCCAAGGCTTGATCAGAGCCTGCGCTCCATAATCTGGAGCCGGGTCTCGTGCTGGTTCAGTCTCATATCCTGTTCGTCGTTCTTTTTCCAGAGTTTTTCGTGGGTCTCGCTGTTTTTTGCGGCGAGGCCCGCGATATTTTTTTGCAGCGTGTTCACCGTCTCCGTCAGCCGGATTATGGAGCCGTTGAGGTTGATTATGGGCTTTACGACGGAGGTCATAAGCCCCACCAGAACGGCAATGACGGTCACCACAGTCCATTCTTCCATAGTTCTCACCTCTGCCGGACTGCAGCCTTGGCAGCCTTACTCATACTTTTCCATATCCCGCCAGTTAAGGTCCAGGGCCTCTATCGCCTGCCAGCTTTCCAGCCGCGACTCCAACTCCTGCCAGAGGATGTACACGTAGAAGTATTCCACCTGCAGGTGGCAGGGCAGAATCATCTCGATGCGGGTTTTCAACTCATCTATTCCCTCGGGTATCCCCCGGATCCCCGGAAAGCTGACCAGAACCGTGGCCGGTTTTCCCCCCTCGCAGACGTCCGCCGGTATGCCGCAGCCCCGCAGGGTATCCCTCAGGGCTTCAAGGGTGAAGCTGCACCCGTCGATGCGCATCAGAGCGGCTATGGCGCTTCTCCTGTCCTCCAGGTTGGGTGACACCGGGGGATAGGGCAAAATCTTCTCGTAGTTTTCAAGGCCCTGGCCCTGCGCCGTCACCAGTATGGTCTCCCGCTCCACCGCCTCCAGCCCCTGGAAAAGCCTGTCCATTTGCTCCCCCAGGACCTCCAGCTCCGCGGCGCCGTAGCCGCCATCCACGTTGTAAATCCCCAGGGGGCGGAGCATCTCCTTCAAGTATTCCGAATACATGCTCACGCCCCCATCTCCGTGACGGTCAGGCTGCCCAGCACGGGAAGCTGATTCGGGCCGACGGCGATGTCCCCGGCTGGGCTGTAAAAGCGGTAGTTTTCCACGACCTCCGTCTGGTAAACCAGATTGCCCAGCCTGGCCAGCAGGATGTCCTTCCCCAGAAGTTTCCCGGTGAAGTATTCCTCAAGGGCTCGTCTTGCCGCCGCCTCCGCCTCATGAAACCCGTGCTCCCCGTCCGCCTTGATTGCCAGGGCGATGTCCACAGACACCAGTTCCGGCCCGGACACCTGTATGTCCACGCATATCTCCCGCTGGGCGTCCAGATGGGCCTTCACCCGCTCCAGCAGCTCCGGCGGGGGCACCCCCTCCGGGGACGAGATAATTATGTCAACCGTTCCCAGTCCCCGCCGCCTGGGCAGCACCATTACCGCGGCCACGCCCTCCATGTTCAGCACCTGGGTCTCGTAATAGGCGGCGTTGGCGCCGTTGGGCAGCTTCTTGTAGCTGGCGAGAACGCGCTTTCGCAGCTCCTCGTCGCTTTCCTGGTTCGCGCCGCCGCTGAAGGGCTCAAGGTTGCCGCAGCCCGCGACTCCGGCGGGGGCCTGGGCCATTTTCACTATGCCGCCCGCCGGGATGTTGCCGCCGGAGCCGGGGACCCTGGCCTCCGCCTCCACTTCACAGTAAAGGCCGCCCGCCGGGATGACGCCCCTTTCGGTGGTGATAAACTCCGCCCCCGCCGCCGTAAGGCATACGGTGCCCTCCTCCACCGCCAAATCCTCCGGCAGGGGCTCCGCCAGCTCAAAGCGGATTTTTCCTCCTGCCTTTGCCGAACCCCTCCGCTCCAGTCCCCGGAGCTGGGCGTGGTAGTCCAGGAACCTGCCCTCCGCAGTCTGGGGGAAGGCCTGGCGGTTTACATAATCTGCCTGCACCCACAGGGTGTAGAGCTGGGCCGCGGCGGCGTAAAGCCTTACGGCCATGTCCCCGCCGTCCTTCAGCGCCAGGCCGGTCCTGCGGGAGTATTCCTCTTTCATCTCGCTGTAAATCTCGTCTATTGACTTCATGGGCCACCTCAAATCCTTGTCGTGATGGTCAGCGCATCTTTCCCGTAGTCGAACGCAAGCTCCAGCTCCATGCAGTCGTCCTTCAGGTACTTAATGTCGAGGCTCCGCAGGCGGAGGTCTTCCTCCCCCTCCAGGGCCTCCAGGACGTACTGCTCAGCCGCCATGAGCCTTTGGGAGGGCTTGACCGAGGGCAGGGTGTAGAGCCTGCTGCCGTAGTCCGGCATGAGGGGAAAGCTGCCCCTCCTGGCGGTCAGCTTCATGAGGACCCGCTGGGCCAGCTCTTCTATCCCGCTCACCGTGGCCAGGCCGCCGGAGGCGTCCGCCGCGTAATCCCCGTCAATCAGCTTCAGTTCCATGTCAGCCCTCCTGGGAACACTGGCAGGGGCGGCAGTCCTGGCCGTTTATCTTCAATCCGCCGGAAACGTTCAGGGTCCCCTCGATTTCCACGTCCCCCAGCAGCTCGATTTTCCCGTTGTTTTTCAGGCGCAGGGCCGCCCCGGCCTTAGATATTATGTAAACCTCTCCGTTTTCCATGCCGGGAGGGCTCTGGCCCATAATCGCTCCCACCGCCAGGCTTTCGCCCTCCGCCGTTTTCAGCACCAGAACGCTGTCGCCCGCCTGGGGCCGCCAGACATAGCCCCCGGGGGATACTAGGGCCAGTTCCCTCAGTTCGCCTTCCGTGAGCACCGCCACCGAGTCGCCGCCTATGGTGACGGAGCCGATGTCCGCGCCCGCGGCCGCTCTTTTGCCGCTTTTGGCCGCCATTTCAGAAAGCCACATATCCGTCCTCCTGTCTCACCAAACTGATTTCCGTGCCGGCGTCCCTGGAATTTGCCCAGCACCGGCTCTCCAGCACGCAGTACTCCCCCGTGATTCCCAGGGGGCTTTTGTTTATCCTCACCAGGTCCCCGGGATAGGCGGCAAACAGGGCCGGCAGGGTCAGCCGGCAAAGGACGCTGTCCAGTTCCGACTGCCGTATCTGGTACTCTCCCGCATAGCCCATGGCGTCGTAACCGGTGCTTCTTGGCACGTTCAGGACCCGCCGGCAGTTTCCGCCTTTGGCGGTGAAGTCGGTGTTTTCCACAATCCTGCTGGTCCAGCCTCCCCTTGTTTTCACCAGCACGCTGGTGATTACCCCGTAGCGCCGCTGCCTGTAGGTCTGGGAGATTACGGCGGTGCGCCCGTCGATTATGCGGGTGTCCCCCGGCTCCCTTGTAAGCAGCAGGACGCCCTCCTTCGTAAACCTGGGCCTGACGCCAAAGCAGAGGCGGGCGTAGTCCCTCAAGACCTTCCACTGGCTGTCGCCGCTCTCCACCCTGAAGGGCGCGCCGCCGGAAAAGCCCTCCGCCTTTACCTGAGTGACGCCCCAGGGGTAGACGTGCCTGTCCAGTATGAAGTCCAGGCTGGCGAAGCCGTACTGGGCCGCCTCCGCCTCGTTGTCCATCAGCAGGGCCGCAAGCCCCCTCCCCCGGAGGACGGCCAGCATGCCCTCTTTGCCTGCCCTGGCCTCAAACTCGTCCACCACGCCGTAAAAGACCCGCTCTCCTTCGTGCTCCGCCCAAAATCGGACGGCGCCTGACAGCATGTCCATCTGCTCCGGTTCGTAGAGGAAAACCGCCTGGAATGCGTCGCAGGGCTCCCCCCATCCGTAGCACAGCTCCCAGTCCAGGAGCACGGGCAGCTTATAAGTGTTGCCCTTGTAATCCGAGACATACCCCGTCATAGGCGTCCTCCTAGGCGATGCGCACCCTGTCGCCCGGATATATGAGGTTTGGGTTTTTCATCTGGGGGTTTAAGGCCAGAAGCTCCTGAAGGCTCATGCCATTTTTCACCGCTATACCCCACATGGTGTCGCCGGACGCCACGGTGTGCCACTTTTCAACGCTTTTTTCCTCCTTCTCGGCGGCGGAGGCGGCCTTGACCAGTTTTGCCTTCTCGTCGTAGACGTCGCTGCACTCCCAGAACTCGAAGGCGTATTTCACGTAGTCCTCCCGGGGTTCCTGCTTCAGGCTCAGGACCACGAAATAGGCGCAGGCGCTCTGCCATACGGGGTGGACCAGAAGGCCGGGAGTGCTGCTGCTGAACACGCTTGCCAGCTTTTTAAACTCCTCGTACGCCCATGGCCCCACAAACTCCCCTTCCCCCTTCAGCACCCGGTTGGTCCTGCCCAGGGACTGCAGTACGTAGGTCCCGAAGGGCACCTTATGGCTTATTACCTGGTGCCGGAACTCAATCTCGTACACCCTGGGGTTGTGGGGCCAGGTGTAGTCCTTATACCTCATGGGTGAAAGTCTCATGAAATCCTCCTTTTCCGCCCCTAGTACCTCTGAAAGCCCGAATCATACCTCCGGCTGTCCCTCTGGAAAAAGTCCGAAATCTCCCGCATGCTGTTGTTATGTAAACTTGCCTCCGTTCTGGGGGCAGGCATGAGGTAATCCTGGCCTGCCGGACTTTCAAGCTCCAGAAAGGAGGGCTTCCGCCTGCCGGGGGGTTCGGCCTCCCGGGATTGCTCCAGGCTCTTCTCCAGAAGGGTAATCACCTCCCTTGAGGCCTCTTCCCGGAGGGTTTCAACATTTCCCCTCTCCTCCGCCGCCTGCCGGATTATTTTCAGGATTTCCTTTTCCGGCGCAGGCCGGGGAAGGCTTTTTTTATCCCTTGAATCCTCCTCCGCCGTCCGGGGAGGGGCAGTTTTCCTGCCCCTCAGCTCCTGGAAGCGCTCCATGGAAAAGGACGGATTCACCACCGCGTCTTGCGGCGGGTCCTGCTCCCCTTTTCCCGCCTTCAGGAGCTCCACGGCGCAGAGGATTATTCCCGCCAGGGCCTGTTCTGGGCTCATACGCTGGTCTCCACCCGGTGGCTGGCGATTACCGTAATCTTTTCCGCCACCATTTCGGACAGCTCGCCGCTTTCGGCGATTTCGCTCCACTGGCAGCCGGTGTAAACTATGCGCCTGTCGGGCTTTACGATGACCAGGGAGAAGTTGTCCAGGTCGTGGAAGTTGATGCCGTCGGATATGGCCTCGTCGGTGGCGTAAAGGCGGGTGAGCTCTATCTTGTAGGTGACCTGGTCGGCGATGGTGGCCACGGGCTCCTTTTCCCCGAAGGCCTCCACCACCTGCTCAGAGCGCCTTGCGGTGGCCTTGTAGCTTTGGACCACGGCGATTTTCTTGCCGTCGGCCTCCAGATAAATGTCGCTGCTGGTGGGAAAACCTTTGACTCCCATTTACTTGCCGCCTCCCGTCAAACCGTAATATGGGCCGTCAGCCGTATGTGGTTCAGCCCGTGGGCTACGGTGAAGTCGAAGCTGACCTCGCAGGTGGCGGGGTCCGTTTCAGAGGCCTTCACCGTCACGTTGTCGTAGCTGTCGATAATCTCCCTGGCCAGCTTGTTTTCCAGCTCTATGATGACCTGGGTGCGTATCGCCCCCCTGGTCTGGGCGGTGTTCTTGGACCTGGCGAACCTGCTCTGCAGGGAGTTCTTAATGGTCGGTATCACGTCGTCAATTATGAGCGTGGTGGTAAGCTCCCGCCAGGTGGGGTCTGGCACCCCTGCCGTGGTGGTGCGGGTGGTGACGCCCCGTATGACGGATATTTTCCCGCCCACGTTTTCTATTGGCGTGACTCCCCCCTGGACCAGGGCGTTTATGTCCGTGTCAGTAAAGGAGGACGCGAGCCCCGAAAGCCCGTAAAGGGCGGCGCCGTTCAGGGGCAGGGCAGAGTCTGTTCCGGAGGCTATGAGCCCCGCCAGGGCCGCCGCCACGGCGCCAGGCTGGGCCATATCCGAGGCTTCGGCGGGGGCGCACAGGACCATGCGCTCAAAGTTGAGACTGCCGGCTGCCGCCACCAGCTCCTGCACACCGCCGGAACCCTCCACCACGCCTATCCTGTACTTGCTGTGCTCAGATGCGGTCTCAATTGCCCGCTTCATGGCCTGATGGACCGCCAAATCATGGCTGTCGCACACCATGATTTTCACCTGCACCAAGTCCATTAGGGTCCCAAAGGCCGCCTCGTACTTGGCTGGGTCCGGAGCCGAACCCACCGCCGCCGGCACCGCCCTGACGGAGGAGGCGCCGTTTAAAAACAGGAGCTTTATGAGCCTCGCCATGCTGCTGTCCGCCCCGAAGGCCGAGGCGGCCTCGGCGTAGGAATTTATGATGTAGCTCTTTCCTTCCGTACCCTGGGATGCCGCAGCCGCAATCCCCACCACGCCGCCGCCGCCCCTGCCGCCCACGGCGCTGGAGACCTCGTAAGAGCTGTAGACACCCGGTCTTTCACTTGTTGCCATGCACAACCGTCCCTTTCAATTCAAAATCTGTAAATTCCCCCGTCTCCTCGCTGGCGCTGCAAACGAGGTAGGCCATGCAGTGGAGTTCACAGGGGCAGCGGAACATCTCCGTGGCCCTGTCCGGAGATACAACCCCGCAGACCAGTTTCCGGACCTTCAGGCCGGAGGGCATTTCCCTCAGGGCCATGGTGATTTCCCCGAAGCAGCGAAGGCAGCCGCCGGGCTCCGCGTCATGGGGGGAGTATATGTCCAGACCCAGGACCAGCTCCAGCCGGAAGCCGTAGGCTTCGGTAATGCTCCCGTCCCCGTTCCTGCGCAGTCCCAGGTACTCCCCGGCGCCGGGACTCAGGAGCTTGCTGCTCTTCACGCCCACGCAGACCAAGGGGCCCTTCCGGCTGTCAAGGGGGGCGGAGGGGTATTGGCAGACAGCCTCCACCCCCGCCCTGTTGAGGGCGTCCACCAGCGCCGAAAACACAGTGTTAAGCATGGGCAGCCCCGCCTTTCAGCCTGAGTACCCCTTCCCAGTGGCTGAGCCTGCCCCCCACGTAAACGGGCTGCGCACGCAGGAGGGCGTATTCCGCCTCCCCGGAGATGACGCTCACGTCCCTCTCCCCGGGCAGCAGGGCCTCAGCCTCGGCTATAAGAAGGTATCTCCCCCTGTTTGAGCTTCCCGCAGCCGTCCTTACTTCCGGCATCTCTTTCGAGGAGAAGGCTATGGGCTGGATAAAGCCCCTGGCCTCCCTCCCCTCCGGGCAGGCGCCGCTGCATATGGTGAGGGTATTGCCGTATTTTCTTATTCCCTTTGTTTGCCTCAAGCCCTTACCCCCCGGAAATCGAATCCCCTGTCCTCCAGGTACGCCGCAAGCATGGCCTCGGCCTGCTTTCTCAGGGCGGAGGCGGAAACCTTAACGGAGCCCGGGCTCCTTCGGCTGACCGCGACGCTGCCCGCCCTGAAGGAGCTTGTGTCGTCCATGGCGCCGAAAAGCTGTATGTACATGGACAGGGCCAGCACTCCAGCGGCGCCCACAAAAAGCTGCTTTATCTCCTGGGCCGATACCCCCCGGCGCAGCCGGGCCTCAAGCTCCGCTCCGGCGGCCTCGCACATGGCGGCAAGGGCCGCCGTGTTCTCCTGGCCCACGTCGCCGCCCATAAGGCTGCATGCGCGGGCGTAAATCTCGTCGGTGTACGCCATAAAAACCCCCCTAACCCCTAAATGCCTATGCTTGCCTTGCGCTGTTTAGATTTGCAGCACCTTCGCCGCGTCCGCGTACAGCTTTGCGAAGCCGGAAATGCTGGTGATGGCCGCCCTTTCAAGCTGCCTGTCTATCAGCCTGTCGTATTCCACGCACACGTCGGAGGCCTGTATCATCTCCAGGGCGTAGTTCCTGTCCAGGCCGATGATGGTGTCGGGGTCCACCGCCGTGGTCTTGATGAGCTTCGCCCCCAGGGGGTTGGTGAGCTCCCCCGTGCCCTGGAAGTTCAGGCCCGTCAGCGGGTTTTTGAACTCCTCGCAGCTTAGTATCTGGAGCATGGCGGAGCTGCCCACCAGCAGGGTGTTCATGCTGTAGGGGTCGAAAAGGTTCCAGAACTTCAAAAGCTCGCTGTATGTCAGTTTTCCCTGGGTGCCGCCTATGGGCTCGGCGCCCACGGTGAGGATTTCCGCCGCGTTGTTGTTGCCGTCCCCGTTAATGAGGACGTTTATGGCGTCGTCCAGGTGCATGCGCATGATTTGCTTTCCAATCTGCCTGAGCATGACGGAAAACAGGTCCAGGCGCTGGAAGCGTATGGCCTCGTAGGAGGCAACCAGCATTCTTCCCCGCTTGTGGAGCTTCACCAGGTTTTCCTGGGTCTTAATTTCCGTCTGAGGGATGACCGCCCCCTCCTCCACCCGGCGCAGGCTCTTGTCGTCCTCGGAAGGCACCGAGTAGATGCTGCGGTAGTCCATGCCGTCAATCTTCGTCACGCTGGCGGTTATGGAGGGCAGGATGTTGCCCTCTTCCATTCCCTGCCGGACGCTGCGGGCCACGTATTCCGGGAACAGGACGGCGGACTCGCTGGTGCGGAAGAACTTTTCCACCACGTCGCTGCCGGCGCCCCTCACCTTTATGTCGAAGCGCTTCAGCTGTCTTTGGAAAGCGTCCAGCCCCTCGTAGGGGGTGCCCTTGTAGTTTTCGCTGGGGTCCAGCTCCTCCAGAACCTGGGAAAAGCTCTTCCCAGCCTCGCTGTACATGCCCTTGTCCAGTTTTATCTCGTTAAAACGGTATGCCATACAAACTATCCTCCCAGTCAGTTTTCATCCCGTAACCCTGAGTCCTACATCATAAAGCACACTAGGCGGGCCGACGCATCCACGTCCAGCACCAGGTAGCTGTTCCCCGTGTAGGTGACGGCGCCCGTGGGGTAGTCGGTGTCGCCGATGGTCACCATGCCTTCCGTGCCTGCGTCCACCATCACGCCGCCCTGGCCGTCAGCCACCAGGTGCTGCCTGCCCGCCTGGGGCGCCACGTCGCCGCTGTAGGGCAGCTTTACATAGCCCGCAATCTGGACCGCGGCGAAGTCCCCGCTGACCGAAACCGCCACCCCCGCGAAATTCTCGCCGGCGGCGCATTTGCAGACCTCCCCGCTGGAGGACAGCCTTACCGGGGCGCCCTTTTCCGCCCCGTTTGCGCCGTTGTTGTAAAAGGTCGCAATAGTCTCGCCAATTCCTTCGAAACTGACTTTCATTTTGTCCCTCCTATAACTGTATGTAAAAATTTGTCTCGCTCAATCTAGGCCAGCGGACTAAACCAGGTACTCTCCCCCGTCGAAGGCCACGGTTTCGTCCCTGCCGGGGAGCTGGGTCGGCGGCGGGAACCTGTCCTCAAGCCGCTCCTCAAAAATCCGCTTCAGCTGCAGCAGCTCCCCGTCCTCCATCCTGTCTATGGCGCCCTTCAGGGCGGCGTGAAGCTCCCTGTCGCATAGGAGACCCAGCCGGAGCACCTCCCGCCTCAGCTCCTGCAGGTATCTTCTGCCCAGCTCCGCGTTTTTCTCCAGCTCCCTGTACTCGGCGTAAAAATACCTGCCCTCGTCGCTCTCCACGAAACCCTTGAGGCCGCCCAAATGCGCGAACTTTTTCATCACCCCGGCGTTTCTTTGGGCGGGGACCGCCACGAAGCTCCATTCGTAGGCGTCTACGGCCCCCACCAGCTCCGCGTAGCACAGCCTGCCGCCGTATTTCCTGCCCCGGATGTGGCTGCATTTGGGGCCGCCTATATCCTCGCCGCAGATGGAGCACACGCTCCGGGCTACGGCGCAGCCTATGCTGGTCTCCTTTTTGATTCCACCCTCTATTTCCGCTATGAGGTTTGCGTTGCTCTCCGTCCGCAGCATGTAGGCGTAGCCCTTCAGGTACACGTAGGGCATGCCCAGGTTGTTCTTCTTCGTCTCGTCCCGGACCAGCTCCGTCCGGTAGATGCGTGCCTTCTGGTTCCCGCTGCTCCACCTGTGGTCGCTGATGCCGGTCTTGCCCACGAAGAGCTCCCGCAGCTCCTCCAGCGTCTTTTCGGAAAACCGCTCGAAGTCCCGGTCCACTTCGTTGTCACAGAGGAGCACCGCGAAGGTGTAAACGTCCTCCTCCGTCAGCTCCGCCCTGGCAAATGCCCTGATGGCCTCCAGCTCGCTTTTTGCATCGGTGGCCGCACCCCGGGCGCTGCCCGCCTTGATTATCTTCAAGCCTTATCTCCTCCCCTCGCTCCCGTTATTCGTTCTGCCTTCCCCGGATTTTCTCCGCCTGGGCACTGTACAGCTCCGCCCTGGCCTCCTCCACCTGGTCCTGCAGGTTGATGGGGTCCCAGTCTATCTCAAAGCCGCAGTCGTAGCCGTGCATCCTCAGCCACAGGTCGCAGATTTTCTCCAGCACCGGGTTCAGGGTCCGGCGAACCGCCGTAAGCTCGCTGGTCATAAGGTCCGCCTGCTGGGCGGACATCCGCTCCGTTGAGGACCAGTTGAGCCCCAGCATGAAGGGCGGAATACCCGTCCTGGCTATAAGCTGCTCGAGAATCTGCCGCACCGGCACCTCGCTGTCCAGCACCTGGTTGTCCGCGCCTATGACCTTGATGTCCACGTCCCCCACCGCCACGAAGTCCCGGACCGCGCCGTTTTTCCCGCTCTGCATGGCGGCGCTCCACTCCCGGGCTATCTGCTCCGCCCTCTCCCTGGCGTAGGCCTGGTCCAGTATGTCGCCCTGGGGCTTGTAAATCACGGCGAAGCGCACGTTCCCCGCCCTGTCCCAGTTGAGGCCTATGGAGTTGTATATTTTCAGCAGTATGTCCGTCAGGAAGGGCATGCTCCTCAGCATGGACACCCCGTAGGGGGAGTCCGCCTCGGGATTGTAGGGGGTGAACAGCAGCAGCTCCTGCCTGGGGAATGGCATAAGCTGCCCGTCCCTCCAGCCGCATAGCTGGAAATCCAGGGGCGTTTCCCCCTCCTTCACCTGCACGTCCGCCACGTTGCCGCAGATGACCGCCGCTATGTCCCGGTTTCCGCGGGGGACTATCTCCCCCACCGCCCGGCCGCAGGTAATCATGGAGTCCAGATAGCTGTCCAGGAAGGAGTTAATACCCCTTTGCCCCCGGCCCGCGTTTACAGTCCTTAAAAACTCCGAAAGCTCCGCCTGGGCTCTCTCGTCGCCGCACTTCACGGAAAAGCCCCCCACCAGTCGTATCAGCTTGGAAATGGCAGCGTCCACCACCGGCACCGCCTCCCGCACCGCCCGGTAGAGCCTGGCCTCCCCGTCCCCCAGGGGCACGTAGCCGTCAAATACCCCGAAGGGGTGACGCTGGGGGTACCGCATCTGGACCAGCGGCGGCGCCGCCTTTTTTCTGGAAAACAGTCTCATCCTCAGACCTCCAAACTAATCTTCCCTTTTATGCCTTTTCAGTCTGCCGGCTGCCGCTCCACCCACCGGGCGAAAAACGCCTTCCTGGGCCTGGAGGCCACGGTTGCGGCAAAGTACCGTATGTCGTCCATGGCGTGGTCGTTCTCCTTAAGGGGAACGTCCCTGCCCCCTCCGGCGTCTTCGTCCCAGCAGTACAGGGAAAACTCCCGTATGGCGTCCGCGCAGTCCCGGCAGATAACCAGCCTGCCGGACTTCAGCAGGCTTGCGGTGAGCCTGATGCCCGACAGCAGGTCGTTTTCCGCCTTCACCACCGGCATATTTTCCCGCCGCAGGGCCTCAATGAAGCTTGCCGCGGAGGGGTCCACCACCACCGCCCGGAGCTTCCTTCCCCCGGCAAGGCTGAGCAGGTCACGCACGTACTCCGCGTCGGTCTTCTGGCTGCCCTCCCGGCGGGAATCGTAGTAGTACTCCCGCAGCCTGTACCAGACGCTTCCCTTTCTGCCCCACAGGCCGAAGGAGGCGGGGTTCGCGGTGCCGTAGTCGCAGGAGATGACGTACTCCTCCAGGGGCTCCCGGGGCGGGTCCTTCACATAGCTGTCGTCGAAAAAGTCGTACACCCGCCCCTGGGCCGCCACCCACTCCCCCAGGATGAAGCGCCGGTAAAAGACGCCGCTGTACATTCGCCGGTACCTGGCTATAATCTCCCGGGACAGGGAGGGGTTGTCCTCAATGGTGAAGTGCAGGTAAAGAGCCCGCCGCTGGGCCGCCTTCCTTATCCACTCCCGGTAGAACCAGTGCTCCGGCCCCTCCGGGTTGCAGCTGAACCAAATCTTGCTGCCCTCAACGGAGCAGCGGGCGCAGGCCTGCTCCACGAAGCTGCGCGGCATCAGGGCCACCTCGTCCATGAACACTCCCGCCAGGGTTATGCCCTGAATCAGGGCGGAGGAGCCCTCGTCCTTGCCGCCGAAGAGGTAAAACCTGTTGGTCCCGCCTCCGAAAGAGACGGTAATCAGGTTTTCCGAAACCTTTTCCGCGCAGTAAAAGCCCAAATCCCGCAAGACGGGAAGCAGGGAGTTTATCAGGTTCCTCCGCAGGGAGCTTATGGTCTTGCCGCATAAGCCGAACTGGCGTCCGCTAAAGCGGCGCATGGCCCAGCACACGAAGGATATCCCCATGCAGAGGGTCTTGCCGCTGCGCACCGCCCCGTCGCAGATTATGGCGTCAAGGTCCCTGTAGGGGGAAGAGTCGCTCCACCAGGTGAGAGCCTCCACCTGCCTGGGGGAAAAACTCTCAAATTTCATCCCTGTACGCACCCAGCCTTTCGGCCGCCCTGTCCATCGCCCGGAAAAAGCTCTCCGCCTCCGTACCCTGCTGCGGCCCCGTCCCCAGCAGCTTTGCCAGGAGCTCCAGGGCCTCCAGCCTGTTTAAAAGCTTGATTTCCATGACGCCGTTGGCCCCTCTCTTCACCTCCGAGAGCAGGCTCAAATCCAGCCTGTCTATTAGCTCCGGCCTCTGGGGGTCCAGCAGCACCAGCTTCACCGCGTCGTTGGCCTTGCCGAATGCAAGCTGCCCGATGCGCCTTATCACGTCGTCGCTGTCAATTTTTTTCTTCAAGCACTCCATCACCTCTCACAAATATCCCCCACCAGCCAGGTTTTTGCACGTTTCCATGCAAATATAAATTGTTGATTTATGTCAAAAGAGGGCGAAATTTCTGCTTTTTTTCGTATGATAACACCATTTCTTTGCAAAAATTGTCATAATTTGTCGAAACTCATTTTCTTTTGTGCACAAAAAAGCCGTCACAGAGAAATGGTAGTTTCTCTGTGACGGCTGCTTCAGTCTGCAATTCAAAAGGCCGGTGTGTAAACACACCGGCCAACCCGCCAATGCCGTGGGGGCCCGATTATAACCTGCACGGCTCCTGCAGGTGGGTCGCCGCTCCGCTGCTTCTCTGCTTCCAACGTCCGGTCACGGGCTGTGCCCGCGGCCGGGAGGCCTGCAATCCACAGGGGAATAAGGCATCCCTTATTAATGATGTGGGTTTAATTGGGCCCTTTCCACAAACACAGCAGGCCGCGTATTGATATACCTGCTGTATTAAAATATATCATCTCTCTACATCTTATGCATCGGTCTGCACAGTTGACAACCCCGCCCGAAGGGCCGGCCGCCCTTTCTGCCATTATTATACCATCCCGGGGCCGCTATTTCAACGGAAAACTATGTCAAATCAATAGAAATGCGGAACTTATTCCTCTTCAGTTTCGTCCTCTTCTTCAGCCTCTTCGAACAGCACGGTCATGTAGTACTCGTAAACCTTCTGCTGTTCCTCCTCGTCGTCCACCGTAGTCAGGATTTCCTCCCCGTCTTCCTCGATGACCTTAAGGATGATGAGGCCGTAATCCTCGTCGTCCTCGTCCATGTCGGCGGGAAGAAAGACCATGTACTCCTGATTTTCGTATTCTATCGTGTCCAGGTGTTCCAGTTCGAACTCATTACCCGCGTCGTCCTTTACGGTAATGAAGTTGCTGCCGTATTCTTCACTCATTTTGCGCCCTCCTGTCGGCTTAAATTCATTATTATTCTACCCCACAGGAGTCGATAAATCAACAAAAATATCGCAAAGCCAAAAGGCCTTACGAGCCAAAGTCCTCCAGAAGCTGCATCATTTCCTCCCTGCTGGCAGCGTAAATACCCGCCCGGAGCAGTTCCTTGTCCGCCTCCCTGAGAGTGCTCACCTCAATGTCGGTGACGGTAATGGGTATTTTTTCGAAGCCGGGGCTGAATATCCCTATAAATCCGTCATATTCCTTAAGTATGAAACCTTCCCTGACTTCGTCGCTGTTTTCTTCTCTGTATTCAATTTCCGCATAATTCTTGCCGGGAGCGACGTCCCTTGCTTCCAGTGCCAGGGCTGAAACGGCGGACACTACGGCGGCCACAATCAAAAAGCAGCCGAGTCCCGCTCTTATTTTCGTCTTCATGTCTCTCACCCCCTTTTTTCCTATTATTCCCACTATTCCGATAATAAAACCAAAAAAAATATTTATAAAAGATATATAGTAAGTTAACAGAATGTGTTATAATAGCGTCATAATGCCCATGCATGGTGATTTTCAATCAAATATTTAACCGGATAGATTAACCGCCATTTCGTGGCTTGAAATACCTGTCACCGTACGGAGGTGCGATAAGCCGATATGAATTCTAAACCCAACAAAAAGGCCGCCCGTATTGCCAAAGCGGCTGCGGACACCACGGCGTATACCGTGGGCGGGGTCGTCCGCCTGTGCTTCAAGGTCATTGCAACGGTTTTGCTTATAATCATTACCACTGGCCTGCTTTTTGCCTGCATATTCGCATACTACGTCAAGTCCTCCCTCAGCACGGACCTGGACGTGAGCCTGGACGACGTATCCCTGGCCCTGTCCAGCACCATATGGTACAAGGACTCCGACGGTCAGTACAAGGAGCTGCA
Source organism: Oscillospiraceae bacterium (assembly GCA_050944015.1). Lineage (GTDB taxonomy): Bacteria > Bacillota > Clostridia > Oscillospirales > Oscillospiraceae > DUOX01. The sequence goes on from JBMNQG010000009.1 coordinate 47,425, forward strand.
GACCCTGTACAGCAAGGAAAACCGGGAATGGGTGGAATACGAAAACATCCCCCAGTACCTGGAATACGCAGCCGTAGCCATTGAGGACAAGCGCTTTTACGAGCACAAGGGCGTGGACTGGTACCGCACCCTGGGCGCATTTACAAACATGTTCCTCAGCATGAAGAACGATTTCGGCGGTTCCACCATTACCCAGCAGCTTATAAAGAACATCACAAAATACGACGACATAACCGTCCAGAGAAAGCTGTTGGAGATATTCCGGGCAATGGAATTTGAGAAAAAATACACCAAGGAAGAGATAATGGAGTGGTACCTGAACGTCATCTATCTCGGCGAGGGCTGCTACGGCGTGGGCACCGCCGCCAAGGTGTATTTCGGCAAGGAGGTCTGGGACCTTTCCCTGGCGGAATGCGCCAGCCTCATAGGCATAACCAACTACCCCACCCTTTACAGCCCGTACAACAACCCGGACAAGAACAAGGAACGCCATAAAACCATACTCTGGGAAATGTACGACCAGGGCTACATCACATACGAAGAGTACATTGACGCTGTAAATGAAGAGCTGGAGTTCCAGCGGGGCGAAATGGAAAGCACCCAGCAGCCCATTTACAGCTACTACACCGAGGTGGTAATCAACGACGTCCTCAACGATCTGGTGGAGCAGAAGGGCATTTCAATGGACATGGCAAAGCTCCTGCTCTATTCTGGCGGATATCAGATATACGCCTGCATAGACATGGACGTCCAGAACCAGATAGACAGCATTTACAAGGATCTTTCCGCCCTGCCCCAGCCCTATGTGGCCTCTTCCCAGCAGCTCCAATCCTCTATCGTGATTATGGACCCCTACACCGGGGACATACTGGGCCTTACGGGCGGCGTGGGCGAAAAGAACGGCAACTTTATACTTAACCGGGCCACGGACACCAAAAGGCCCCCGGGCTCGTCCATAAAGCCCATTTCGGTCTACGGCCCAGCCTTCGACCTGGGTCTCATCACCCAGACCACGCTGGTGGACGACTCCCCGGACATAGTTCTCTCCGGCACAAGCTGGTACCCCAGAAACTCCGGCAACTCTTACCGCGGCATCACCACCATACGCCAGGGACTCATCTCCTCCCTGAACACAGTGGCCGCCCAGATTCTTGACAAGCTCACTCCCCAGGTGTCCTACGAATACCTGACGGAGCGCCTGGGCATCACCAGCCTGGACCCGGTCAACGACGTGGCCTACGCTCCCCTCTCCCTTGGCCAGCTTACAAACGGCCTTACCGTACGGGAAATGACCCAGGCGTACACCTCCTTTGTCAACGACGGCGTCATGACCTACGGCCGCACCTACACCCACGTTCTGGACTCCAACGGCAACGTGGTGCTGGACAACACGCCCAAAACCATAGTGGCCTTTAAACCCAACAACGCCTGGAACATAGCCAACATGCTTCAGGCCGCCGCCACCTACGGCACGGGCTGGGAGGCCAATCTGGGCACCATGCCCGCCGCCGGCAAGACCGGCACCACCTCCGACGACAGGGACCGCTGGTTTGTGGGCTTTACTCCCTATTATGTTGCGGCCGTCTGGACCGGATACGACACTCCGGAGCCCATGCGCTTCTACGGCAACCCCGCCGCCCAGATTTGGAAGAAAGTCATGGCGCCCCTGCACGAAGGGCTGGAATACAAGTCCTTCCCCACTCCCACCATAGGTCTCCCCACCAATATATTCGGGGACCTGGAAGAGGAAGAGGAGGAAGAAGAGCCTTCGCCCTCTCCTTCGGAAAGCCCGGAGCCTTCCGAATCCCCCTCCCCCTCGCCGTCGCCTTCCGAGCCGCCTCCTTCCCCCTCCCCCTCGCCGTCGCCTTCTGCTACCGTACCTCCCACCTCCCCGCCTCCGGCGGAAACCCAAAACCCGGGCACGCCCTCGCCTCCTCCCACTTCGGAGGTGCCGGACATCACGGGGCCCATACAGGGGTAAACCGAAGATAAAAACAGAAACAGCGCTCCAGAAAACCTGGAGCGCTGTTTTTTACTTTTGCGGCCTTACTCGCCTGCATCCGCTTGCGCGCCTGTGAAAAAATTAAGCACCTTATAGAAGAACATCTGCAGGAAAATGTTGGTGCTGTCCTTCAAATGCGAAAAGCTTATGTCAAATCTTGCGCCAAGCGGGATATATTTAAGGCTTGGCAGGTTCTTTGCCCGGAACCACTCGTCAAAAAAGGCATAACCGGAATTCTTGCACAGGGCCAGCAGGATTGAATCCCTGTTGGGAAGCTCCACCAGAAGGGGTGGAATCCCCATTGATTTAAGCAGGCCGAGGGAAAAGTCCCTGGATATGGGTACCTCCGAACTTGAGAGTATATACATTGGCTCGTCCTTAAAGTCATATGGCATCAAATTGGGCTTCGAAGCCAGGGGGTGCTCGGCGGAGAACAGCATAATGCCGTCGATCTGGGTCAGGTGGTAGCTCCGGATCCTTTTATCGCTGGGCAAATAATCCTCAACGCATATGATTGCGTCGAGATTTCTTGAAAGCAGGTTTCCGTAGAGAAGATGAAAGGGATATCCCTCGAAAGTGACCTTTACGGTGGGCCAGCCCTTTACAAAGTCGGCAACCAGATCGTTGAAAACCTCGGAAATGTCCCATCCTTCCAGAATGCCGATTTTGAGCTCTACATATTTTGCGCTTCTCTGCTGGACTATCCTTTTTGCGTCCTCAATCTGGTTTTTTACATTCAAAAAGAGGTCGCAAAACAGTTTTCCCGATTCTGTGAGCCTTGTTCCGGTTGTCGTGCGCTCAAACAGGGAGATGTTCAGTTCCTCTTCCAGGGCATAAATCTGCCTGCTGATGGTTGGCTGCGATACGTAAAGGTTTTTCGCGGCCTGGGAAAAGCTCTGACACCTGGCAACTTCAAGAAAATACTCTATCTGTACGGAATTCATATAATCATCCTTTATGAGTCCATTAGCTATATAATAACACGAATTGCCTTTTTATCCAAACAATTTTGGGTATGCAATATTTGTATACTTGTTACAACAACATAGGCATTTCACAACCAAATGATTGCTTGATATAATAATGCAAATAAAAATTTTACAATTGGCGACAAATACTGCCATTATGCTCCTCTAAAGACATGCAATGGAGGGATATAATTGAATCCGGTGCAAAGCGACATAGTACTGAAGGTTGAAGGAATCAACAAGAGCTTTCCGGGCGTTAGGGCGCTGAAGGACATGAGCCTGGAGATAGCAAGAGGGGAAGTTCATGCCGTCTGCGGGGAAAACGGCGCCGGCAAGTCCACGCTTATGAAAATCCTGACCGGCGTCTACAGCCGCGATTCCGGCGAATACTACTTTGAAGGCAAGCCGGTGGATTTTAAAAACACCCAGCAGTCCATGCATGCGGGAATAGCCTGTATCTATCAGGAACTCACCATGGTTCCCCTGTTGGACGTGGCAAAAAACCTCTTTCTGGGAAATCCGCCTTTCACAAAACAAGGCACCATTGACAGCAAGACCATGTACAGAGAGGCAAAAAACCTGCTTAAGAGAATCAATCTGGACGTTCCGGTAAAGAGGCTGGTTGCGGATTTGTCCATCGCCCAGCAGCAAATGCTGGAAATCGGCCGGGCGCTTACCAGAAACGCAAAGGTAATTATTATGGACGAGCCCACTTCCTCCCTTTCGGAGAACGAAAAAAACATCCTCCACAACTTGATCAGGAGTTTGAAGGCGGATGGGGTATCCATAATTTACATATCCCACAAACTTGAGGATATCCTGGAAATCAGCGACAGAATCACAGTTATCCGGGACGGCGAAAAAATAATAACCCTCAACACGAAAGAGACCAATAAAAACCAGCTTATCTCCTACATGATAGGCCGGACCCTGGACAACCTTTACAACAAGACCAAAGCCCCCATCGGCGGCGAGGCCTTGCGGGTAGAGGGGCTGACCCGCAAGGGCGTGTTCGAGGACGTGAGCTTTAACGCCCACTACGGGGAGGTCGTCGGTTTTTTCGGGCTCGTAGGTTCCGGCAGAAGCGAAATAATGAGGGCGGTCTTCGGCGTCGACAAGCTGGACAAGGGAAAAATATTCATAGACGGCAAACCGGTTAGGATAAAAAGCCCGGTAAAGGCGGTGAAAAAGGGCCTCGCCCTGGTGCCAGAGAACCGAAAGCTGGAAGGGCTGGCAGTCAGATTATCCGTTCTGTTCAACATGACCATAGTAAAGATAAACGAACTTAACATATTGGGTTTTATCAGGAAAAAAGCACAGGCTGACGAGACCAAGAAGTTCATATCGGCAACGTCCATAAAAACCCCCACAATAAAACAAAAGCTCTTCAATCTGTCCGGTGGAAATCAGCAAAAAGTGGTTATATCCAAATGGCTGATGATGAATACCAAGATACTGATACTGGACGAGCCCACCAGAGGCATTGACGTGGCGGCAAAATCCGAAGTATACGGCCTTATCAGCAAGCTTGCCAACGGCGGCGTGTCGGTAATAGTGGTCTCCTCGGAAATTCCTGAAATCCTGGGCATATGCGACCGGCTTTATACGGTTTGCGAGGGAAGAATATCCGGCGAAATGCCGGTTGAAGGAATAACAAGCGAGGAGATACTGGCCAGCGCATTGGGGGGGAGCCAAAATGGATAATTTGCTGACAAAAGGAAACAGAATTCTGGACAGGCTTAAAGGCGTAAACGGAACATTCATTATCATGATAGTTTACATAATTATTATTGCCATTTTTAAGCCGGTCCTGCTTAGCGCCACCAACATTGGAAACATCATCAGGTCCGTGGCACCCGTCGGCATAATGGGCAGCGCCATCACCCTGATCATGCTTACCGGTAACACCGACCTGTCGACGGGATACATGCTGTCCCTTCTCTCCTGCATCTCTTGCAGCCTTATAGACAAAAACCCCTTCCTGGCAGTAATAGTTCCCATGCTGGTGGGCGCCTGCTGCGGCTGCATCAACGGCTTTTTCGTTGGCCAGGTGGGAATAAACTCCTTCGTTACCACCCTCGGCATGTCCTACGTGTATGCCGCCGCGGCGCAACACTACACCAACTCCAAATACCTTGCCGCAACCAGCGAAGGCTGGATTAAATTCCTGGGGCAGGGCTACGTGCTCAAGATTATCCCCTTCCCCATCATCATCTTTGCGGCAGTGGCAGCCCTGTTTTCAATTATTCTCCGCAAGACCGTGTTCGGCTCCCAAATCTACATGGTTGGCTCGAACCCCGTCAGCGCTCATTTTTCCGGCATCAACGCCAAGCGGACAATATGGCTGACATATACGATAACCGGCGCCACGGTCGGCCTTGCGGGGGTGGTGCTGGCAACCAGAAGCATGGCCGCCCAGCCCCTAATGGGCGCGGGATACGAGTTTGAGGTTCTGACGGCGGTGGCGCTGGGAGGACTGAACCTGGCGGGCGGACGCGGAAGCGTGGAAGGCACGGTTTTGGGCGTGATATTCGTAGGCATCCTAAAAAACAGCTTTAATATTCTGGGCCTTTCCAGCGGCTTGCAGTACCTTGTTCTTGGAGTAATACTTTTAATCGCGGTCAAAGCCGCTCTTAACAGAGAAGGGGGCATGTAAAGGTGACGAAGCTAAAGCGTTTTTTGCTGGATTACAACATCGTAATCGTACTTGCCGCCATAATCACATACGCCTTCTTCTTTGTTCCGTACTTCAACGTGCCCAAGAACATTTCAAACGTGCTTGTGGATACCGCCGTTTTCGGACTGATTTGCATAGGCATGTCTTTCTGCCTGATTAACGGCGGCGTGGATCTGTCCATAGGCCTTCAAGCCGCACTATCGGCCTGCATCGTCTGCTATGTGGGCAGCAAGTATAACCTGGCTCTTGGAATAATTGCGGCGGTGGTCTCCTGCATGATTGTCGGGTTCTTAAACGGCTACATCATCGCTAGGTTTAAGCTTGGTTCTCTTATCACGACGCTGGCAATGATGCGGATCCTTTACGGCCTGATACTCATTATCACCAATGAGGACCAGATAGTAAATACAAATGAATCCCTGCTGATGATTTACAAGTACAAGCTGTTCGGGGTCATCCAGCTGCCCATTGTGATTTTTGTCGTCTGCCTGCTTTTGGGCTCCTTCATATTGCGAAAGACCCAGTTGGGAATCAACCTGTATATTGTGGGCGGAAATATGGAAGCGGGCAAGGCGGTGGGCATCAATGTGCAGCGCACCCAGATTCTGGCTTACGTGATTGGGAGCTTCTTCGCCGGAGTCGGAGGCGTCGTGCTTGCCGCCCGATACGGTATGGGAAGCACTATGGTCGGAGACGGGCTAAACCTCACCGTCGTGTCGGCATGCGTCGTAGGCGGCGTCTCAATACTCGGCGGAAAAGGCAACATGCTGAGAACCATGCTCGGCATCCTGGTCATGCGCATTGTGATAAACGTCATGGTGCTTAAGCTGATTAACGGCTACATGCAGTCCTTCGTACAGGGCATAATTATAGTCCTCGTTCTTATCGCGGACCTTCTCACAAGCTACAAGAAATCGGCGGTGCAGTAATAATTAAAAATAACAGCATTCCAGTTGCTGTTATAAATAAAAAAATTAGGGGGATAATGTAATGAAAAAAACAGTTGCACTAGTGCTGGCTCTACTCATGTTGCTTGCTCTGTTTACCGGATGCGGAAACAAAGAAGAGACGAAGGCTCCTGTAAACGAACCATCCAGCGAGGGCGTAAATACGAAACCGAATACGAACACGGATGACGACACATCCTCCGCAAAACCTCTCAAGGTCGCCGTACTTACGGGATCTCTCACCGCAACTCCTTTCTGCGTTTCAATGGGCGAAGAAATCAACACCCAGATGAAGGCCGAGGGCTGGGACCTGTCCGTATTTGACGCGGACATGGACGCCACTAAGCAGTCCACCCAGTTTGAAACCGCTCTTATGATGGAGCCCGACGTAATCGTTTACTGGTGCCGCGATTCGGCCGCGGCCGTCGAGGACGTGAAGAAGGCCGCCGAGGCGGGAGTGCCCGTCATCATGCTGAACAACGACGTGGACAAGACCGGCTGGGATTATACCCTTTGCTTTGTGGGCCCCGACCAGTACGGCATCGGCTATGACCTGGCAACCTATATGATGGAATATAAAGAGAGCGCAAATATTGCAATAGTCGACGGCCTGGCAAACAACACCACATACAACGACCGCTACAACGGCTTTATGGACGCAATCAAGGATAATCCGGACTACAAAGTCCTGGTTCACGACTACTGCAACGCGGACCGTACGACCGCCCAGACCATGACAGAAAACTATCTTACCGGATTCCCTGAGATGGATACAATAGTGGCCTTCAGCGACAACTTTGCCATCGGCTCCATCAACGCCATTACCGCGGCAAACAGAAACGACATTGACGTCTTCTCAATCGACGGCATGCAGATTGGCTTTGACGCAATTAATAACGGCACCATGGTAGCCACTGTTCTACAAACCCCGGGATATCAGATTGCTAAAGTCATTGAAGTTATTAATGACGTTATTGTAGGCGGCGGAACGGTTACCGAACGCAGGATTTTCAGCGGCCACTACGTAGTAGACAAGAACAATACGGACGAGTTCGTGCCTGCCTATTAATATCCCGGGCCGATAAAAAATGAAAAAATGGAGCGGCTGTCTGCCGCTCCATTTTTTTAGTAACTTGCCCCATTTTTGTGCGGGATTATACACAAAGCGAAAAACTTGTGATAAGATAAAAAGAAAAAAATTCAGTAATTTTTTGCTGAATTGGGGGATGCACCATGATTACCTGCACATCCTGCGGGGCGCAGGTTCCCGACAACAACTACTACTGCCCCCGGTGCGGCGCCGCCCTGCCGACACACAGCACCCAAAGCTCCGGAAACAGGTACGACTATTACTACAAGCAGCCCCGCTCCCAGGGGGGATACTCCTCCCCGAATCCCGCCTATGTCTATACCTCTCCAAAAAGGCAGGACAGCGTGCTCTCCACCGGCGCTTTTCTTCTTTCCATCATCCTCATGTCCCTTCCGCTGGCGGGTTTCATTCTTCAAATCGTCTGGGCCTGCGGCGCCACCAGAAACCTTAACAGGCGTAACCTGGCCAGGGCGTACCTGATACTCAGCCTCATTTGCATTGCCCTGTACGTCATATTCTCTGCCATTTTATTCAGTCTTGACTGGTCCGGTTTTTTCAACCACTACTTCCCTTTCAAATGGGAGTACTTTGACTTTATGAACCTGTCCTTTTAACCCTCCTGCCCAGAATGCATATTGCAGTCATAATTGGTAAGCATATCTCTAGTTGACAAATAAGATACAATGTGTTACAATTTGGTAACGATTCGAGAGGAGGTATAGGATGGCAGCGGTAAAAAAAGCGAAGACAGCGGTCCTTGAATATAAGGGACGTCCGCTGAGACGCAAGGACAACCTCATCTACTATGGCAGCATGGCCGATAAGTATATAGTTTTGCTCCAAATCCTTGACACCAAAAAGGTAAAGGATATGGATGTGGCGACAAGGGTATCCGTACAGCTGCAGCTCACGGACCCCGACATTAAATCCCGGGACCGTGTTGTAAAAAAGAGCGAAAAGGACAGCCTTTACAGCGCCATAGACCTGGGCGCCGTATGGCTTGAAAGGGCTTTGGCCAATGGATAATCAAAACAACGCCTGGCACATCAAAAGCAAGCTGCTGAAAACAGCGCTGTTAACAGCAGTTTTGGCCGCTGTACTTACAGTTTCCGCTCTGGCCGCCAATATAGGCGGCGGTACGGTTAACGCCACGGCTTTGAATCTCCGCTGCGAGCCCAGCATGGACTCCCCCATCAAGGACGTGGTTCCCCAGGGGTCCGCCGTCGTAATTGAAAGCAAGGTTAACGACGGCTGGTATGCCGTAATATTCAAGGGCGTCAAGGGCTATATGGCGGCGGAATACATAAACTTCACCGAGGTTCTGGACTACAGCTTCGGCACGGGCACCATAAAGGGCGACGACGTCAGAATGAGGGCAGCTGCCGGATTCGACGGCACCGTCATCGGGTATAACTCAAACGGCACTAAGATGTCCGTAATCGGAGTTTCCGGCCCCTGGTACAAGGTGACGTTCAACGGTGCCGTGGGCTACGTCCACAGCGACTATCTGAGCTTGGACCCGCTGGCGTCCTTAAGCTGCGCGTCTTCGACCGGCCAGGCCATCGTGGAAACGGCGCATAAATACCTTGGAACCCCCTACGTCTGGGGCGGCTCCTCACCCGGCGGCTTCGACTGCTCCGGTTTCGTCCAGTACGTCTATAAGGAATGCGGATACAGCATCAACCGTACGGCGGCCTCCATCTACGAGAACGGCACCTATGTGGAGAAGTCAATCCTCCAGCCAGGCGACGTGGTCTGCTTCAGCACCAGCTCCTATTCGGGCATCGGCCACGTGGGGATTTACATTGGAGACGGGCAGTTTATTCACAGCTCCTCCAGTTCCGGCAAGGTTATAATTACCGACCTGAGCACACCATATTATGTAAACCACTATATAGGCGCCCGACGTATTGTTTAAGAGCAACAGCATATCGAAACGAAAGTCCCGGATATCCTCCGGGACCTTTTTTATTTTCCGCCTTCATACCTGGGACGCCACTTTTTATCGCCCTTCGGAGGGCTACTTTCTGTTCGGCCAGAAAGTAGCCAAAGAGCCGCACAAGAGGGGG